>CAIUXE010000085.1 GCA_903902965.1 uncultured Actinomycetes bacterium
AAAATTAATTTGGTTTGCGCCGCTGATGGAGATGGAACCTCATCAACAGCAAAACCAGCCACAATGATGAGCAAAGAGTTAGCCGGGTTATTCGATCCAAACGAACTTGCTAAGTACTTCACCGATGAAGAGTTAGCTTCAGTGAAAGGTGGTTCCAACTGATGGGCCGTCAAGTGAAATTACGGATCTGGCGTGGCAATAAAGACCAAGGCGATTTCCAAAATATAAATGTTGAAGCCAATGAGGGTGAAGTAGTACTTGATGTAATTCACCGCGTTCAAGCAACACAGATGCCTGATTTAGCTGTGCGCTGGAATTGCAAAGCTGGAAAATGTGGTTCTTGTTCAATGGAGATTAACGGAAAACCACGTCTTGCTTGCATGACCCGAATGAATACCTTTAAAGAGGATGAAACTATTACCGTTACGCCACTTCGCGCTTTCCCAGTAATTCGCGATTTAGTAACTGATGTTTCTTTCAATTACAAAAAAGCAATGGAAATTCCAGCGTATTCACCACCTGCAAATCTTGGACCTGGTGAAGCGCGTATGGAACAAATCGATGTTGAGCGCAGCCAAGAATTCCGCAAATGTATTGAATGTTTCTTGTGTCAAGACACCTGTCACGTTATTCGTGATCACGAAGAGAACAAGAAATCATTTGCTGGCCCACGTTTCTTCATCCGCATCGCTGAATTAGATATGCATCCACTAGATACTTTGCGCAATCGCAAGCGAACGGCGCAAGAAGAACACGGTCTTGGAATGTGCAACATCACGAAGTGCTGTACAGATGTTTGCCCAGAACATATTCGTATCACTGACAACGCCATCATCCCTATGAAAGAGCGCGTTGTTGATACCAAATACGATCCAATTCGTTGGCTTGGATCAAAAATTAGCAAAAGAGAAGGCATCTCTTAAGGTTGAATATTAAAGCGCGCCACCTCGCATATGTATCACTTGGTGGCGTCGTGGGCTCTCTGTCTCGTTGGACAATCGCAGAGTTAATAAATTCAGGATTAATCGCAACTTTTATTGTGAATATCTCTGGCGTTGCACTAGCTGGAATTTTTCTGTATCGAATAACTCTCTCAACAGAACAAAGATTATTTCTGGTGACAGGTTTTTGTGGTGGATTCACAACTTTCAGCGCATTAGATGTTGGTGCACTTGATGTATCCATAGCCGCGGCTGGGTTTTATGTAAGCGCAACTGTTTTAACTTCACTTGCGTTATTACGAATTATTCGTAGGCCGGTATCGCAATGAGAGTGTTAATGGTTGTGCTCGGTGCCGGATTAGGAGCCCCAATTCGATATGTAGTAGATCATGCCTTTCGAAGGCGATTTGAATTTCCACTTGGTATTTTGATTGTGAATGCTGCCGGATCTTTCTTGCTTGGATTAGTTAGTAATACTGGACCAGAGGTAAGCGCACTTCTCGGTGCGGGATTTTCTGGAGCATTAACAACTTGGTCTACTTTCGCAATTGATCTAGATGCACAAAGACATAAACCAAAGAGATTTCTACTTAATTTATTTGCCAATATAAGTATTGGTTTCATCTTTGCGGCGCTAGGCAAATTTTTAGCTATTTAATTACTTCTGTAATTCGACTATCCAATTCTCAATCTCAGAAACTGTGCGTGGAAGCTTTGCGCTCAGATTCTCAGATCCATTTTCCGTAACCAAAAGATCATCTTCGATTCTCACACCGATTCCTCGATATTCAGCAGGAAATAATTGATCATCCGGTTGAATATACAAGCCAGGCTCAACAGTTAAAACTTGGCCCACTTGCAAAATTCCATCAAGGTATTGATCGCTGCGAGCCTTTGCACAATCATGAACGTCAAGGCCCAACATGTGTCCGCTGGCGTGAACACTCCATCTGCGGTGAAGACCGTTTTCAGGTTTTAATGACTCCTCGGCTGAAATCGTAAGCACACCAAGCTCATGCAAGCCCTCAGCCAGAACTTTCATACATGCATTATTTATATCGCGATATTTCGCTCCAGGTTTTACGGCTGCAATACCGGCACTCTGTGCTGCTAAAATTAATTCATAAATTTTACGTTGTGCCTCATTGAATTTTCCGTTTACCGGAATGGTCCGCGTGATATCCGCCGTGTAATGAGATTCAACTTCAACACCTGCATCGACCAAAATCAAATCACCAGATTTAAC
>CAIUXE010000086.1 GCA_903902965.1 uncultured Actinomycetes bacterium
GGCTGGCGGAGATGACAAGATCATCATCAGCAAGTGGCGCCATATGAAAGAAAGTGGCTCAATCGGAATTGATATGAGTATTCACTACGCAGACATCATTGAATATTTCGTAGGCCCAGTTGAGCGAGTTTGGGGACGCGGAATTATTGCTGAACCAATTCGTTACACAAAAGATGGAGATGAGTCGATCATCCCAACTGGTGAAGATGCACTGTTTGCCAGCATGCGCACTGCAGATGGAATTGATGTTCAGTACACATACCTTCCATCTGGTCCTGGCATCAGTCACAGACAAAGAAGTTTGCATGGAACTAAAGGTTCAATGTTGGTCCCAGGGGATCGCTCAGATGGAGATGTTGTTGTGCAACTCGGAGAGCGCAAACTTATGGGCGCTGAATTAGTAGCTGAGATTGCTAAAACTGGAACACATTTAAATATAAATGATGTTACGAAAGCAGTGTTAGGTCCGGATGGAACTGGTGGCAAAGGCGCAGCATGGGCCGCAGTTGACTCTGGTTATTTGGCAGTTGAAATTGATGACTTCATAGACGCTGTATTAAATAAGCGTGCTCCAGAAGTTGACGGCATGGGTGGCCTTCGTGCACTTGCCGTGGTTTACGCAATTCTTGAATCAGGAGTAGCTGGCCGTGAAGTTTCAGTTGATGAGGTTTTGACTGGCAAAATACACGCATATCAGGATGAGATCGATCAATCTTTAGAAAGGCGCTAATCATGAGCGAAGAATTAAAGTTTCATCAAGTCGCCTATGTTGTTAAAGATTTAGATAAGGCAGTTAAACATTGGGCAGATAATTTAGGAATTGGTCCTTGGACTGTTTACACACTTAAATCACCTGGATTAAGAAATTGTATTTATAAAGGAGAAGCAACAGATTTTGGAATTCGCCATGCAATGGCGTTTTCTGGAAACCTTCAATTTGAATTAGTAGAGCCACTTCATGGACCAAGTATTTTTCGTGACCAATTAGATTCAACTGGTGAAGGCATGAATCACGTAGGTTGCATTGTGCAAGATCATCCAGCTGCGGTCGCCGATTTCATTGCTCGTGGATTTACACCGCTACAAAGTGCTGCTGGTTTTGGTGCCGAAGGCGATGGTGCATTTGCTTACTTCCAACCACCAGATGGAATTAGCGCAATCGTTGAATTAATTTCTCCACCAAAAGTTCGAATCCAACCTGATTACATCTATCCAGCACCGGAAGGCAAATAATGAAATCTGCTGCACGCATCGCCAAAGTTGAAGTTTTTGCCGCAGGCATGTCCTGCTTTGTTCGCCTTACTACTGAAGATGGAATTCAAGGCGTAGGTGAGTCAACCGCATTTGCATACCCAAACGCAGTTGCTGAAGTTATTCGCAACTTCGAACCATTTTTAATTGGTGCAGATGCTCATGATGTAGAACAGAATTGGCTAAAAATGTATCGCGCACTTGGATGGCGTGGATTGATGCTCGGTGGCGCAATCAGCGCAATAGATCAAGCGATGTGGGATATCCGTGCACGAGTATTTGAAACACCAGTTTGGCATTTGCTTGGTGGACGTAGCCGCAAAGCAGTTCGCGGAATGAAAGTTGTTTGGGGGGGTACCAAAGAAGAGCTAATTAACGATTCCCTTAAAGCCCAAAAAGAGGGTTACACCGCAATTAAGATTATTTTGCATCAACATGATCATCACTTGATGCGTCATGCGGAGAAAATTGCTGACTTAGTAGACCGTATGGCCTCACTTCGCGATGCAGTCGGAAATACTTTGGATATCGGAGTTGAACTTCACCGCAATATGCAACCAGGAAACTCGGTTGCGTTAATTGAAGAGTTGATGCCATTCCGCCCACTCTTTGTTGAAGATCCAATTCCACCAGATAGCGTGCTTTCATTTGCTGAAGTATCTGCGAAGGTGAAAACTCCAATGGCTGCAGGAGAACGTAATACCTCTATTTATGAGTTCCGTGAGTACATCGAACATGCTGGTCTTGCATTTGTACGTCCTGACATCGGAATCGCTGGTGGCTTTACCCATGTTCGCAAAATCTGCGCGATGGCTGAAGCTCATCATCAAGGAATTTTGCCGCACGCAGTTCCATCAGGTGCGATCGCAACCATGGCACATATTCACATGGGTATCACTGCGCCTAACTGGGAAGCGCAAGAACACATGGATCAAAATGTTGATCCAGTACAACAGATGGTTAAGCGAATCCCACTTGTAAAAGATGGTTGGCTGTATCCATTTGATGAGCCAGGTCTTGGCATGGAAATCAATGACGCATTCTTTGCAACAAATCCACCAGTAACTATGCATGGAATAAATCCAGACCTTCGTGAAGATGGTTCGGTGGCACTTCGATGAGTAAACCTAAAATTGGGATCGCATGTTCTGCTGAAACTCGCGCCCTCTATTTAGAAAAACGCGATTTAGAACGCTTGAGCAAAATAGCTGATGTCGTAATTGAAGAGTATGACGTCCCATCTGATTGGGTAAACATTCCAGTGGACCCAGAAGTTGAAGCACGTTTTGCTAAATTCGCAGTAGATCTAGATGTATTGATCGTCTGTCATGGTGGCCCAAGAATTACTAAGCCAATTTTTGATGCTGGCAAGAAATTAAAAGTTGTTGGCGAACTTGAAGGTGATCGTTTTGCCGGTCGCATCGATGTAATTGCAGCTAAAGAAGCTGGCGTTATGGTGGTTGATACAACTCACTCATCATCATGGCCAGTATCTGAGTGGGCACTTGCGCTCGCATTAATTGGTTTACGTGAACATGCACGTTTTCGCGACATTATCGCTGGAAAGAAAATGAGTCATGATGATTACCGCACCAAGCCACCAGCCCGTGAATTAACTGGCAAGAGTGTTGGAATTATCGGTTTTGGTCATATTGCATGGCGCTTACGCGAATTCTTAACTCCATTCCGTAATGAGATCTTTGCTTATGATCCTTTTGCACCTCGTGAATTAGCAGATGCGCTAGATGTTAACTTTGCATCACTTGAAAAAGTAATGGATTGCGATGTAGTTATCTGTCTTGCTCCAGATACCGCTAAGACGCGCAACATGATCGCTGAAAAAGAGTTAGCGATGCTTAAGCCTGGAGCAGTATTTGTAAACGTTTCACGCGGAGGATGTGTAGATGTCCCTGCCTTAATCGCCAAGGCTGCCAAAGAAGATGCATGGTTCTGTCTAGATGCGCATAATCCTGAACCAATCGCAGTTGATTCACCATTACGTGGAATGCGTAACGTCTTCCTCTCACCTCACATTGGCGGCATGACTGTCGAAGCTCAACCTAGATTTTTCACATTGATGGTTGAAGAGTTGGAACGTTGGGTTGATGGCGCAGAACCACGCGCGCAAATTACTGATCGCGTCGTCGCTGGAAGATCCGGAAAATAAGATGATCGCAGATAGCCATTGCCATGCTTGGCGCAGATGGCCATATGACAAATCGGTACCGGATCCAGATCATCGTGGATCACTTGAAGCGTTGTTGTATGAAATGGATACGCATGGCGTAACTCGGGCTTCAGTCGTATGTGCGCGCATCGGTGATGGAGAAGGCGGCGACGGATTTGGGAATGAAGATAACAATGATTATGTATCTTCATTTGCTAAAAAATTTCCAGATCGAATTTCCGCTTGGGTAGATGTTGATTGTGTTTGGCGTAAAGACCATCACAAGCCAGGAGCTGTTGCTCGTTTACGCGAAGAGTTATCGCGCAATAACGCAAAAGGTTTCACTCACTATGTAACTGCAGAAAACGATGGCTGGTTCCATACGAATGAAGGACAGGAATTTTTTGCAACAGCAGCAGAGCTAAAAGTGGTTGCTTCAATGGCAATCTCACCTGCTTGGTTTCCAGATTTGCGGGAAATTGCTAAAGCCAACCCAACCTTGCCATTTTTGGTTCACCACATGTCAATGCCGGCAAATACCAGCGCGGGATATAGCAAGAATGACATCGCAGAGTTAGTTAAGAGTGCAGAGATTCCAAATATCGGCATTAAAATCTCTGGGTTTAACTACAACTCAATTGAAAAATATGATTTTCCTTACAAGCAGTCTCAAGAACTTTTTAAAACAATTTATGATGCTTATGGTGCAGATCGGCTTTATTGGGCTTCAGATTTCCCAGCCTCGCGAGATATGTTGACTTACACCCAGGCAATCGAAGTTGTTCGAACACATTGTGATTATCTTCCAAAAGCAGATTTGGATAAGATCATGGGAGACAACTTAAACAATTTGTTAAATAATCCAGTTTTTTCTAAGTAATAACTAAACCAAACTAGAAAGGCAAAAATATGGCCGCTGTACTGATCGCTCGTTACTACGTAAATCCTGGAAACTCAGCTGCAGTTAAAGAAGCACTGCAAAAGATGGCAGTTCGCGTTAAAGCTGATGAGCCAGCATGTTTGGTTTATAACGCCAATATCGATCCAGAAAATGAAAACCTTTACTGCCTATATGAGGTCTACCGTGATGCAGCAGCAATTGCCGCTCACCGCGAAACTCCTCACTTCAAAGAGATCATCGAAGGAATAATCGTTCCTTTGCTTGAAAAGCGCGAGCGCGAAATTTACGAGCAGGTTATTGGCTAATGAAATTACTCTCTTTTGCAACAGTTACTTCAGTAGGCCGAACCCGGCATCTTGGCGCGCTTGTTTCAGGTGATGCCGATGCGGGGGAGATTATTGATTTAACTGCAGCATCGAGAGCTTTACTTGCCTCAGAAGGTTTGGATGAGATTGGTGCAGAGCGAATTACAAATGCGCTCTGCCCAGCCTCAACTTTAGGATTTATTCAAGGTGGCGGCAGAGCCCGTGATTTAGCTGAAAAAGCAGTTGCTGCTGTTTTGAAAAATGGATGGGAGAGCGCCCCTAATCTTGCACAGATTAGATACAAGGCTGCCGACATAGCTCATCTTCCCGCAATAACTGCTCCACCACTTTTGCGAGATTTTATGTCTTTCGAAAAACACTTATTAAATGTTTTTCCTAAATTAAATCGCGAGATTCCGGCCGAGTGGTACAAACGTCCAGTGTTTTATAAAGGTAACGCAGCCAGTATTGGCGCGCACAAACAAGAGATTGAATTTCCAGAGTATGCAGAAGTTTTAGATTTAGAGTTTGAATTTGCAATTGTGATTGGCAAATCTGGAATTGATATCAAAGTTGAGAATGCTCGGGATCACATCTATGGATACACGATTTACAATGATTTTTCGGCACGTGCAATTCAATCCCAAGAAATGTCCGTTGGGCTTGGGCCCGCCAAGGGTAAAGATTTTGTTGGCGCACATGTACTAGGTCCAGTTTTAGTTACTGCTGATGAAATCAAAGATCCTTATTCACTTGCCATGAAGGCGTGGATAAATGGAGTTCAGTGGACTGATGGAAATACAAATGACATGCACTGGAAATTCGAACAAATGATTGCTTATGCATCTTGGAATGAACATTTACAAGTGGGCGAAGTTTTTGGTTCCGGAACAGTTGGAGACGGATCTGGCGCAGAACAAGACAAAGTCTTGAATCCTGGAGATGTCATTGAATTAGATGTTGCTGGAATTGGAAAGTTATTCAACAAAGTAGTTAGAAATAAACCGCTTGATCTAGATATCAGCAAACATGGGGGCGCTAAATGATCTTCTCCGATCTATATATCAATGGCAAATGGGTAGAGGGCGCTGGTCGCCACCCGGTTTATGACCCAAGTGATGGTTCGGTTATTGCCGAAATTGCTATCGCTGGAGAGAAAGAAGTAGATGCCGCGATGAATGCTGCAGCAGCAGCTTTTCCATCTTTTGCACAAACCCCGTCACGTCAACGTGGTGAAATGCTTCGCCGTGCCTTTGAAATCATGATTGCAGAAGCAGATGATCTGGCGAGATTAGTTTCACGCGAAAATGGAAAAGTTTTCGCTGACGCAAAAGCTGAAGTTCTTTACGCAGCTGAGTTTTTCCGTTGGTTCTCTGAAGAGGCAGTTCGCATCGAGGGAGATTTCCGCACTTCACCAAGCGGGGACAAACGAATCATTGTTACTAACCAACCAATTGGTGTTTCATTATTAATTACTCCATGGAATTTTCCAGCAGCTATGGCTACTCGCAAAATTGGTCCGGCAATTGCAGCTGGTTGCACAGTAATTGTTAAACCTGCAACTGAGACTCCACTTACTACTTTGGCCATCGCTGATATTTTGCATCGTGCAGGCGTTCCTGCCGGTGTTGTAAATGTGATCACTCCAACTCCTGCTGGTCCAGCAATCACTCGCTTACTTCAAGATCCAAGATTGAAAAATCTTTCATTTACCGGATCTACTCAAGTTGGAAAAATTCTTTTAAAGCAAGCAGCAGATCGTGTAATCCGCACCTCTATGGAGTTAGGCGGAAACGCACCATTTATCGTTTTGGATGATGCAGATATTGATGAAGCAGTAAAGGGAGCGATGATTGCCAAGTTACGTAATGGCGGAGCCGCTTGTACTGCTGCAAATCGTTTTTATGTTTCTAAAAAAGTTGCTGCACAATTTACTGAAAAGTTAACAGCAGCAATGGCGGATATTAAAATGGCATCAGGATTAACAGAAGGTGCTCAACTAGGTGCAAGCGTTTCGGTAAAAGAACGAAATAAAATTGCTGATCTAGTAACCGCATCAATTGCACAAGGAGCTGAGTTAAAGCTTGGTGGAAAAACTCCTGATGGCGATGGAGCTTTCTACCCACCAACAGTTCTTACAGTTGCAGCAGATAATGAAATATTAAAAGAAGAAATCTTCGGACCAGTTGCCGTAATAGTTACAGTGGATTCTGATGAGCAAGCAATTGCTTTAGCAAATGACACTGAGTACGGCTTGATCAGTTACATCTATTCAGCAGATTTGGGCCGTGCGCTCAAAGTTGCCGAAGCGATGGAATCTGGAATGGTGGCAATCAACCGCGGAGTGATTTCTGACCCAGCCGCCCCATTTGGCGGATACAAGCAAAGTGGACTTGGCCGCGAAGGTGGCTTTGATGGAGTCCATGAGTTCCTCGAGAAGAAGTACATCGGCGCTGCTTTCTAGGTTCATTTTGGTAGAGCAATAGAGGCGTGTACCCTCTACCTGTTCAATCAAATAAGCAGTGAAGAAAGAAGTATTGCCCCCCTAGCTCAGTCGGTAGAGCGTTTCCATGGTAAGGAAAAGGTCAACGGTTCGATTCCGTTGGGGGGCTCGGCGGGGTAGCTCAGCCTGGTAGAGCAAGCGGCTCATAATCGCTGTGTCGCCGGTTCAAGTCCGGCCTCCGCTACTCGATTTCTCGCCTTAGGGCGAGAACGGGTACGCTCAGACCTTCACGAAAGTGGAGCTAAATTAGATAGGAGCATGACCATGGCAAGTAAGAGTGCGGATGTCCGCCCAAAGATCACCATGGCCTGCGTGGATTGCAAAGAACGCAATTACATCACCAAGAAAAATCGCCGTAACGATCCAGATCGTATGGAGATGAAGAAGTTCTGCCCGCGCTGCAAAGCCAGCACACTTCACCGGGAGACCCGCTAAATCATGGTCGCCCCCGACCTAGTCGGGCGTAAATTTCTGGGAACGCATACGCAAAGAGTTAATCAAAAAGATCTGAGCGCATTTGCAACATCGATTGGTGAAACCCCCGATACTCAAATTTCCCAACTTCCAACTTTTCCAATTCGCTATACCTTGAATGAGGCAGAACGTATTGCTCCAGAACTTGGGTTGGACTGGAGTCGAGTAGTACACGGCGATCAAAGATTTATACATCACCGTTTTTTAAAAGTCGATGAAGAAGTCCGCGCGGATAGCGAAATCGAAGCGGTCAAATCTATGGCCGGTAATGATATTTTAACTTTGAGATCTGATCTTTTTGTGGGCGATGAGATAGTTACTTCCACTTGGTCAACTTTAGTCTTCCGAGGTCAACAATGAGTGCGCTAACCGGAATCGAAGTTGGTGCTGAATTGCCTACACAAACTTTTCAATTAGATCGAACGATGCTGAGCAATTATGCAAAAGCAAGTGGGGATTTAAATCCGATTCACTTAGATGAGGCGTTCGCTAAAAGCGTTGGCTTACCAAATGTAATTGCGCACGGAATGCTCACCATGGCGCTCGCCGGAAAAGCTTTAAATACTTGGTGCAATAAAGAGTTCAAAGTAGTTGAAATCTTTGCTCGTTTCACTAAGCCAGTTATTGTTGAGGCAGATTCGACCACCGCTTTAGAAGTTAGTGGAAAGATCGGTGAAATTACCGAGGAAAAGATTAGAGTTGATTTGACCGTTATTTCAAATGAGCAAAAAGTACTTGGTATGACTCGTGCTTTTGTGATTAAGGCATAAATCATGGAACTAGCTAAATTAAGTACATTCCGAGTTGGCGGTCCCGCTAAAAAACTAGTCGTTGCCACTAATGAAAGTGAAATCATTGCTGCCGTAGAAAATGCCGGCAAAGAAGCAATTCTGATTATCGGTGCAGGATCAAATTTACTTATTAGTGATCAAGGTTTTGCTGGAACCGTATTAGTTATCAAAAGCACCGGCTCTTCTCTTGATCAAGATGCATGTTCGGGTGGAACAATTACCGTAAGTGCGGGAGAAAATTGGGAAAGTTTTGTTGAACGAACTATAGAACAAGGCTTTAGCGGACTTGAATCGATGAGTGGAATTCCGGGAACAGTTGGAGCAGTTCCAATTCAAAACGTAGGTGCTTATGGTCATGAAGTTGCCGAATTTATTGCCAGAGTCCGTACGTACGATCGCTCGAGAGAAGAGATCGTAACTTTTACTGCAAATCAATGTGGCTTTGGATATAGAACGTCTTTATTTAAAGAAGAGCCAAACCGCTGGGTTGTTTTAGATGTGACTTTTCAATTAAAAGTTGGGGAGTTGTCTGCTCCAATTATGTATCGTGAATTAGCGAATGAATTAGGCGTTGAAATTGGTTCACGAGTAGAAGTAGCAAAATGCCGAGCTGCAGTATTGAAATTAAGAAAGAGTAAAGGGATGTTGCTTGATGAAACAGACTCTGACACTTGGTCAGCTGGTTCATTCTTTACTAATCCAGTTGTGAGTACCTCTGTAGCTAAAGCATTACCTGAAGAAGCGCCAAGATGGATTGTCGGAGACAACAAAATTAAAGTTTCAGCAGCATGGTTGTTACAAAACTCTGGAATTTCTCGAGGCGATCGCCTTGGAGGAGCCGGCATTTCAAGCAAACACGTATTAGCACTTTGCAATACAGATAATGCAACAGCTCAAGAGATTATTGAGTTGGCTAAAAAAGCCCGCAAAGCGGTGAACGATAATTTCGGAATCATGCTCACCCCAGAGGTGCGCCTAATCGGTCTTACCCTTGATTAATTAAGTTTTTAATACGGGTAATACCTTCAATTAAATCTTCATCACTTAATGCGTATGAGAATCGCAAGTAACCTGAAGGACCAAATGCTTCACCTGGCACTGCAGCAACTTCGACTTCGTCAAGAATTAAATTTGCTAACTCGCTACTTGTCTGAGGTTTCTTTCCGCGAATCTCTCTTCCAAGAACCCCATGCACAGCTGGGTAAGCGTAGAAAGCACCTTGTGGTGTTGGACATGAAAAACCATCAATCTCATTTAACATTTTTACAATTAAATTACGGCGGCGCAAAAATGCAACTTTCATTTCATTTGAAGCACTCAAATCACCAGTAAGAGCGGCGATAGCTGCACGTTGTGAAACGTTTGCAACATTTGCAGTCATGTGTGATTGTAAATTTGTTGCAGCTTTAATAATATCTTTTGGTCCAGCCATCCAGCCAACGCGCCAACCGGTCATTGCATAAGTTTTTGCAACACCGTTCAACACAATTGTGCGATCACGTAACTCTGGAAACATAACTGGAAGCGATGGAGCAGTAGCTCCGTCGTAAAGTAAGTGCTCATAAATTTCATCTGTTAAAACCCAGATCTCATGCTTAAGTGCCCATTCACCAATTGCACGAACTTGTTCAACTGTGTAAACAGATCCGGTTGGGTTGCTAGGAGAACAAAAAATAAGTGCTTTAGTTCTTGGCGTACGTGCTGCTTCAAGTTGTTCTACAGTCACGCAATAATTGCTTGTTTCATCTGCAAAAACTTCAACTGGAATTCCACCAGCGATACGAATCTGTTCTGGATATGTTGTCCAATAAGGAGCAGGAAGAATTACTTCATCGCCCTCATCAACAATTGTGGCAACTGCTTGGAATACAGCTTGCTTCCCACCATTTGTTACTAAAACATTTTCAACTGCAATATCAAAATTTGAATCACGTTTAGTTTTCGCGACAATCGCTTCGCGCAATTCTGGTAAACCTGCAACTGGGGTATAACGATGATTTGATGGAACCCGGATTGCCTTTTCAGCTGCATCTAAAATGTAACCTGGAGTTGGGAAATCAGGCTCCCCAGCCCCAAAACCAATCACTGGCCGACCGGCGGCTTTCAAGGCTTTGGCTTTGGCATCAACAGCAAGGGTGGCTGATTCGGCGATAGCGGCGATTCGGCGGGAGATTCGGCTTTGATTTGGGCTCATAAGGGGCAATCCTGCCACTAATTAATAGGAATGCGAGCCGGTCTTCCTTTCTTAGATTTGGCTGGATTAGTTAGGCGACCGCTCGAGTTAGACCCGACCCCACCTCAGCCTCTACACTCACCCGTCTAGCGCTTCGGATCTTCCCCGCTTTTGAGTTACTTAGTGGCTCCTGATTGGGTAAGGCCTTGAAGTTCTGGAGGGCAGTAGTTCAATTGGTAGAGCACCGGTCTCCAAAACCGGGGGTTGGGGGTTCAAATCCCTTCTGCCCTGCGACAAATCAAATGAGTTTTAACGAAAGAAAGGAATTGTGATGAGCGAGAAAGAAGGCGCAGTAAATGAGCGCTTAAATATTTTCGCGCGCGCAGGACTTTTCTATCGCCAAATTGTTTCAGAGTTGCGCAAAGTTGTCTGGCCATCTCGCAAGCAGTTGTCGACTTACACGGCAGTTGTTTTAGTTTTCGTAACTTTCATAATTGCAGTCGTTTCACTATTTGATGTTGTGCTTACCAAAATTACCTTCTGGGTTTTTGGTTAATAGAGATTTAGCGGAAAGGAGTAACAATGGTTGACGATCCATTTGCAGCAGCGTTAGCTGCATCAGCAAATGAACTTAATTCAGCGCATGAGAAATCAGCGGAATTAGCTGAAGTGATTGAAGTAGTTGTTACCTCCGAAGTTCAGCACGCGGATGTAGTGCTTGTAGAAGATGTAGCTCCAGTAGTTGATGAAGATGTGACTCTTGATGATGACGGTCAAGTTCTTGACGATCCTCTAGCTGAGTTCCGCAGAGCACTTCACAACGCCCCTGGCGATTGGTTTGTAATTCACTCTTACGCTGGTTATGAAAATCGCGTAAAAGGAAACCTTGAAAACAGAATCCAATCTCTGAACATGGAAGATTTTATTTATCAGATTGAAGTTCCAAAAGAAGAGATCACTGAAATTAAAAACGGTCAGCGTAAACAAGTTACTCGAAATGTTTTCCCTGGTTATGTTCTTGTGCGCATGGATTTAACTGATGAATCTTGGACTGTTGTTCGTAATACTCCAGGAGTGACCGGATTCGTTGGTCATGGCCATAATCCAAACCCACTGACATTCTCAGAAGTAGAAGCAATTCTTGCTCCACGTCCACTTAAGAAATCTGAAAGACCACAAATTAAGGTGGTTGATTTTGAAATTGGCGAATCCGTAACTGTTATGGATGGCCCATTCGCAACTTTGCCTGCATCAATTAGCGAAATCATGCCTGAGCAGGCGAAACTCAAAGTCCTTGTTTCAATCTTTGGACGCGAGACTCCAGTTGAACTTTCCTTCAGTCAAGTACAGAAGATATAGGCGGAATAAACATGGCACCTAAGAAAAAGATCACCGCAATGATTAAGTTGCAGATCCAAGCTGGCGCAGCAACACCTGCACCACCAGTTGGTCCTG
The DNA here is from genome assembly GCA_903902965.1 of uncultured Actinomycetes bacterium. GTDB lineage: Bacteria > Actinomycetota > Actinomycetes > Nanopelagicales > Nanopelagicaceae > UBA3012. Next base: position 12,021 of record CAIUXE010000086.1, read on the forward strand.
CTCTCGGTCAGCACGGCGTAAACATTATGGATTTCGTCAAGGCTTACAACGCCGCGACTGAAAGCCAGAAAGGTCAGATCATTCCGGTTGAGATCAGTGTTTACGAAGATCGCTCATTTACTTTCGTAACCAAGACTCCACCAGCATCACGTCTGATCTTGAAAGCTGCAAACCTTGAAAAAGGTTCTGCAATTCCTCACAAAGTAAAAGTTGGCAACATCACGATGGCACAAGCGCGTGATATTGCAACTCTCAAGATGGCAGATCTAAATGCCAACGATCTTGAGGCAGCAAGTTTGATCATTGCCGGTACTGCTCGTTCAATGGGCATCACTGTCAACGGTTAATAACTAAATCAGAAAGTGTGGGAGAGCTTGCTTGCTCGCTAACCACAACCCAACAGTTAAATGAAAATTTCATTTAACTAGAATGGAGCAGAAATGAAGCGCGGTAAGAAATACTTAGCAGCAGCCGAAAAAATTAACGGCGACAACTTATATACACCTAGCCAAGCTGTTGGTTTGGCTCGCGAAACATCTGTAACAAAGTACGACTCAACTGTGGAAGTTTCACTTTCACTTGGTGTTGATCCTCGCAAAGCTGATCAAGCAATCCGTGGCGTTGTGAATTTGCCACACGGAACTGGAAAGACAGCACGTGTACTTGTCTTTGCAGGAGGCGAGCGCGCTGAAGAAGCACGTGCAGCTGGTGCAGACATCGTTGGTTCAGATGAATTAATTGATGAAGTTGCCAAAGGTCGTTTAGATTTTGATGCAGTCGTCTCGACTCCAGATCTAATGGGTAAAGTTGGCCGTCTTGGAAAAGTGCTTGGACCACGTGGCTTAATGCCAAACCCAAAGACCGGAACAGTTACCACCGATGTTACAAAAGCAATCAATGACATCAAGGGTGGAAAAATTGAATTCCGCGTTGATAAGAATTCAAATCTTCACTTCATAATTGGCAAAGCATCATTCTCACAAGAAGCACTTCTTGAGAATTATGTTGCAGCGATGGAAGAGGTTATGCGTGCAAAACCATCTTCATCAAAAGGTCGTTATGTAAAGAAAGCCACTATCTCAACCACGATGGGACCTGGAATTCAGGTAGATCCAAATATCGTGCGTGAGAGTGCTGGTAACTAGTTAGTAAATCAGCGGTTTTGACGGGTGGGCGCTTCGGCGCCTACTCTTAGCTTCATCAGCAGTACAAGTAGCACAAGAAGTAAGTAGTACCCGAAGACCGTAGGCCATCCCGAAAGGGATCGAAGTTCGCGAAAGCGAGACCCACGCAGGAGTACACGAGTCCCTCGATGCCTCGTTTATTCGATGCGTACGAGGGTTTTTGCTTTTCAAGAGCTAGTAGATGCAGGAACAAGTGAACGTTGAAGATTAGAGGAGTCGTAAATGGCAAAACCTGAGAAGGCATCAGCTGTAAGTGAATTGGCGGAAGATTTCCGTACATCACAAGCAACTCTTGTCACTGAATACCGCGGATTGTCGGTGACTTCTATGAAAGCGCTTCGTCGCACACTTGGAAGCACCACCAAATACTCCGTTGTAAAAAATACTCTTACTAAAATTGCAGCTCGCGAAGCAGGTGTTCCAATTCCTGATGAGATGCTCAAAGGTCCTTCAGCATTGGCATTTGTTAAAGGCGATCCAATTGATGCCGCACGTATGTTGCGCGACTTCAGCCGCGAAAATCCATTTTTGGTTATCAAAGGTGGAATTTACGAAGGTAAAGCCGTTACTAAAGAAGAGGTTATGCAATTAGCCAACCTCGAATCTCGTGAGGTTCTTCTTGCCAAGCTTGCTGGCGCAATGAAGGGCTCCATCGCAAAAGCTGCGCGCGTATTTGATGCGTTGCGAATCAAGTTGGAATCTGGTGCCCCAACCGAAGTAGCCGCATCAGTAGATGTTGTTGCACCCGTAGAAGTTGTTGCAGAAGCAGTTGCAGAAGCAGCACCAGTTGTTGAAGAAGTAGTAGCTCCAGAACCAGTTATCGAAAACAATAAGGAAGAGGCATAAATCATGGCAAAACTCAGCACTGAAGATCTATTAAATCAATTCAAAGAGATGAGCCTGGTTGAGCTCTCCGAGTTCGTTAAGTCTTTCGAGACTGAATTTGATGTAACCGCAGCAGCACCAGTTGCCGCAGCGGCTGCAGGCGGAGCAGCTCCAGCAGCAGCTGAAGCTCAAGATGAGTTCACCCTCGTTCTTGAAAACGCTGGCGCTCAGAAGATTGCAGTAATCAAAGAGGTCCGTACCTTCACCGGTCTCGGATTGAAAGAAGCCAAGGATCTAGTAGATGGTGCTCCATCTAACATCCTTGAGAAGGCAAACAAAGAGACCGTTGACAAGGCAAAGGCTGCTTTCGAAGCTGCCGGCGCTACCGTCGCAGTCAAGTAAGCAGTAAATACTCTGCTCACTGGGTTCAAGATTTGATCAGGTGGGGGTTTCCAGCGCGAGTTGGACATCCCCACCTTTTGAACGATAGCCTGCCCTCCTATCCAGTTTTGCCCTAAAGCTAAGGTCTTCGCATATAGCGGTGGTGACCCCATGGCCTGCACGTGATTTCTTACTGTCCGTTGCGAGTTCGGAAGGACCCGAAGCTTTGAAAACTAAATCAACTAATTCCCGTCGTCTATCTTTTAACAAGATTCGCGAACCACTTGAGGTGCCTAACCTCCTTGCTCTGCAAACAGAGAGTATGGATTGGTTACTAGGAAATGATGCGTGGCGTAATCGCCTAACCGTTTCTGAAAACACCACACGTGGCGAGATTCCAAAGCAATCAGGTTTGGAAGAGATCTTCGAAGAAATCTCACCAATCGAAGATTTCCAAGGATCGATGAGTTTGTCTTTCCGCGATCACCGCTTCGAGCCACCTAAGTATGCAATTGAAGAGTGCAAAGAACGCGACATTACTTACGCCGCTCCACTTTTCGTAACTGCAGAATTCACCAACAACATCACTGGTGAAATTAAGAGCCAGACAGTATTCATGGGCGATTTCCCACTGATGACATCACGTGGAACTTTCGTTATCAACGGAACAGAGCGCGTTGTTGTTTCGCAGATTGTTCGTTCTCCTGGTGTTTACTTTGAGAAGAGTGATCCTGAGAAGAACTCAGACAAAGATGTTTTAATTGCAAAAATCATTCCAAGCCGTGGTGCATGGTTGGAATTTGAAGTTGATAAGAAAGATTTAGTTGGCGTACGTATTGATCGTAAGCGCAAAATTCCAGTAACTGTTTTCTTAAAGGCACTGGGTTGGGATGAAGCACAAATTCGCGAGCACTTCGGTGAGTACGAATCAATGGTTGGAACTCTTGAAAAAGATCACACCGTTACCCAAGATGATGCTTTGTTAGATATCTACCGCAAACTTCGTCCAGGTGAACCACCAACACGTGAAGCTGCACAAACACTTATTGAAAATCTTTACTTCAATCCAAAACGTTATGACTTGGCAAAAGTTGGTCGTTTCAAAATCAATAAGAAACTTGGTCTTGATCACGATCTTCGTAAAGGTTTGCTAACTATTGAAGATATCGTTTCTGCGATTAAGTACATCGTAAAGATGCACGCTGGTGAAGTTGTAATGGATTCAGTTCGCGGACAAGTTCGCATTGAAACTGATGACATCGACCACTTCGGAAACCGTCGTCTTCGTAACGTTGGTGAATTGATCCAAAACCAGGTTCGTACCGGTTTGTCTCGTATGGAGCGCGTAGTTCGTGAGCGCATGACCACACAAGATGTAGAAGCGATCACTCCTCAAACATTGATCAATATTCGTCCAATCACTGCAAGCATCAAGGAGTTCTTCGGAACTTCCCAACTTTCGCAGTTCATGGATCAGACAAACCCACTTTCAGGTCTAACTCACAAGCGCCGTTTATCAGCACTTGGACCTGGTGGACTTTCACGTGAGCGCGCAGGCTTCGAAGTTCGTGACGTTCACCCATCTCACTACGGTCGTATGTGTCCAATCGAAACTCCAGAAGGTCCAAACATTGGATTGATCGGTTCGTTGGCAACATTTGGTCGCATTACGCCATTCGGATTTATTGAAACTCCTTACCGCAAAGTTAATAAAGGAAAAGTTACCGATCACATCGATTACTTAACTGCGGATGAAGAAGATGAGCACATCATTGCTCAGGCAAATGCTCCACTTACAGATTCAAGTCACTTCGCAGAGCCACGTGTATTAGTTCGCCGTAAAGGTGGAGAAGTTGAATACATCCCGGCTGAAGAAGTTGATTACATGGATGTTTCACCACGCCAAATGGTTTCTGTTGCAACGGCAATGATTCCATTCCTTGAGCATGATGATGCTAACCGTGCGCTTATGGGATCTAACATGATGCGTCAGGCTGTGCCACTTCTTCGCGCCGAAGCTCCACTTGTTGGAACTGGCATGGAGTATCGCGCTGCTGTTGATGCTGGCGATGTTGTGCTTTCCGAAAAAGCCGGCGTTGTTACTGAAGTATCTGCAGATTCAATCACTGTTATGGCAGATGATTCTTCTTATAAGACTTACTTCTTAGCGAAGTTCCGTCGTTCAAACCAAGGCACTAGTTATAACCAAAAACCAATCGTCGCAACTGGCGAGCGCGTTGAGGCTGGCGGAGTTCTTGCAGATGGTCCATCAACTGAGAACGGCGAATTAGCACTTGGTAAAAACTTACTTGTGGCATTTATGCCATGGGAAGGTCACAACTACGAAGATGCAATTATTTTGAGCCAACGTTTAGTTCAAGATGATGTGCTTTCGTCAATTCACATTGAAGAGTACGAAGTTGATGCACGCGATACCAAACTTGGACCTGAGGAAATTACTCGCGACATTCCAAACGTCAGCGAAGAAGTTCTTGCAGATCTTGATGAGCGTGGAATTATTCGCGTCGGTGCTGATGTAGTACCTGGCGATATTCTTGTTGGAAAAGTAACTCCTAAGGGAGAAACTGAATTAACACCTGAGGAGCGTTTGCTCCGTGCAATCTTTGGTGAGAAGGCTCGTGAAGTTCGCGATACCTCACTTAAAGTTCCACACGGTGAAGGCGGAAAAGTAATCGGCGTCAAAGTATTTGATAGCGAAGAAGGCTACGAGTTACTTTCTGGCGTTAACCAATTGGTCCGCGTTTATGTTGCACAAAAGCGCAAAATCCAAGATGGTGACAAACTTGCTGGCCGTCACGGAAACAAGGGTGTTATTTCTAAGATTCTTCCGGCTGAAGATATGCCATTCCTTGAGGATGGAACTCCAGTAGACATCATTCTTAACCCACTCGGTGTACCTGGTCGTATGAACGTTGGCCAAGTTCTTGAAACACATCTTGGTTGGGTAGCTAATCAAGGATGGGATGTTGAAGGAAGCGATCTTGACTGGACTAAAGATTTAAAGCGCATCGGTGCTCTTTCTGGAAAACCAGGAACCCGTGTAGCAACTCCAGTATTTGATGGTGCTAAAGAAGAAGAAATCACTGGTCTTCTTGATGCAACTATTAAAAACCGCGATGGAAACCGTTTGGTTGATGGTTCCGGTAAAGCACGTTTGTTCGATGGACGTACTGGCGAGCCATACCGTGATCCAATCTCAGTTGGTTACATCTACATTCTTAAATTACTTCACCTTGTTGATGACAAGATTCACGCACGTTCAACAGGTCCTTACTCAATGATTACGCAACAACCACTTGGTGGAAAAGCACAATTCGGTGGTCAGCGCTTTGGCGAGATGGAAGTTTGGGCACTTGAAGCTTATGGTGCTGCTTACACCTTGCAAGAGTTGCTAACAATTAAATCCGATGACGTTCTTGGTCGCGTAAAAGTTTATGAAGCGATCGTCAAGGGTGAAAATATTCCAGAGCCTGGCATTCCTGAATCATTCAAAGTTTTGATTAAGGAAATGCAATCACTCTGTCTCAACGTTGAAGTTCTGTCATCAGACGGAGCTGCAATTGAGATGCGAGATACAGATGAAGAAGTATTCCGTACTGCTGAAGAGCTCGGAATCAACCTATCCCGGGTTGAACCAAGCAGCGTTGAAGAGATCTAGGAGAGGAGCGAGCAATGTTAGATGTCAACTTTTTCGATGAGCTGAAGATCGGCCTCGCATCCGCTGAGGACATTCGCGGTTGGTCACATGGTGAAGTTAAGAAACCAGAAACGATCAACTACCGAACCCTAAAACCTGAGAAAGATGGTTTGTTTGACGAGAAGATCTTCGGACCTACTCGCGATTGGGAGTGCTACTGCGGTAAGTACAAGCGCGTTCGCTTTAAAGGAATTGTTTGCGAGCGATGCGGTGTTGAAGTAACTCGTGCAAAAGTTCGTCGTGAACGTATGGGTCACATTGAACTAGCAGCACCTGTAACTCACATCTGGTACTTCAAGGGAGTTCCTAGCCGTCTTGGATACTTACTGGATCTTGCACCTAAAGATCTTGAGAAAGTTATTTACTTCGCTGCGTACATGATCACTGAAGTAGATGCTGATGCTCGTCACGAAGATTTCGAGCAAAACCAAAAGAAATTGCTTAACGACAAGAAAAAGATCGAAACAAAACGCGATCTAGATCTTGATACCCGCCAGAAGAAACTCGAAGTTGATCTCTCAGCTCTTGAAGATGAAGGCGCGAAAGCAGATGCTCGTCGTAAGGTCCGCGAAAGCGCAGAACGCGAAATGAAAAATGTTCGCGATCGTGCTCAACGCGAACTTGATCGTCTGGATGAAGTTTGGGAGCGTTTCAAGAATCTTAAAGTTCAGGATCTTGAAGGCGACGAAATGCTTTATCGTGAGATGCGCGATCGTTTCGGTATGTACTTCAAAGGTTCAATGGGTGCAGCTGCAATTAAGCACCGCTTAGAGACTTTTGATCTTGCTGCTGAAGCTGAATCACTTCGCAACATCATTGCAACTGGAAAAGGACAGAAGAAGACTCGTTCGATCAAACGTCTTCGTGTTGTTTCTTCTTTCTTAAACACATCTAATCACCCAGCATCAATGGTGTTGGATGCGGTTCCAGTTATTCCACCTGATCTTCGTCCAATGGTCCAACTAGATGGTGGACGTTTCGCGACTTCAGATCTAAATGATCTTTATCGTCGCGTAATTAACCGCAACAACCGTTTGAAGCGTCTTGCAGATCTTGGCGCACCAGAGATCATCGTCAACAACGAGAAGCGCATGCTTCAAGAAGCTGTTGATGCGCTCTTTGATAATGGTCGTCGTGGTCGTCCAGTAACTGGCCCAGGAAACCGTGCACTTAAATCACTTTCTGACATGCTTAAAGGTAAGCAAGGCCGTTTCCGTCAGAACTTGCTAGGAAAGCGTGTTGATTACTCTGGCCGTTCAGTAATTGTTGTCGGACCACAGCTGAAACTTCATCAGTGCGGACTTCCAAAGCAGATGGCCCTTGAACTCTTCAAACCATTTGTTATGAAGCGCCTGGTTGATTTAAATCACGCACAAAATATCAAATCAGCAAAACGTATGGTTGAGCGTGCTCGTTCAGTTGTATGGGATGTTCTTGAAGAAGTTATTTCAGAGCACCCAGTACTTCTAAACCGCGCACCAACTCTGCACCGACTTGGTATTCAAGCATTTGAGCCACAGTTAATTGAAGGTAAAGCAATCCAGATTCACCCACTTGTTTGTACTGCATTCAACGCAGACTTCGACGGTGATCAGATGGCTGTGCACCTTCCACTTTCTGCAGAAGCTCAAGCAGAAGCTCGCGTATTGATGCTTTCAAGCAACAATATTCTCTCTCCTGCAAATGGACGCCCAATTACTTCTCCTACACAGGACATGGTTCTTGGTTTGTACTTCTTAACTTCATATCTTGAAAATGAGAAAGGCGATGGACGTGCATTCTCTTCAGTTTCTGAAGGAATCATGGCATTCGATCAAGGCTCACTTTCACTACAAGCTCGAATCAAAGTTCGTTTAGCAGCTGGAAGTGTTCCTCCACGTGGATTAGATGTTCCAGGTTGGGTTGAAGGAGAAGCTTTCACACTAGAAACAACTCTTGGTCGTGCATTGTTTAATGAAGTACTTCCAACAGATTATCCATTTGTTGATTACGACGTAACTAAGAAACAACTTGGTTCCATCGTTAACGATTTAGCAGAGCGATATCCAAAAGTTGTTGTTGCGACAACACTTGATGGTTTGAAGAGCCTTGGTTTCCACTGGGCAACTCGTGCTGGCGTAACTATTGGTATCGAAGATGTGGTAACTCCTCCGCGCAAGCGCGAAATCCTCGAGTCTTATGAAAATAAGGCAGAGAAAGTTCAATCTCAGTATGAGAAGGGCTTGATCACCGATGATGAGCGTCGCCAAGAGTTAATTGAAATTTGGACCCAGGCGACAAATGAAGTTGCAAAGGCAATGGAAGAAAACTTCCCTCGTCGCAACCCAGTTTGGATGATGGTTTTCTCAGGCGCACGTGGAAACATGATGCAGGTCCGTCAGATCGCAGGTATGCGTGGACTTGTAGCAAATCCAAAGGGAGAAATTATCCCGCGTCCGATCAAATCAAACTTCCGCGAAGGTCTATCAGTACTTGAGTACTTCATCTCAACACACGGTGCTCGTAAAGGTCTTGCAGATACAGCACTTCGTACCGCTGACTCAGGTTACTTAACTCGTCGTCTTTGCGACGTTGCACAAGATGTAATTATTCGTGAAGAAGATTGCGGAACTGATCGTGGTCTGACTCTTGAAATTGCATCTGTAAATGCAACTGGTGAGTTAGTAAAACTAGATCACGTCGAGTCATCTGTTTACTCACGTAACTTGGCTGAAGATATTGTTGTTAGCGGGCAGACAATTGCAATCGCTAATTCAGATCTTGGCGATGTACTTATTGATCGCTTACTAGCTGCAGGAATTCAAGAAGTAAAAGTTCGCTCAGTACTAACTTGCGAGAGCAAAGTTGGACAGTGTGCAGCTTGTTACGGACGTTCACTTGCATCTGGTCACTTAGTAGATGTCGGCGAAGCAGTCGGAATCATTGCAGCGCAATCAATTGGTGAGCCAGGAACGCAGTTAACAATGCGTACCTTCCACACCGGTGGTGCGGTAAACGAAGCCGGAGATATCACACACGGTCTTCCTCGTATTGTTGAACTTTTCGAAGCGCGTGAACCAAAAGGTAAAGCGCCAATCGCAGAGTACGCAGGACGAATCACATTTGAAGAGGATCCAAAAAATCCAACCGGTAAGCGCTTAGTTCTAACTCCAGATAATGGAAGCGAAGAAGTTGCTTATCCAGTTTCACGTTCTCGTAAGTTATTAGTTAACGACGGAGATCGTGTTGAAGTTGGACAACGTTTACTTCTTGGTGCAATTGATCCAAAGGATGTACTTCGTATCCTTGGACCACGTGCAACACAAGTACACCTTTGCGAAGAGATCCAATCTGTTTATCGCTCACAGGGTGTTGCTATTCACGATAAGCACATTGAAGTTATCGTGCGACAGATGCTTAAGCGGATCACCATTCTTGAAGCTGGTAACGCCAACTTCTTGCCAGGTGAACTTGTGGAGCGCGGTCGTTTCGAAACTGAGAACCGTCGCGTCGTAGCAAATAGCGGAACTCCTGCTTCTGGTCGTGCCGAGTTGATGGGTATCACCAAGGCATCCCTTGCTACTGAATCATGGTTGTCAGCTGCTTCATTCCAAGAGACCACTCGAGTATTGACCGATGCCGCCTTGGGCGAGCGCCGCGATAACTTGGTCGGCCTCAAAGAGAATGTGATCATCGGCAAGCTAATTCCAGCTGGAACTGGCCTAGCCCGTTACCGAAATGTCCGAGTTGAGCCTACTGAGGCAGCAAAGGCAGCGGTTTATGCGGCATATGACGAGTACGACTTCACCCCATTTGAGAGCCAAGGCTCCGGTGAGGCGGTCCGTCTCGACGAGTTTGAGGTAGATAACCGCTCGTAAGGGCGGTCATTACCTACCCGTTTTGACCAGGCGAGAGTGGTTCGGCTACTCTCGCCCTACTGAAAACAGCCCGCACTGACTTTTTGTTTGTGTAGCAATCGGTGGTGAATACGACACACCCGACCGCGTGGGTCGGAGATAGTGCAAGAAGTGAAGTACTAGTAATTAAAGAGGAGAGGTAAACGCATGCCAACGATTCAGCAGTTGGTCCGGAAAGGGCGCGCAGAGAAGAGTTCGAAGACGAACACTCCTGCACTAAAAGGCAGCCCACAACGGCGCGGTGTTTGCACGCGCGTTTACACAACTACTCCTAAGAAGCCAAACTCTGCGCTTCGTAAAGTGGCACGTGTTCGACTAACTAGTGGCATTGAAATTACTGCTTACATTCCAGGTGAAGGTCACAACTTGCAAGAGCACTCAATCGTGCTTGTTCGTGGTGGTCGTGTAAAAGATCTTCCTGGTGTTCGTTACAAAATTATTCGCGGCTCATTAGATACCCAAGGTGTAAAGAATCGTAAGCAATCACGTAGCCGTTACGGTGCAAAGAAGGAGAAGAAGTAATGCCACGTAAAGGTCCCGCTCCGAAGAGCCCAGTAATTGCCGATCCGGTTTACAACTCACCAGTTGTTACTGCGCTTATTAATAAAATTTTGCTTGATGGCAAGCGTTCAACTGCAGAACAAATTGTTTACGATGCGCTTGAAGGTTGCCGCGAAAAATCTGGTGCCGATCCGCTAATCACATTGAAGCGCGCACTAGACAACATTAAGCCAGCACTTGAAGTACGTAGCCGTCGTGTTGGTGGAGCTACTTATCAGATTCCAGTTGAAGTTAAAGCTGCACGTTCAACCGCGCTTGCACTCCGTTGGCTCGTAACTTATTCACGTCTTCGTCGTGAAAAGACAATGGCAGAGCGTTTAATGAATGAATTAGTTGACGCAAGTAATGGTTTAGGCGCATCTGTAAAGAAGCGCGAAGACACTCACAAAATGGCAGAAGCTAACAAGGCTTTTGCTCACTATCGCTGGTAATAAGGAGCACTGAGAACGTGGCTGTAGATACTGCAATCGAGCTCGCCAAGGTCCGTAACATCGGGATCATGGCGCATATCGACGCTGGCAAAACCACCACAACTGAGCGCATTCTTTTTTACACCGGAATCAATTACAAAATTGGTGAGGTGCACGAAGGTGCCGCAACGATGGACTGGATGGAGCAGGAACAAGAGCGTGGAATCACGATCACCTCTGCTGCAACAACCTGCATGTGGGATGAGCACTTAATTAATATTATTGACACACCTGGCCACGTAGATTTCACCGTAGAAGTAGAGCGTTCACTTCGCGTACTTGATGGTGCTGTAGCTGTGTTTGATGGTGTTGCCGGTGTTGAACCTCAATCAGAGACTGTATGGCGTCAAGCAGATCGTTACAACGTACCTCGTATTTGTTTTGTTAATAAACTAGATCGCACAGGTGCAAATTTTGATATGTGCGTTGACATGATTAAAACTCGTTTAAATGCAATTCCACTTGTTCTACAAATTCCAATCGGAGCAGAAATTGATTTCCTTGGAGTTGTCGATCTAATTGCAATGAAAGCACTTGTATGGCCAGGAGAGACAAAGAAGGGTGAGGATTACCTCGTCGAAGAGATTCCAGCTGATCTTGCAACAAAAGCTGCTGAAGCTCGTCACGCACTTGTTGAAACTCTTTCAGAAAATGATGACATTCTTATGGAGAAATACCTTGAAGGTGTTGCACCAACTGAAGAAGAGATCATCGCCGGAATTCGTCGTGCAACTCTTGCTGACAAAATTACTCCAGTACTTTGTGGTTCTGCATTTAAGAACAAAGGCGTACAGCCAATGCTTGATGCAGTAACTCGTTACCTTCCAAGCCCACTAGATGTTTCCGGAATTGTCGGTCACAAGATGGGTGATAGCTCAGTTGAGATTTTACGTAAGCCAGATCAGAAAGAACCTTTCTCTGCTCTTGCATTTAAAATCATGAGCGATCCACACCTTGGAAAATTAACATTTGTTCGCGTTTACTCTGGCGTTCTTGAGACTGGTACTCCAATTCTCAACAGCACCAAAGATCGCAAAGAACGCGTTGGAAAGATTTATCAGATGCACGCAAATAAGCGCGAAGAGCGTGAGACTGCTGTAGCTGGAATGATCGTTGCAGTTATGGGTCTTAAGGACACCACAACCGGTGAAACACTTTGCGATCCTGCAAATCCAGTAATTCTAGAATCTATGGATTTCCCAGATCCAGTTCTGCACATTGCAATTGAGCCAAAGACAAAAGGCGATCAAGAAAAACTTGGTATGGCGATCCAACGTCTTGCTGAAGAAGATCCAACTTTCCATGTTCGTACAGATGAAGAGACTGGCCAAACCATCATTGCTGGTATGGGCGAGCTTCACTTAGAAATTTTGGTTGACCGCATGCGTCGCGAATTTAAAGTGGAAGCAAATGTTGGTAAGCCACAGGTTGCTTACCGCGAAACTCTTCGTAAAGCAGTTGAACGTCACGATTACACCCACAAAAAACAAACAGGTGGATCTGGTCAGTTCGCAAAGATTCAAATTGCAGTTCACCCACTTCCATCAGGTACTGAAGGCGGATATGAATTCGTCAACAAAGTAACCGGTGGTCGTATTCCACGGGAGTACATCCCTTCAGTTGATGCCGGTTGCCAAGAGGCCATGCAAAGTGGTCCGCTAGCTGGTTATCCACTTGTAGATGTACAAGTCACTCTTCTTGATGGCGCTTACCACGATGTTGACTCATCGGAGTTGGCCTTCAAGATTGCTGGAATCGCAGCATTTAAGGAAGCAGCAAAACTTGCTGGTCCGGTATTGCTTGAGCCAGTTATGTCTGTCGAAGTCATTACCCCTGAAGATTTCATGGGCGATGTAATCGGCGATTTGAATAGTCGTCGTGGTCAGATTCAGGCCATGGACGAGAGATCAGGTGCTCGTATTGTTAAAGCAATTGTGCCGCTTTCAGAGATGTTCGGTTATGTCGGAGATCTTCGAAGCAAGACACAAGGCCGCGCAAGTTACAGCATGCAATTCGACTCATATGCAGAAGTTCCGGCAAATGTGGCGAAAGAGATCGTTGCAAAGGTCCGGGGCGAGTAGTCCTACCAGTCCTAAAAAGGCAGTTCAACTAAACCGATTAACTAGGAGGTCACAGTGGCGAAGGCAAAGTTCGAGCGTACAAAGCCGCACGTCAATATCGGCACCATCGGTCACATTGACCACGGTAAGACCACTCTTACTGCGGCAATTTCCAAGGTGCTTCACGACAAATATCCAGATGTAAACCCATTCACACCATTTGATCAGATCGACAAGGCGCCAGAAGAGCGTCAGCGCGGTATCACTATCTCGATCGCTCACATTGAGTACCAGACCGAGAAGCGTCACTATGCGCACGTCGACTGTCCAGGTCACGCCGACTACATCAAAAATATGATCACCGGCGCTGCACAGATGGATGGAGCAATTCTTGTAGTTGCAGCAACTGATGGTCCAATGCCACAGACAAAAGAGCACGTACTACTTGCTCGTCAGGTTGGCGTACCAGCAATTGTTGTTGCACTTAATAAGTCCGACATGGTTGATGATGAAGAAATTTTGGAACTAGTTGAGATGGAAGTTCGCGAACTTCTCTCACTATATGAGTTCCCAGGAGACACCATCCCAGTCGTACGCGTATCAGCACTTAAAGCACTCGAAGGAGATGCAAAGTGGGCTGAAGCTCTTATGGGTCTGATGGCTGCAGTAGATGAGTCAATCCCAACCCCAGAGCGTGAAATCGACAAACCATTCCTTATGCCAGTTGAAGATGTTTTCACAATCACTGGTCGCGGAACTGTTGTCACCGGTCGTATTGAGCGCGGCATCGTTAAGGTCAACGAAGAAATCGAAATCGTTGGAATTAAAGAAGCATCACAAAAGACCACCGTTACCGGCGTTGAAATGTTCCGCAAGCTTCTTGATGAAGGTCGCGCGGGCGAAAACGTTGGACTTCTTCTACGTGGAACCAAGCGTGAAGATGTTGAGCGCGGTCAAGTGTGTTGCAAGCCAGGATCAATTACTCCACACACTGATTTTGATGCCAGCGTTTACATCCTTTCAAAGGATGAAGGCGGACGTCACACACCATTCTTCGACAACTACCGTCCACAGTTCTACTTCCGCACTACTGACGTCACCGGCGTCGTAACGCTTCCAAGTGGAACCGAAATGGTTATGCCTGGCGATAACACTGAGCTGAAGGTTGCACTTATTCAGCCAATCGCTATGGAAGAAGGATTGCGTTTTGCGATTCGTGAAGGTGGCCGCACTGTTGGTGCCGGTCGCGTTGTAAAGATCAATAAGTAATTAATTAACAAACAGTTGTAATTAAGCAAGCGAGAGGAGGGCGAGGAGCATGGCGGGTCAAAAGATTCGAATTCGGCTCAAGGCCTATGACCATGAGGTGATTGACTCTTCGGCGAAAAAAATCGTCGAAACAGTTGAGCGCACAGGTGCAAAGGTTGCCGGACCAGTTCCACTGCCTACAGAGCGGAATTCATTTTGTGTAATCCGTTCACCGCACAAGTACAAAGACAGTCGTGAGCATTTTGAAATGCGCACCCATAAGCGTTTGATCGACATCATCGATCCAACGCCTAAGACTGTTGATTCCTTGATGCGACTCGACCTCCCTGCTGGCGTCGACATTGAGATTAAGTTGTAGGGGTAGAAAAAAATGACACTAATTAGTACTCACCCACACACCCGAAAGGGCATTCTTGGCACAAAGCTAGGAATGACTCAAGTCTTCGATGCAAATAATCGGATTGTTCCGGTAACTGTTATTCAAGCTGGACCATGTGCAATTACGTTAATCCGCACTCTTGAAAAAGATGGATATAGCGCAATTCAAATTGCATACGGTTCTATTGATCCACGCAAAGTTACTAAGCCACTTGCTGGTCACTTTGCAAAAGCTGGAGTTACTCCTCGCCGCTCTGTTGCTGAGATTCGTTTAGATGATGTCTCGGCATATGAAGTTGGCGGAGAAATTAACGCAGATATCTTTGCTGCTGGAGATCTAGTTGATGTAACTGGAACCAGCACTGGTAAAGGAACTGCCGGTGTAATGAAGCGTCACGGTTTCGGTGGTTTAGGTGCATCGCACGGTGTTGATCGTAAGCACCGTATGCCTGGATCAATCGGAGCATGTGCAACACCAGGTCGCGTATTTAAAGGTTTAAAAATGGCTGGACGTATGGGAAATGAAAAAGTCACGACTCAGAGTCTGACTCTCCACGCAGTTGATACCGAAAAGGGTTACCTATTAATTAAAGGTTCAGTCCCTGGTCCAATTGGTGGCTTAATTCTTGTTCGTGCCGCAGCGAAGGCAGGTGCGTAATGTCATTAACAATTGAGATTAAAAACGCAGCTGGAAAAGCTGCCGGAAGCATTGATCTTCCAGCAGAACTTTTCGATGTACAGACCAACGTTCCATTGATTCACCAAGTTGTAGTTGCTCAACTTGCTGCTGCCCGTCAGGGAACCAGCAAAGTTAAGAACCGTGGTGAAGTAAGTGGTGGTGGAAAGAAACCGTTCAAGCAGAAAGGAACTGGTCGTGCTCGTCAGGGCTCAACCCGTTCTCCTAATCAGCGTCACGGTGGAGTTTCACACGGTCCAGTACCTCGTTCATTTGCA
Source organism: uncultured Actinomycetes bacterium (assembly GCA_903902965.1). Taxonomy (GTDB): domain Bacteria; phylum Actinomycetota; class Actinomycetes; order Nanopelagicales; family Nanopelagicaceae; genus UBA3012. The sequence continues at coordinate 27,717 of CAIUXE010000086.1, forward strand.
CAACGGACTCCAAAGAAAATGATTGCTGCAGCACTACGCGGACTTTTGTCTGATCGCGCTCGCAATTCACGGATTCACGTTGTCACTGAAATTTTGGCTAGTGAGTCTCCTTCAACAAAAGGTGCACTTGCCGCAGTTCGTCAATTCTCAGATCGCAAACAACTTCTCGTTGTAATTTCACGTGAAGAAGTAGATGCATGGAGAAGTTTGCGAAATGCAACCGATATGCATTTGATCGTTCCAGATCAACTAAATGCTTACGATGTCGTTAAATCAGATGATGTTGTGTTTACACATCAAGCGATTAAAGATTTCCTAGCAGCTCGTGCCGAGAAAGCAGAGGTGAGCGCATAATGAGTAGAGATCATCGCTCAGTACTTTTTTCACCAGTAGTTTCAGAGAAGTCTTATGGACTACTTGATGAAAATAAATACACCTTCTTGGTTGCAACGGATGCAAATAAGACCGAGATCAAGATCGCGGTTGAAAAAGTCTTCGGAGTGAAGGTGCTTAGTGTCAATACCTTGAACCGTAAAGGTAAGACCAAGCGCACTCGTTTCGGTATGGGTAGTCGAAGTGATACCAAGCGCGCGATCGTACAAATCGCTGCTGGGGATCGCATCGATATCTTCGGCGGACCAGTCTCCTAAGAATTTAGAAAAGAGAATCTACTAATGGGAATTCGTAAGTTAAAGCCGACAACACCGGGCCAACGTGGCATGAGCGTTTCCGACTTTGCTGAAATTACTCGTACAACCCCAGAGAAATCTTTGGTTCGTCCGATTCACAGCAAAGGTGGACGTAACTCTGCTGGACGCATCACTGTTCGCCACCAAGGTGGAGGACACAAGCGTGCCTATCGCTTAATTGATTTTGTTCGCAATGACAAAGATGGTGTGCCAGCGAAGGTCGCTCATATTGAGTATGACCCAAACCGCACAGCTCGCATCGCACTTCTGCATTACGCAGATGGCGAAAAGCGTTACATCATTGCTCCAAACAATTTAGAGCAAGGTGCTGTTATTGAAAACGGCCCAAGTGCAGATATCAAGCCAGGAAATAACTTGCCACTTCGTAACATTCCTGTTGGAACTGTGGTTCACGCAATTGAAATTCGTCCTGGTGGAGGAGCAAAGATTGCTCGTTCTGCTGGTGCAAGTGTTCAACTTGTTGCAAAAGAAGGAGCTTGGGCACAACTACGTATGCCATCAGGTGAAGTGCGAAATGTAGATGTACGTTGTCGCGCAACCATCGGCACAGTTGGTAACGCTGAACAATCAAATATTAATTTTGGCAAGGCCGGAAGAATGCGTTGGAAGGGTCGTCGTCCAACGGTTCGTGGTGTTGTTATGAACCCAGTTGATCACCCACATGGTGGTGGTGAAGGTAAAACTTCTGGTGGCCGTCACCCGGTTACACCTTGGGGTAAGCCTGAAGGTCGCACGCGTAAGAAGAAAGCTAGCGATCAACAAATCGTCCGCCGTCGTCCGAAGAACAAGAAGCGATAGGAACCTTCGATGCCACGTAGCTTAAAAAAAGGTCCATTTGTGGACTCACACCTTTCCAAAAAGGTTGAGGCGCAAAATGAGAAGAACACGAAAAATGTCATCAAGACATGGTCTCGTCGTTCGATGATCACTCCGGACATGATCGGTCACACCATCGCTGTTCATGATGGTCGCAAGCACATACCTGTCTTTGTTACTGAAGCAATGATTGGTCACAAACTCGGTGAGTTTGCACCAACTCGTACCTTCAAAGGTCACATTAAAGGCGACGATCGGAGGGCCAAGCGTGTCATCTAATACTGAAGCAATTTCGGCTCGCGCAATCTTGCGTGATGTCCGTATTACTCCTCAAAAAGCACGACGGGTTATCGATTTAATCCGTGGCGTTAAAGCAGATGAGGCACTTTCGATCCTGAAGTTTGCTCCACAAGCAGCAGGAGATGTTTTCTACAAGTTAGTTGCATCAGCAGTTGCAAATGCAAAACAAAAAGATCCAAACATTCGTGATGCATCAGAGCTTTGGATTACTGAAGCTTATGTAAATGATGGAGTGACGTTAAAGCGTTTCCGTCCACGTGCCCAAGGTCGCGCTTTCCAAATTTTGAAGCGTACAAGCCACATAACTGTTGTTGTGTCTGAAGTTCGGGGGGCCAAGTAATGGGTCAAAAGATAAATCCATACGGCTTCCGTCTGGGAATCACAACCGAATTTAAATCTCGTTGGTACACCGACAAGATGTACAAGGCATATGTTGGTGAAGATATTGCAATTCGTCGCATGCTAGATAAGGGCATGGAGCGTGCTGGAATTTCACGTGTTGAAATCGAGCGTACCCGTGAACGTGTTCGCATCGACATTCACACTGCACGTCCTGGCATCGTTATCGGTCGCCGTGGAATGGAAGCAGATCGTCTTCGCATGGATCTTGAGAAGTTAACCGGAAAGCAAGTTCAATTAAATATTCTTGAAGTTAAGAATCCAGAAATTGATGCGCAACTCGTTGCTCAAGGTGTTGCAGAACAACTTGCAAGCCGTGTTTCTTTCCGTCGTGCAATGCGTAAGTCAATGCAGACTGCACTTAAATCTGGTGCTAAAGGAATTCGTGTTCAATGTAATGGTCGTCTTGGTGGAGCAGAAATGTCTCGCTCTGAGTTCTACCGTGAAGGTCGCGTTCCGCTACATACATTGCGCGCAGATATTGATTACGGTTTCTATGAAGCAAAAACTACTTTCGGTCGCATCGGTGTAAAAGTTTGGATCTACAAAGGTGACATTCTTGAGACTCGTGCAACTCGTCAAGCAGAAGCATTAGCTGCTGCTCGTACAGGTGCAGCTCGAGGAAGTTCAGCTCGCGGACCTGCTGGTCCAGTTGCTCCAGAAGCAGCACCAGTTGTTGAAGGAGGACAGGCCTAATGTTGATTCCTCGTAAAGTTAAATTCCGTAAGCCGCACCACCCATCTCGTTCAGGTGCGTCAAAAGGTGGAACTGCAGTCTCTTTCGGAGATTTCGGAATCCAAGCTCTTGAACCTGCTTACGTAACTAACCGTCAGATTGAGGCAGCGCGTATCGCGATGACTCGTCACATTAAACGTGGTGGAAAAGTTTGGATCAATATTTATCCAGATGTTCCATTAACAAAAAAACCAGCTGAAACTCGTATGGGTTCCGGTAAAGGTTCACCAGAATGGTGGATCGCAAACGTCAAGCCAGGTCGCGTGATGTTTGAGATCTCTGGTGTCACTGAGGCTATTGCTACTGAAGCAATGACTCGTGCAATCCATAAATTGCCAATGAAGTGCCGCATCGTTCGACGTGAGGAGGCGTAATGGCTAACAACGTGAATGAAGTTCTACGAGCGCTATCCATTGACGAATTAGAGGCCAAACTGCGCGAATCGAAGGAAGAGTTATTCAACCTTCGTTTCCAAGCAGCAACTGGTCAACTAGAAAGCCATGGTCGCTTAACCGCGGTCCGCAAAGAGATTGCGCGTATCTACACGATCATGCGCGAACGTGAATTAGGAATTGGTATCGGGGGTGCTGCATGAGCGATCAAACATCAACTACTCCATCATCTGAGCGCGGTTTTAGAAAAACCCGTGAAGGTCTGGTAACTAGCAACAAGATGGATAAAACCGTCACTGTTGTAGTTGAAGATCGTGTGAAGCACGCTCTGTACGGAAAAGTTATGCGACGTGCCCATAAGTTGAAGGCGCATGATGAAGCTAATGAATGTGGAATGGGTGATCGCGTTCTAATTATGGAAACGCGTCCACTTTCAGCCACAAAGCGTTGGCGCGTTGTGCAAATTCTTGAAAAAGCTAAGTAAGAGCGGGAGAGAAAAGCCATGATTCAACAAGAGTCGCGACTTCGCGTCGCCGACAACACTGGGGCTAAGGAACTGCTCTGCATCCGCGTACTTGGCGGCACCAGACGTCGTTATGCCAGCATCGGTGACATCATCGTTTGCTCGGTTAAAGATGCAATTCCTGGTGGTCAAGTTAAGAAAGGTGAAGTCGTAAAGGCTGTCATCGTTCGTACCACTAAAGAGAACCGTCGTGCTGATGGTTCATACATCAAATTTGATGAGAATGCCGCCGTTATTTTGAAAGCTGACGGTGAGCCACGTGGAACCCGTATTTTCGGACCAGTTGCACGTGAACTTCGCGATAAGAAATTTATGAAGATCATTTCACTTGCTCCGGAGGTGCTATAAAAATGGCAAAAATCCGTAAGGGTGACACTGTTCAAGTGATCGCCGGCAAAGATAAGGGAGTTACCGGAAAGGTAATTTCAGTATTGGTTGAAAAAGATCGCGTAATTGTCGAAGGTGTTAATCAGATTAAGAAGCACACCAAAGAGAGTTCAACTGATCGTGGAGTACGCACCGGTGGAATTATCACTACCGAGGCTCCGATCCACATTTCAAATGTTCTTGTTGTCGACGAAGATGGTCGCGCAACACGTCTTGGATCTCGTAAAGATGAAAAGGGCAAAAATGTTCGCATTTCACGTCGCACCGGAAAGGACATCCGATGAGTACTGCAACTAGCGCACGCTTAAAGGATCGCTACCGTGCTGAAATTCTTCCTGCTATGCGTGAAGAATTTAAGTATGCAAATGTGATGCAGGTTCCGACCCTTGTGAAGATTGTTGTGAACATGGGTGTTGGCGAAGCTGCTCGTGATTCAAAATTAATCGAAGGCGCAATCAAGGATCTTTCAGCGATCACCGGGCAACGTCCACAAGTGACTCGTTCGACAAAGTCAATTGCGCAATTCAAATTGCGTGAGAACATGCCAATTGGTGCGCACGTAACAATGCGCGGAGATCGTATGTGGGAATTCTGCGATCGTCTATTGAGCATCTCACTTCCGCGTATCCGCGACTTCCGTGGATTATCTCCAAAACAATTTGATGGCCACGGCAACTACACATTCGGTTTAACCGAACAAGTTGTATTCACCGAGATCGATCAAGACAAAATTGATCGTCCTCGCGGAATGGACATCACTGTTGTAACTACTGCGACAAATGATGAAGAAGGGCGCGCGTTGTTACGCAAACTCGGCTTCCCATTTAGGGAGATCTAAAAATGGCGAAAACATCGTTAAAAGTTAAAGCCAGCCGTAAACCAAAGTTCAAGGTACGCGGTTACACCAGATGTCAGCGTTGTGGACGTCCACGTGCTGTCTACCAAAAGTTTGGAATTTGCCGCGTTTGTTTCCGCGAAATGGCGCATGCCGGCGAACTTCCTGGAATCACAAAGGCCAGCTGGTGACCTCACCTGCGGTTGCATCAAACTCGAGCAAGAAAACTACGGAGCAGGTCCTAATGGAAACCACTTCGAGGAAGGTTAAGGCGAACCAACTATGACAATGACAGATCCCATCGCAGATATGTTGACGCGATTGCGGAACGCCAATTCGGCATACCACGACAAAGTGGCGATGCCATCTTCAACAGTCAAGGCACGTATTGCTGCAATCCTCAAACAAGAGGGTTACATCAGCAGTTACGAGATCGTGACTAACGAGACTGGAATTGGAAAGACGCTAACAATTGATCTTAAGTACGGCGCAAACCGTCAGCGTTCAATCGCTGGTGTGCGTCGTGTGAGCAAACCAGGACTTCGCGTTTACGCAAAGTCAACTGCGTTGCCACGCGTTCTTGGTGGTTTAGGTGTTGCCATCATTTCAACTTCATCCGGACTGCTTACTGATAAGCAAGCTGGCAAACAGGGAGTAGGCGGGGAAGTTCTCGCCTACGTATGGTGAGCGCTGATGTCACGAATTGGTAGACAACCCATCACGCTTCCTAAGGGAGTAGAAGTTTCATTAGAAGGACAGCATGTTGCTGTTAAAGGTCCTAAAGGATCTCTAGCTCACACTGTTGCACTTCCAATCACAATTACAAAGAGCGATGAAGGTGTTTTAACACTTACTCGTCCAAATGATGAGCGCCAAAGTCGTTCACTTCATGGACTTTCACGCACACTTGTTTTTAACATGATCGAAGGCGTAACAAACGGTTATGAAAAGAAGCTAGACATTATTGGTGTTGGTTACCGTGTTGCAGCAGAAGGCAAAAACCTTACTTTCGCACTCGGATTCAGCCACCCAGTAAATGTTGTTGCTCCTGAAGGAATTACTTTTGTAGTTGAGTCACCAACTAAATTCTCAGTTCAAGGAATTGATAAGCAATTAGTTGGCGAAGTAGCCGCAAATATTCGCAAGATTCGCCCACCAGAGCCTTACAAAGGCAAAGGCGTGCGCTATGTCGACGAAGTTGTTCGACGCAAGCAAGGAAAGGCAGGTAAGAAGTAATGGCTATCGGAGTAAAGGTCCGTAAAGGATCGGCCCAAGTTGCCAAAGCTCGCCGCCACTTCCGCGTGCGTAAAAAAGTTTCCGGAACTGCAGCACGTCCACGTCTTGTTGTGACTCGTTCATCTCGCCATGTATTTGCGCAGGTTGTCGATGACACAATGGGACATACTCTTGCATCAGCTTCGACTATGGAAGATAGCTTCCGTAATTCGAAAGATGACAAAACCAGAAAAGCTCGCTTAATCGGTCAACTACTTGCAGATCGCGCGAAAAGCGCTGGAGTTTCTGCAGTTGTGTTTGATCGTGCCGGAGCAAAGTACACCGGTCGAATTGCCGCTCTTGCTGACGGCGCACGCGAGAATGGATTGGAGTTCTAATGGCTGCTGAAAGAAGTACTAATCCAGGTGCACCTGCTTCAGGTGAACGTCGCGAAAAGCGTGAACGTCGTGATGGTGGCGGACCAGAAAAAAGCCAGTACATCGAACGCGTTGTCTTCATCAACCGTGTTTCTAAAGTAGTAAAAGGTGGACGTCGTTTCTCTTTTACCGCTCTAGTAGTTGTTGGCGATGGCAAAGGCATGGTCGGTGTTGGTTACGGCAAAGCAAAAGAAGTTCCTGCTGCAATTGCCAAGGGAGTTGAAGAAGCCAAAAAAGCTTTCTTCAAAGTTCCAATGATTCAAGCAACCATTCCTCATCCAGTTCAAGGTGAAGCAGCTGCCGGAGTTGTACTCCTAAAGCCAGCAAGTCCTGGTACTGGAGTTATTGCAGGTGGCCCAGTTCGTGCTGTACTTGAGTGCGCTGGAATTCACGATGTACTTAGCAAATCTCTCGGATCAAATAATGCGATCAACATTGTTCATGCAACTGTTGCAGCATTGAAGAGCCTTGAGCACCCAAGTGCAATCGCTGCACGTCGCGGTCTTCCACTAGAAGATGTCGCACCAACACGTTTACTTAAAGCAATTAACGCAGATCTACATCCAGTATCGGCAGGTGCATAAATATGGGTCGCTTAAAAGTAACTCAACTACGCTCCAAAGTCGGCGGAAGACCAGAACATCGCGAGACTCTTCGCTCACTTGGTCTTAAGCGCATCGGTGATGTTGTCGTAAAAGAAGATCGTCCAGAGATTCGCGGAATGGTTAAAGCCGTTCGTCATCTCATTCTTGTGGAAGAGGTCGAATAAATGACTCTTAAAATGCACCATCTACGCCCTGCCCCAGGAGCTAAGAAAGATCGCGTACGTAAAGGTCGCGGAGAAGCATCCAAAGGTAAAACTTCTGGTCGAGGTGGAAAAGGTACGCATGCGCGTAACACTGTTCGCATCGGTTTTGAAGGCGGTCAAATGCCGCTACATATGCGTCTTCCAAAACTCAAGGGCTTTAAAAACCCAGAGCGTGTGGAATACCAGGCTGTTAATGTGGCAACTTTGAATGAGCTCTTTCCAAAAGGTGGCACCGTAACTGTTGCCCAACTTATTGAATATGGCGCAGTCCGAAAAGGACTTCCAGTCAAGGTTCTTGGAAATGGCGATATCTCTGTTGCGATCACAATCGCAGTACAAGGATTTTCTGCCACGGCTGAAGAGAAAATTAAGGCTGCTGGTGGCAAAATTACTAAAGTAGCCAAACTCTAAAGAAGATTTTCCTTAGGGGTAAGACTCTAAAAAAGGAGTAAAGAATGATCGCTGCATTTGGAAAGGCCTTTAAAACGCCTGATCTGCGCAAAAAGATTTTCTTTACTCTTTCAATCATGGCGCTTTTCCGTTTTGGTTCAGTTATTCCAACTCCTGGTGTCTCATACACCAGCGTTCAAACTTGTTTGAATCAAGTACAAACTGGTGGTTTGTTTGGATTAATCAACCTTTTCAGCAGTGGAGCGTTGTTACAACTTAGTGTTTTTGCACTTGGAATCATGCCTTACATCACGAGCTCAATCATTGTGCAACTTTTGACAGTAGTTATTCCACGTTTTGAAGCCTTGAAAAAAGAAGGTCAATCTGGAACCGCAAAGTTAACTCAGTACACCCGTTACTTAACAATTGGTTTGGCGATCTTGCAATCATCTGGTCTGGTTGCAGTTGCTCGCACACCAGGAAGACTTTTCTCGGGCTGTAATGAAGCAATCATTCCGGATACTTCTTGGTCACGTATTTTGACAATGGTAATTGTCATGACTGCTGGAACTTCGGTGATCATGTGGCTTGGCGAATTGATTACTGATCGTGGTGTGGGTAACGGAATGTCAATCCTGATCTTTACCTCAATTGCAGCAAGATTCCCTGGTCAACTTTGGAGTATCAAACTTCAAAAAGGACTTTTTGTATTCCTATTTGTTATGGCTGTCGGAGTTTTGATTGTTGCAGCAGTTGTTTTTGTTGAGCAAGCACAACGTCGAATTCCAGTGCAATATGCAAAGCGTCAAGTTGGTAGCCGTAGTTATGGTGGAGCAAGTACTTACATTCCAATCAAGGTTAACCAAGCTGGTGTTATCCCAGTAATTTTCGCCTCTTCATTGCTTTACATCCCATCACTTGTAGTTAATCTTTCAAATAGCAAAGCAGCATGGGCAGTTTGGATTCAACAAAACTTTGTTAAAGGTGATCACTGGACTTATGTGATTGCATATTTTGCAATGATTATTTTCTTCACTTATTTCTATGTTGCAATTACTTTTAATCCTGAAGAAGTAGCTGAAAATATGCGCAAATACGGTGGGTTCATTCCAGGTATTCGTGCTGGACGTCCAACTGTTGAACATTTGCAATATGTTTTATCTCGAATCACTGCACCTGGCTCGCTCTACTTAGCTTTAGTTGCGATCATTCCAGTAATCGCACTTGCACTATTTGGTGCCACTCAGAACTTCCCATTTGGTGGAACCGCAATCTTGATCGTTGTTGGTGTCGGTCTTGATACAGCCAAACAGATTGAAAGCCAACTTCAACAACGTTCATATGAAGGTTTCTTGAGGTAATGCGTTTAGTTTTAGTTGGACCACCAGGTGCCGGAAAAGGGACACAAGCAGAATTCTTGTGTGCTCACTACGGAATCCCTCATATTTCTACCGGAGATATCTTCCGCGCAAATTTATCTGCTGGTACGCCGCTAGGGATTGAAGCAAAGGGTTATATGGATCGCGGAGATCTAGTCCCAGATTCAGTTACCAACAGCATGGTTGAAGCCAGATTAAACGAATCAGATTTAGATAACGGATTTTTACTGGATGGATTTCCACGCAATGCAGCACAAGCTGCGGTTTTAAAGGAAATTTTGAAACGCATAAATGCACCTTTAGATTGCGTGCTTGAATTGCAGATCGATGAAGAAGAAATTGTTACACGTTTAGCTAGTCGAAATCGCGATGACGATAACGCCGATGTTGTCCGCCATCGCTTAAAAGTTTATAGAGATCAGACAGCTCCAATTATTGATTTTTATAAAAAAGAAAATTTGCTTATTGCAATTAACGCCTCGGGTTCTATTGCAGATATTACTGAGCGGGCAATCGCAGCTCTGTCTCCTAAAAAATAATTTGGCTTTTCATGGCAATTCAAATAAAAACTTTAGAGCAACTAAAATTAATGCGAGTTGCAGGTCTTCTTGTTGCTGACACATTAGAAATTTTAAGAAGTGCAGTAGCACCAGGAGTTACTACACAAGAATTAGATAAAATCGCTGCAGATTGCATTAAGGCCGGTGGCGGCATTCCATCTTTTCTGGGGTATCACGGTTATCCAGCAACAATTTGCACATCAGTTAATGATGAAGTTGTTCATGGAATTCCAAATGACAAACCATTAAAAGACGGAGATGTAATTTCAATTGATTGTGGAGCAATAGTTGATGGTTGGCATGGCGACTCTGCAATTTCTGTAGGTGTTGGCCAGATAACTGCCGAAGATCAGAAAATGATGGATGCCTGCGCGCAATCAATGTGGGCTGGAATCGCAGCTGCAAAAATTGATGGAAAGTTAACCGATCTAAGTGCGGCAATTGAAAAAAGTATTAATGCAAGCGGAAAGTATGGAATTTTGCGCGATTACGGCGGCCATGGAATTGGTACCGAAATGCATCAAGAACCACATCTTTTAAATTTTGGCGTAGCCGGTCGTGGGCCGACTTTAATCGCAGGTATGGCATTAGCTGTCGAGCCAATGATCACTCGGGGATCACACAAAGTTCGCACTTTGGCTGACGAGTGGACAGTGGTAACGCAAGATGGAGCACGCGCTGCTCATACAGAACACTCATTCGCCTTAACTCCTGATGGTGGGATTTTTGTCTTGACCGCCAAAGATGGAGGGGCGGCTGGATTGGCCCCTTTCGGGCGGGAAATCTCACCCTCAATCTGAATTGATCTGATTTTTGGGGCTATTTTAGTTAGGAATTAAGTTCAGATTTAAGTTCAGTTTTAGGGGAGATTTGGGGGATTGAGGCCGATTTCACTGAATCGACCCCCTGGACCTAGTATTGCCCTTCGGTCTTGAGTTCAATTTGGGAGTAGGTAAGGCTTGTCAAAGAATGATGGTGCCATCGAAATAGAAGGCACCGTAGCTGAGGCTTTGCCAAATGCCATGTTCCGAGTTGATCTCACCAACGGACATAAAGTCCTCGCACACATCAGCGGAAAGATGCGACAGAACTACATTCGCATTTTGCCCGAAGATCGTGTGATTGTGGAGTTAAGTCCATATGACCTCACCAGAGGTCGCATCGTTTATCGATACAAGTAAGAGTTAAAAGAAAGCTAAAGCAAGATAAGGAAAGAGGGGGGAACATGAAGGTCAAGCCAAGCGTTAAGAAGATTTGTGACAAGTGCAAAGTAATTCGTCGTCACGGTCGCGTCATGGTGATCTGCGAGAACCTCCGTCACAAACAACGGCAGGGTTAATTTTTTAAAAAAACTTAATAGTTAACATGTAACACAACTGAGAAATCAGTCCCCTTGGTCCAGAGGCTAAGGTCGTGTCGCATAGGACCTCTGGTTTAACGAAGGGCCACTGATGGCACGTTTAGTTGGTGTTGATCTTCCGCGTGAAAAGCGCGTTGAGATTGCACTTACATATATCTTCGGTGTTGGCCGTACCCGTTCGCAAGAAATGTTAACGGCTACTGGAATCAACCCGAACGTCCGCGTAAAAGATTTGCCTGAGAGCGATCTTGTTAAGTTGCGCGATTACATTGAAGGAAACTTCAAAATCGAAGGTGATCTCCGTCGTGAGATTGCAGCTGACATCCGACGCAAAGTTGAGATTCAGTGCTACCAAGGAATTCGTCACCGCAGAGGTTTGCCGGTGCGCGGGCAACGTACCCACACCAACGCACGTACTCGCAAGGGTCCACGCGTTGCTATCGCTGGTAAGAAGAAGGTGACCAAGTAATGGCTGCTAAACCTGCCGCTGCCGGTAAAGGCAAAGTAAAACTTCGTAAGAAAGAAAAGAAAAACGTTGCTGTTGGTCAAGCTCACATCAAGAGCACCTTCAACAACACCATTGTTTCTATTACTGATCCAACAGGTGCAGTTATTGCATGGTCATCAGCTGGCCAAGTTGGTTACAAAGGATCACGTAAATCAACACCATTTGCTGCACAACTTGCTGCTGAAGCAGCTGCACGTCGCGCGCAAGAACATGGTGTTCGCAAAGTAGATGTATTTGTTAAGGGACCAGGATCTGGTCGCGAAACAGCTATTCGTTCATTACAGGCAGCCGGATTAGAAGTTGGAGCTATCGCAGATATGACTCCAGCTCCACATAATGGTTGCCGTCCACCAAAGCGTCGCCGGGTTTAGGGGAGGAGAGAGATATGGCTCGTTATACCGGAGCAGATTGCAAGCGTTGTCGTCGTGAGAAAGTAAAGCTCTTCCTTAAGGGCTCTAAGTGCGATGGACCAAAGTGTCCGATCGAATCACGTCCTTACCCACCAGGGCAGCATGGTCGCGGTCGCACCAAAGACAGTGAGTACTTATTGCAGATGCGTGAGAAGCAAAAGTGCGCACGTATTTATGGAATTCTAGAAAAGCAATTCCGTGGATATTACGAAGAGGCAAACCGTCGTCAAGGACGTACTGGTGAAAACCTACTTCGCATCTTGGAAACTCGTTTAGACAACGTAGTTTTCCGTGCAGGTTTTGCAAAGAGTCGCGACATGGCCCGCCAATTGGTGCGCCACGGTCACTTCTTAGTTAACGGCGAGAAGGTAAATATTCCTTCATACCGCGTAACTGCAAACACGATCATTGACGTTCGTCCAGGATCACATGACCTAACTCCATTCATCATCGCAAGTGCTGAATTAGGAGATCGTGCAGTTCCGGCTTGGATGGAAGTTGTTGGCTCGAAGTTGAGAATTCTTGTTCACGCACTCCCAGAGCGCGCTGTCATTGATACTCAAATTCAAGAGCAGTTAATTGTTGAGTATTACTCGAAGTAGTAAGAAGTAATAGGTAGTAGCAGTAAGCGAACTTCTCGCCCCGAGAGAAGTTCGTGAAGTTCGTAAGTTGGAGATCAAATAGTGGATCTCCACGAGTTATGGAGGATATCTAGTGCTTATCGCGCAACGCCCCATCTTGTCCGAAGAAGTTGTGAGTGAATACCGCTCTCGCTTCATCATCGAACCATTAGAGCCAGGTTTTGGTTACACCCTGGGCAACTCTTTACGTCGTACCTTGCTCTCTTCAATTCCCGGTGCTGCTGTAACAAGCGCACGAGTTGAAGGCGCACTTCATGAGTTCACCACTCTTGAAGGAGTTAAGGAAGATTTAACAGAGATCGTTCTAAACATCAAAGGTTTAGTTCTTTCATCAGATAGTGATGAGCCTGTAGTTATGTACATTCGCAAAACTGGCGAAGGTGTATTAACTGGAGCTGACATTGTTGTCCCAGCTGGAGTTGAAGTTCATAACCCAGAGATTCATATTGCAACCCTTAACGCAAAAGCAAAAGTTGAAATTGAGTTAACAGTTGAGCGTGGCCGTGGTTACGTAACAGCTGTTCAAAATAAGCAAGCCGGTCAAGAGATCGGACGCATTCCAATTGACTCAATTTACTCACCAGTTCTAAAAGTTACTTACAAAGTTGAAGCAACACGTGTTGAACAGCGCACTGACTTTGACCGTTTAGTACTTGATGTTGAAACAAAGCGTTCAATGGAACCACGTGACGCAATGGCATCTGCCGGAAAGACACTTGTTGAGTTATTTGGTTTGGCTCGCGAGTTAAATCTTGGTGCAGAAGGAATTGAAATCGGACCTTCCATTACTGATGCTGCACTTGCTGCAGATCTTGCTCTTCCAATCGAAGATTTAGATCTAACAGTGCGTTCATACAACTGCTTAAAGCGTGAAGGAATTCATAGCGTTGGTGAACTTGTATCTCGCAGCGAAGCAGACCTTTTGGATATCCGTAACTTCGGTTCAAAATCTATTGACGAAGTTAAACTAAAGCTTGTTGGAATGGGTCTTCAACTAAAGGACAGCCCAATTGGATTTGATCCAACTCAATCACCTGGTTATCACGACAATGGTGATGATGAGGATGAGGAGTTCTACGTTGTTCCACCAGTAACTCCAATCCACGCAGTTGATCCAATCAGCCCAACTCATTCAGATGTACCAAATTCAGAAACACAAGAGTAGTTAGAGGAGATCTGAGCCAAAATGCCAAAGCCAGCAAAGGGACCACGCCTCGGTAGTGGACCAGCCCATGAGCGCCTCTTACTAGGAACTCTTGCCGCCCAATTAATTCAACATGGTCGCATTCGCACAACAGTGACAAAAGCAAAACGCTTGCGTCCAGTTGCTGAGAAGTTGATCAGTGCTGCAAAGAAAGGTGATCTTCCAGCTCGCCGACGAGTGATGGCAGTTATCAGCGATAAGAGCGTTGTGCACCACTTATTCACTGAAATTGGTCCTCGTTTTGCTCAGCGCGACGGTGGATACACACGCATCACCAAAGTTGGAGTTCGCAAAGGCGATAACTCTTCAATGGCGATAATTGAAATTCTTACTGAAGGAACTCCTGCAAAACGTGCAGTTGTTTCACAAGCAGATGCAATTACCAAAGCTGCTTCAAAGCGCGAAGATGCCAAGAAGGCATCTGCCGCTCGCGTTGCAGATCGTGATTCAAATGCGAAGAAGATTTCAGAGCGAATTGCTAGCCGTGTTTCAGCAGCAGTAAGTGAAATTGAAGTTGAAGGCGATGCCCCTAAGAAGGCAACAGCCAAAAAAGCCGCTGCTAAGAAAGCACCAGCTAAAAAAGCTGCCGCTAAAAAAGCACCAGCTAAAAAAGCACCAGCTAAAAAAGCTGCTGAAAAAGCTCCAGCCAAGAAAGCCGCAGCTAAAAAAGCTCCAGCGAAGAAGAGTGCTAAGTAATTTTTAGCAATTTAAAATCATTATGAGTTCGCCCGCCCCTGAATTACTTCCAGAGGGCGGGTTTACTCGTATTAGGTGCGAACTTTCTTATGATGGTTCTTATTTTTCAGGTTGGAATTTACAACCAGACCGACGCACCATTCAAAGCGTGGTCGAAGATTTACTAAGTCGCTTGATGGCTATTCCGGTTAACACAATGGTGGCTGGTCGAACTGATGCAGGAGTCCACGCAACTGGGCAAGTTTTTCATTTTGATATTGCACAAATTGATAGAGATCGTTGGAATTTAACTTCGCTGATGCAAATAGCTAATCGATTGTTGCCAGATGAAGTGCGCTTGAATTCATTAGATGATGCACCACATGGATTTCATGCGCGCTATTCAGCGCTTCGCCGAAATTACCGCTATCGATTTGCTGATGGTTTTAAAGTAATTCCACCATTGGCCCGTGCAGATGTTGCACCTTGGCAACAAAATTTAAATATTGATTTAATGAATGCAGCAGTTGTGCCTTTGATCGGCACTCATGATTTTGCTGCCTTTTGCCGCAAACGCGAAGGTGCTACATCAATTAGAAGTTTGGAAAAATTTGAGTGGAGCAGAGACAGTGATGGTTTTGCCCAAGCCTTAGTTAGTGCAGATGCTTTTTGCCATGCGATGGTGCGTTCATTGGTCGGAGCCGCCAGCATCGTTGGCGCCGGCCATGCCGAGATCGGCTGGCTGGGCGAACTATTAAATGGTGGAGATCGGGTAGGGCGCTCTTTATCTGCTCCTGCTCGAGGATTGACCTTGATCGGGGTGGATTATCCGACTGGGGCTGGCTTGTTGGAACGGGCCCAGGTGCTGACCAGGACCGGAGTCCGCTCACTTCCGAGTGAGTAGAGCTTGGGGAATACCCCATTTTGACCCAGGCCACGCTCAAAAGGTACCCTCTACCCCCTGACCTCATTGAGGTCTGGCCAGATAGTTTCCTTAAATAAGAAGCTTTCCATTACAAAGAAGATAGAGGTTGCGCGTGCGTACATATAGCCCAAAGGCTGGGGATGCAACTCCCGAGTGGCACATCATCGACGCTAAAGATGTTGTTCTAGGACGCCTTGCAACTCATGCCGCAACACTTTTGCGCGGAAAGCACAAAGCAACTTTTGCACCACACATGGACATGGGTGATTTCGTAATCGTCATCAATGCAGAAGCAGTCGCACTTACCGGAACCAAAGGCGCAAGCAAGATGGAATTCCGTCACTCTGGTTATCCAGGTGGATTAACTGCAACTACTTATTCAGACATGATGGCATTGCACCCAACACGTGCAGTTGAAAAAGCAATCCGCGGAATGCTTCCAAAAAATTCTCTTGGCCGTTCAATCGGAACTAAGTTGAAAGTCTATGCAGGTCCAGAACACCCACATAGTGCTCAGAATCCAAAACCATTTGTGATTACACAAGTTTCACAAATTTCAAAAAGTAAGGTGAATTAATGTCAGATTTCACAGCTGATCTTTTAGAAGATGATTCTGAAGAGATTCCAACAAGTTACACATCATCTTCTCCTGCTCCAGCAACCAACCGCTCTGCGATCACCGCACCCGGTGGAGGAACAGGCCGACGTAAAGAAGCTATTGCGCGAGTTCGCTTAATTCCAGGTAATGGTAAGTGGACACTTAACGGTCGCACTCTTGAACAATATTTTCCAAACAAAGTTCACCAACAAGCAGTTTCAGAACCATTCCGCACTGTTGGTGTTGAAGGAAACTACGATGTAATTGCACTTATAAATGGCGGCGGCGTTTCTGGCCAAGCCGGTGCACTTCGTCTTGGTGTATCTCGTGCATTGAACGAGATCGACGTCGAGGCACATCGTCCACTTTTGAAAAAAGCCGGATTTCTTACCCGTGATGCTCGTATTATTGAGAGCAAGAAGTACGGTCTAAAGAAGGCACGTAAACGTTCGCAGTACAGCAAGCGTTAATTCTTAACCAAATTTAAGGAGCTGGATTTAAGTGGCTCTTTTTGGAACAGATGGAATTCGCGGAAGTGCGGGTTCTGCTAATTCACTTTTAAACTCTGAATTAGTGCATGCAATCGGTGTTGCAACTGGCATTGTCTTCAAGGGCCAAGCACAAATCTTGATTGGCAGAGATACCCGTAAGTCAGGTGTAGAAATTGAGCAAGCATTAGTTGCTGGGCTTACCAGTACAGGAGTAAATGTCACTTTAATTGGAGTTATCCCAACTCCGGGCCTTGCCCACTTAGTACTCACTCGCAAAGCAGATGCTGCGATCATGATCACCGCTTCTCATAATCCAGCATCTGACAATGGAATCAAAATTTTTGGAAGCAACGGCCAAAAAATTGCAGATGAACTTGAACGTGAGATTGAGCGATTAATTGAAAGCAATGTAGCGGCAAAAACTAAACAACAAGGCTCAGTCTTGAAAGATGAAAATGGAAGAAATGATTACATCACATATTTGCTATCAACAATTTCAAAATCACTAGATGGAATTACTGTTGTAGTTGATTGTGCTCACGGCAGTGCAAGTACATATGCTCCTGAAGTTTTAAAACGTGCTGGAGCTGAAGTTGTTGTTATTGGCGCAGCACCAGATGGCGAAAATATAAATAAGGATTGTGGTTCAACTCATTTAGATCTACTCGCTGCAAAAGTATTAGAAAGTAAAGCTGATCTAGGGATTGCCCATGACGGAGATGCAGATCGAGCACTTCTGATTGATGGACGTGGGAATACTGTTGATGGCGACGCATTACTTGCACTTTTGGCACTTGCAGCAAAACAAAAAGGTAAATTGCCTGGAAATAAAATCGTAGCGACAGTGATGAGCAACCTAGGATTTTTAAATAAGATGAGGAATGAAGGTATCACGGTAGAAATAGCGCAAGTTGGAGATCGATATGTTCTCGAACAAATGCTTGCTCATGAGATTTACTACGGTGGAGAACAATCAGGTCATATTATTTTACGTGAGTTTGCAACCACTGGAGATGGAATTTTAACCGCTTTACATATTCTTGAATTGATAGCGAATGGTGAAGCTAAAGCAGAAAATTTGTCCGAGGTTTTTTCATCGTATCCTCAGGTTCTTTTAAACATACCAGTCACGGATAAAGAAAAAGTATTAACTTCTGCCGATCTAAAAATAGCTACTCAATCTGCCGAAAATGAATTAGGAAATGATGGACGCATTTTGATTCGTGCATCAGGTACTGAAGCATTAATTCGCGTTATGGTTGAGGCCGATACCCAAAGCAAAGCCGATGTAATAGCAAAAAAATTGGCTGACGCAGTAGAATCAGCCTCTAATGCTTAGAGGGGAGTTCTGATGTGCGGGATTATCGGCTATGCCGGACGCAATCAGGCACTACCAATCATTATTGAAGGTCTTCGCAGGCTTGAATACCGCGGTTACGACTCCGCTGGAGTTGCCTTGATTACAACTGATGGACTTTCAACGGTTAAGCGAGCTGGAAAATTAGCAGCGTTGGAAGGTGCGTTAGGTAAAGTTAATTTGCCTGCATCGAAAACTGGAATTGGCCACACCAGATGGGCAACTCACGGTGCTCCAAACGATCGAAATGCACATCCGCATTTAAATCCATCTCAAGAGTTAGCAATAATTCACAATGGCATTATCGAAAATTATGTTGTCCTTCGAAGAGAACTCGAGACAAATGGACATGAGTTTCTCTCTGAAACTGATTCAGAGGTTGTCGCACACCTGCTTGGTCAAGCGTATGAAAAATGTGGTGGGGATTTGGCAGAGGCAATGCGGCAAACCTGTAAAAGATTAGATGGGGCATTCTCACTAGTTGCAGTCCATGCTAAGTCTCCAGATCAAGTTGTTGGAGCAAGACGTAATTCACCATTAGTTGTTGGCGTAGGTGATAGTGAAAGATTTCTCGCTTCTGATGTTGCCGCGTTTATCGAATACACTTCAAATGCCATTGAACTTGGCCAGGATCAAGTTGTTTTGATAACCCCAGATGCGGTAACCATTACTGATTTTTCTGGAAATAAAGTAGTAGGGCGCGAGTTTAAAGTTACCTGGGATGCAGCTGCTGCTCAAAAGGATGGCTACCCACATTTCATGGCTAAAGAGATTATGGAACAACCCAAAGCGGTAGCCGATACTCTCTTGGGACGCCTTGATGAAAAAGGAAAATTAATTTTAAATGAGATTCGAATCGCTGAAGAGGATCTTCGTGATGTTGAAAAAATTATTATTATTGGGTGCGGTTCAGCATTTCATGCTGGAATGATTGCAAAGTATGCGATTGAACACTGGACCAGAATCCCTGTTGAAGTGGAGCTTGCCTCCGAGTTTAGATATCGCGATCCGATAATAGATCGAGGAACGCTAGTTATCGCAATTTCGCAATCTGGTGAAACTATGGATACTTTAATGGCGCTACGCCATGCAAAAGATCAACGTGCAAAGGTGTTAAGCATTTGCAATACCAATGGTTCAACAATTCCACGAGAATCAGACGGCGTTCTTTATACCCATGCTGGGCCTGAAGTTGCAGTTGCGTCAACTAAAGCATTTTTAACTCAAATCGTTGCTTCATATTTAATTGGTCTCTATATCGCACAAGTGCGTGGACTTAAATTTTCAGATGAAATCAGAAAAATTTTGGCAGAGTTGCAAGAGATGCCAGGGAAAATTGAGCGCTTTCTCGAGACTAGAGAGTCAATTAGTAAACTTGCGATTGAGCTAAAGGATGTTGGTTCAGTACTTTTTCTGGGAAGACATGTTGGCTATCCGGTAGCGCTAGAAGGTGCGCTTAAATTGAAAGAATTGGCATATATGCATGCAGAAGGATTTGCTGCAGGCGAATTGAAACATGGCCCGATAGCTCTTATCGAAGCGGGAACTCCGGTCGTTGTTGTTTTACCTTCGCCAAGCTCACCTATTTATCAGAAAATGTTAAGCAATGCTCAAGAAGTTCAAGCTAGAGGAGCGATGACAATTGTTATTGCTGACGAAAATGATCTTGAAGTTAAAGCCGCACACATAATTCGTGTGCCCACATGTTCAGTTCTCTTGCAACCACTACTTAGCATTTTGCCGCTACAAGTTTTTGCATATGAGATGGCAGTTGTCCGTGGCCTTGATGTAGATCAGCCACGTAATCTTGCCAAATCCGTAACGGTTGAATAGCTATGGCTGTAAATAACCGACAGTCTCAGGTGCAGATTAAAAGACGAACACCAGATCGCTTAGTTAGGTTTGCAGCTTTTTTCATCCTTATATTTTTCGTGATTACTGAGCAAGTTGTTCATGATGGGCCATTACTTGCTTTAGATCAATCGATAGCAAAGTGGAAACGACCAATACTTCCCGATTGGGGAGATTGGGTTGTATATAATTTAGATCACTTAGGATTGCGCGGACTTACCGCATTTTTCTTACTCTCACTTGCAATATACCTTGGCTGGAAATTTGAAAGTTGGCGGCCATTTAATCTCTCAATTATTTCATTAATTGCCTTAAATGCAGTAGTAGGTTTAGCGAAATTAGAGTTTGGAAGAACTAAGCCAAGATTGAATGTTGATTTGCTTTACGTGGGTGGTATGTCTTATCCAAGTGGGCACGCCTCAAACGCTGTCTTAACTTGGGGGTTGATTGCATATCTTTATATTCAATACGCCCAACCGAGACTAGAGGTTGTTAGGGCCGCTTCCATTTCAGTAGTTGGTGTTAGCACCATAGTTTTTTGTGTCTCAATTTTCAGAAATACTCATTGGCTGTCGGATTTACTTGGTGGTCTTGCGATTGGAACCGCACTACTGATGCTAATAATTGCTGTCGATCGCAGCATTCCCTCACGTCGAAGCAACCTTTAAAGTACTTCCATGAGTTCACAAATAGGAATAGATCTAGTAGATCTTGCGAGATTTGAGATCTCACTAACCAGGACCGCAGGTTTAATTAATAGGTTATTCACGGATCGTGAGATAGAGCAGGGAAGTAACCGGAATCTACATCTTCACTTAGCCGGAAGATTTGCTGCTAAAGAAGCATTAGCAAAAGCGCTAGGAGTACCTCCTGGACTTTCTTGGCATGAAGTTGAAGTTTTACGCCTTGAAAGTGGGCGACCAAGTTTTGAATTCAGTGGCGCAGTGTTAGCTTTAGTCTCAGATAAAAACGTCAAAGTTTCAATCTCTCACGATGGTGGTTTTATTATTTCAATGGTAATTATCGAGAGCCCAAAGTAATGCAACTACCAAATACTGCTTATATTAATTATCAAAATATCTCAGATAATGTTGCTGCGATTTGTGAAGCAATTAATAAGCCAGTGATGGCAGTCGTAAAAGCTGATGCATATGGTCATGGGTTGATCAAATCCTCGCATGCTGCACTTCTTGGTGGAGCGGAGTGGCTAGGAGTAGCGTTGTTATCTGAAGCATTTGAAATTCGTAGAGCAGGTATTGCTGCACCTGTGTTGGCATGGCTAACTCCGCCAGGTGCTGACTTTGAGGGTGCGATTAAAAATGATATTGATCTATCTATTTCATCTATGCAACATTTGCAGGAAATTTATGCCGCTTCGCTAAGAGTTGGCTTAATTGCCAGAGTACATCTCAAGGTTGATACCGGAATGAGTAGGGCTGGTGCACTTGATGAATTTCCAGAAATAGTTAGTGAATTAAATCGTCTCACCGCTGCCAACGAAATTGAGTTGGTGGGAACTTGGTCCCATTTAGCTTGTGCAGACGAACCGGCGCATCCATTAAATGCCGAACAAATTAAACGGTTCAAGAGTGCACTTGAATATATGAATGATGAAAATCTAAATCCTGGGATTCGGCACATTGCTAATTCTTCAGCAATACTTGCCTTGCCTGATGCGACCTTTGATCTAGTCCGCGTAGGACTTCTAATTTATGGATTGTCTCCAACTAATATTCCGCCAAAAAATATCTCTTTAAAACCAGCCATGGAGTTGAGAGCGCGACTATTGTTGGTTAAGCAAATTCCCAAAGGAGCAACTGTTGGTTATGGCGCAACCGTAGAAGTAGAGAAGGAAACAAAAATTGGCATTGTTGCATTTGGATATGCCGATGGGTTGCCAAGGTCCACAGACGGATCGGCATATTTTTTGCACAATAATTCCCCTGCCCCTTTAATTGGCCGGGTCTCTATGGATCAATGTGCAATCAATTTGGGAATCGACTCGCTGGCAAAAGCAGGGGATGAAGTAGTTATTTTTGGAGTAAAACCACTGGCAAATGAATTAGCCACAGCAGCTGGAACAATCTCATATGAGATAGTTTCGGGTATTGGTTCCAGAACTCCAAGAATCCCAGTACCCCCAGAAAGCAAAGTGTCGGAGGTGTGATGTGAATGAACTTTTAAAAGTTGAAGGTTTGTCTGTCACATTTGGCGGCCTAAAAGCGCTTAATAATGTTGATATCGAATTGCACAAAAACGAAGTGCTCGGCTTAATTGGCCCAAATGGTGCCGGAAAGACCACATTATTTAATGCGATCTCTGGGTTGGTTCCTCCAGCAAGTGGAATGTTTTCGCTGGATGGTAAAAATTCAATTTGGCCAAAAACTCATCAGTTAGCAAATTTAGGGATCGCTCGCACATTGCAAGGAGTCGGATTATTTTCTGGGTTAACAGCGTTAGAAAATGTGATGGTTGGAGCACAAGCTCATGCCAGCAAAGGTTTTTTTGCGGATCTATTTGGCACATCGGGAAAGTCAGAAGCAAAACTAAAAGTGAAAGCCCAAAAAGCTTTAGCATGGGCGGGAGCAACACAATTTGCAGATAAGTATCCAAGCGAATTAACTTATCCAGATTCTAAGAGAGTGGCACTGGCCCGTGCGCTTGTGTTAGAGCCAAAAATCTTATTGCTAGATGAACCAGCAGCAGGATTAGGTCATGATGAAATAGAGAAGTTGGCTAATTTGATTTTGCAGCTTAAAGTTTTTTATTCCATTATTGTGGTTGAGCATAATGTTGAGTTTGTGAATAAAATCTCTGATCGAGTATATGTTTTAAATTTTGGTGAAGTTATTGCAAGTGGTCCATTTAAAGAAGTTAGGCAGGACTCGGCAGTTGTGGCTGCATACTTAGGAACATCAGCATCAGAGGACGTAAAATTAGGTTCTGGTAATTAATCATGAAGGAATTAATAGTTAGTGATTTAGTGACAGATTACGGCCATGTTCGCGCTCTAGATGGAATTTCATTCGTTGCTAGTTCCGGAGAAATTACTACAGTCATTGGCGCAAATGGAGCTGGTAAATCTACGTTGCTTCGGACTATCTCAGGTTTAGAAAAAGCAAAATCTGGAACCATAAGTTGGGGAGATATTGAGATAACCAATCTCGCCCCTGAAGAGATTGTACGTTCAGGAATAGCCCACGTACCAGAAGGTCATGCAGTAATTCCGACTTTCTCAGTGCTGGAAAATATTGAGATGGGCGCTCTCTTTAGAAGACGGAAAAATTCAAGTGATGTTAAAGCTGCGATCTCAGAAGTATTGGACTTATTTCCACGATTAGCCGAAAGAGTTAAACAAAGCGCTGGATCTCTTTCAGGGGGAGAGCGTCAGATGCTCGCAATCTCAAGAGCGCTTGTCTCAAGACCTAAACTTTTATTGCTTGATGAGCCGTCCCTAGGTTTGGCGCCACTTGTTGTGGAGCAGATTATTCAAACCATTAACCATTTGTGTAGAAGTACAGGGCTAACAGTTTTGTTAGTAGAACAAAATGCAAATACCGCGTTAGCAGTTGCCGATCACGGTGTTTTATTGGCACTAGGTAAAGTTGCTTCAGACCAGTCTGCTGCAGCCATGCGTGCAGATTCCGCACTTAGAAGTGCGTACTTGGGGTATTGATGAATACTTTTATTAGCACGCTAATTACCGGAACAGCTACCGGAGCAATTTATGCTTTAGCGGCTCTCGGGTTAGTAATTGTTTGGCGTGGTGCTGGTGTAGTTAATTTTGCTCAAATGGGTCAAGCAATGTTCACCACTTATATTGCTTCGAATTTAATTGCATCCGGAAATTCATATTGGCTGGCTTTTGTGGTCGCGTTAATATCCGGGTCTTTGCTTGGAATGGCTATAGATTTATTAATTATGCGCCCACTGGCACATAAAAAAAGCTCATCATCCACCAAGACCCTCGCAGCAACTATTCCGGTTATAGCCTCTCTTGGGATATTGGCGATATTGCAAGCACTGGCTGGAGTATTTTGGGCGGGCGAGGAACGTGGATTCCCTACTCCGGTTAATAGTTTTTATTTTAAAAATGGCACAGGAACGCTTCCATTTTCAGCTTTTAACCTTTTCGTTATTGGCGTCGTGTTGACCGTCTTACTTTCGCTCTCCTACTTCTTCACGCAGACCGGCGTGGGCTTAGGTATGCGCGCTGCAGCATTAAATCCTGAAGTCGCTAGATTGAGCGGAATAAAAGTAAGCAGAATGCGAACTTTAAGTTGGGCAATATCTGGAGCAGCTGGATCCTTGGCTGGCTTATTGATCACTCCTAGTACAAATTTATCTCCAAACTCTTTAGATTTAATTCTGATTGTTGCTTTTACAGCTGCAGTTGTTGGCGGATTAGATAGCCCGCTAGGTGCAGTTATTGGTGGCTTAATTCTTGGAATTGGAATCTCTTTAGTAACAACATACGGATCTCCCGAAAATGTATTTTTAGCAATTTTATTTTTATTACTTGCAGTGCAATTAATTAGACCAAATGGAATTTTAGGCGGAAAGCAGGTGCGCCGTGGTTAGTGTTGATAAAATTTGGCGCAAAAGTTTGCTTAAAACTTTAACTTTGGGATTAGTTTTATTCCTTTTAAGTTTTATCTTTGATGCTTACAACCAAGGACAATTGGCTCTGGTGTTGATGCTATTTATTGGCGTGCTCTCTTTAACAGTTCTTACTGGATCATCTGGACAAATTTCTCTCGGTCAAGGTGCGCTAATGGCTGTAGGTGGATATTCAAGCGCTTCAGTAATTACACATTTAGGTGCTTCGATTTGGACTGGCTTCTTAGTCGCAGTTTTTGTGGCAAGTGTATTTGGATTAGTTTTAGGAGTAGCTGCAGCAAGACTTTCCGGACCTTACTTGGCTGGTACCACTTTAGTAATTGCGTTAGCGCTGCCATCAATGGCAAATAGATTTGAGTCAGTATTGGGCGGCGATGTTGGCTTGATGATTGATTTTGGAATGCCACCAACATGGATCAGCAATTTAATTGAAGTTGGTTATGAGCAATGGCAACTTTGGGTTTCAATACCTATTGCCTTAATTTCCTTATTCTTTGTTTCTAATTTACTGACATCTAGAGCTGGTAGAAGTTGGAAAGCTGTTCGCGATGATGAGATCGGCGCAGCAGTAAACGGAATTCCAGTTGCACGTACGAAAGTTATTGTCTTTGTAGTCAGTTCTGCTGTAGCCGGACTTGGCGGTGCTCTTTACGGATTACGGGGATTGGTTGGTCCAAGCGTTTATCCAGTTTCACTTTCCCTAACTTTGTTAACAGCAGCAATACTTGGGGGAGTTGGAAGTATTAGTGGTGCGTTCATTGGCACGGTGATTGTGGTTTTTCTCCCTGACCTGGTCTCTTGGGCTATTTCAGGCTTGGCGGTTTCCGAGCAGGTAACAAATTATTTGCCAGCACTACTCACCGGCGTTTTATTGCTGGCCACGATCATCCTCAACCCAGCAGGGGTTATGGGTACTCGTCACCGTAGTAAGCATTAAGCCACCTCTCAGATTCAGCGTAAATTTCATAAAATTTGGGCGATTTGTCGGATTACGTGTTCACCCTTTGGCAACCTTCTAGTAACTTAGCCTTTGTAGCGGCTCAAGCCGTGCCTGCCCGGAGCACCGCGCAGTCAACAGATATAGAAAAGAGTCATCGAAGTGAAAATTCGTGGATCTCAATCAAAAAGATGGGCGATTGGCATTGTTGCTGGCGCAGTCGCGAGCACTCTCGCTATTGCACCTTCACAAGCAATTCCAGTGCGCTCCGAAGTTGGTGTTAGCGCAACTGAGATTGTGCTTGGCATGCAGTTGCCTCAGACAGGTACCGCTAGTCCGGGATACAACAAAGTAGATGACGCGATGCGCGCCTACTTTGATTATGTGAATTCAAAAGGCGGAGTCAACGGCCGCAAAATCAAATTAGTAGTTAAAGATGACATCTACAAAGCTGGTCTAACAATCTCAACAGCTTCTACCCTGATCAACAAAGATAAAATCTTTGCAATGGTTGGAAGCGTTGGAACTCAGACCCACATTTCTGTTATCAAGGATATTAACCGTCGTGGAATTCCGGATCTATTTGTAAATAGTGGATACAGCGGGTTTTATACCGACCCTAAAAAGTACCCAACATCATTTGCTGGTCTTGGAACTTACGTTGTTGAATCTAAAATCGAAGCTGAGTACTTGAAAGCTAATTACGCCGCAGAACTGGCCGCTGGAAAAGTTGGCATTCTTTATCAGACTGATGATTTCGGGCGAAATGTACTTGCCGGATTTAAGCAACAAGGCGTAACTTTCCCAGCTGCAAACACTCAAAAGTTTGTTGCCGGTAGCCAGGCACTTGGTTTAACCGCTCAAGTTAAAGCGCTTCAAGCTTCCGGTGTAACTATGGTTGTGATTGGCGCTGTTGCTAATGCAACTGCAATCACAATTCTTACC
>CAIUXE010000087.1 GCA_903902965.1 uncultured Actinomycetes bacterium
ATGGATAGTGGAGCCATTGGAATGTCAACTGGACTTGAATACACACCAGGCATATTTGGAACACCAAGAGAGTTGCAATATTTGGCTAAAGAGTTAGGTAAGCATGATGGAATTTACACAAGCCACATAAGAAATCGTGATTCACGAATTTTTGAATCAGTCCAAGAATTAATTGATTTAGCTAAAATCGGTGGGATATCAGCACAGATTTCCCATTTAAATGTACGGCATGACACGAATGCACCAGAGAGAGCATGGGAACGCTCTGTTGAGATGATGAAAAAAGCACAATCGGAAGGATTCGATATCGAAGCAGATACGACTCCATTTAAACATGGCATTGGGAAGATGACTGGAATATTGCCCCGTTGGTTAATTGATGAGGGTTATCCAGAAGTAGCAAAAGCTCTAAAAGATAATTTAGTTAGAGATCGGCTTCGCGAAGATTGCGATCGCTATTGGAGATTTATTCACAAAGGTCAATGGCATCGTGTTCTGTTACAAAGTTCTCCGCACTTACCTGAATATAACGGATTAACTTTCCCAGAGATTGCAAAGTTACATAAAAAAGATGAATGGGATTGTTTCTTTGATATTTTGCAAGCTTCCGGTCCTGAGATGGATGATTTGATCTTGGTCGGTGAGTTATTTACCGAAGAGCATTTAGCTGAAATGGTTTCTCACCCAGATTTCAGTCTTGGGGTTGATGGGTATACAAGTGTCGATAAGGGCCCTTTGAGTGAAGTGACCATGAGCCAACATCCATACGGTGGACATATTGAGTATCTTGCCCATCATGTGCGCGAGATGAAAACAATTTCATTGGAAACCGCGATTCATAAAATGGCCGCAAAGCCAGCTAAAAGGTTTGGAATAAGAAAACGTGGGGTCCTGAAAGAAGGAAATTTTGCGGATGTAGTGGTTTTTGATCCAGCAAATGTGCGAACAAAATCTACTGTTCAGCAACCTCGGGCTTATCCCGAAGGAATTCAATTAGTTGTCGTGAATGGCACTATCGCCGTAAAAAATGGCGAGCACTCAGGATCTATGACTGGCAAAGTTTTACGTCGAAGTTAAGAGTAAAACTACTTAGCGGTAATTAGCGAAAGATCTTCAAAAGTTAATTTAGCAATTCGATCCCAAGTCAAGTGACTTACCGCCCCTGAAATATCTCCTTGTAAAAGAGCAGCAGAAGTGATTGCTTCTTTAATTTTCACTACAGATTCATTTATTGGGATAATAACTCCAGTGTCATTTTTTAGGATTATGTCTCGTGCAAATCCGGTATTTGTAGCCACCGGTGCAACCCCAAGCGCCATTGCTTCAATGAGCGGAACTGGCCCACCTTCTAAATTAGAAAGACTCAAAAATACTGAAGCCCGACTCATTACTTCATTTCTAGTTTTTTTAGAAAATCTAAAGTATTCAATATTTGGGTTCTTATCGAGGTTATTTTTAGCTAGAAAATCCTCCCAATCTCGGCCAAGAATTAAAAATTTCCAGTCAGGCATGGCAGCAACAAGCTCCGGAAAATTTTCTAACCCTTTGCGTGATCCATATTTCGATGCCAGCACAACTGTTTTAGGCTCTCTTGAAATTTTATGATCTCTTACGCAATCTACATCCACGGCGCATAAAGCCACTCGTACTTTTTCTTGCTTTAGCCCAAGTGCTACCAATTTTTCGGCATCTCTACTGCAATAGAAATGTACTGAGAATGCTCGATTCAAAATCTCCACCTGGTGTTCCGAAGTTCCAAGCTCAGGATCATTGTGTGTATACAAAATTATTGATCTATTTTCGTAATGCGAACTCTTTTCGAGATACCTTTCAAATATCGAAAGATATGAAAAAAAGTACGCATCTACTTTAGGTAATGGGGGCTTTAGGAATTTTTCGAGCCAATGTTTATTGGCGAGGACAGAAGGCAGCCAATAAAGGCTTGACCACTCTTTGCCCCGAGCCTGAACCTCGCGAATCCAATTACCCAGGATCCAGTTACGGTTCACCCAAACGCCAACAAGCAGCATTTGTGGCTCTCTTAATTTAGCCAAATCTCACCTCGCACCCTCAATGGTTATGATACTCAAATGAATAGCGCTCAGGGCTCTGTCAGCGTTATCGGCGGAGGATTTGTTGGTTTGACTCTAGCGGCTCATTTGTTAGAAAAAGAAAACCAAATTGTGACTTTGGTAGAGAAGAATTCAGCCGTAGTAGATTCAATGAAGAACGGAAGATATCTAGTTTGGGAGCCCGGATTAGCGCAGATTCTTGACGACGCCCAATCTGATGGACGTTTGTCTATTTCAACTAACTTAAATGGGTTAGAGAGTAAAACTTATTTTGTTTGTATTGGTACACCAAAACCAACTAGTTCTAATTCCACAAATAATGTCATGGTTGAAGCTCTAACTGAAATTTTTAAAACAGTCCCTAAACAATCGACAGTCTTTTTAAGATCCACCGTTGCTATTGGCACGACTAACACATTAAAGAAACTCGCTACAGATTTAGGGCGTAGTGATATTTCACTTTACTTTGCGCCAGAACGAACTGCTGAGGGTGTCGCGCTAGCAGAGTTAAAAGTTTTGCCACAAATGCTAGGGGCTGCCGAAGGTGATTCTCTTGCAAATGGAGAAAAGGAATTATCAACTTTGGGATTCAATGTTGTTACGTCAACTACTGCTGAAGTGGCTGAATTAGCAAAGCTCGCATGTAACACCTGGAGAGACGTAATTTTTGCGTACTCAAATGAATTAGCACTAATGGGTGAAGTTCGTGGAGTGTCCGCACTAGAAGCAATCAGCCTTGCAAATTACAACTATACACGAGCAAATATTCCATTGCCTGGTCCAGTAGGTGGCCCCTGTTTGTCCAAAGACGCGTACATATTTTTGGAAGCAAATGAAGGGAAAGTCCGCGACTCTGTGATTCGTTCCGGTCGCTTAATTAATGATTCGATTGCACCAATGTTGATCACCGCAATTGAAAATGCTTTCATAGATAAAGCCACTCCAATACTTTGTATTGCAGGGTTAGCTTTTAAAGGCAAGCCAAAAACTAATGATGTTCGAGATTCACTGGGAATAGAAGTACTAGACAAGTTGAAGAGTTTACATTCAACGTGGAAACTTAAAATCTGGGACGAAAACATCTCGCAAGAAGAACTCAGTGCACCTATGCCAAGATGCGAAGATAAAGAAGATTTTCAAAAAGTTGATGCATTAGTAATTGCAAATAATGCTGAATTTTTTAGCGACTCCGCAGGAGTAAAGAAATTGCAAGCCTTGCCAAGTTCGTCAGTTATATTCGATCTTTGGGGTGTAACTAAAAACTTAGAAGGCATCTCTGCTGAAATAAATATTTTTGGCGATGGGAATTGGGTGAAATACCTTGGCAAATAACCGGATAGTTATTTTTGGAGCTGCCGGCTTTATTGGTTTCCACCTAGCCTCCGCTCTTTCAAAAAATAAAAAGTCTGAGTTAGTACTAGTTGATAATTTTGTGAGAAGTGAATTTGATTCTGAATTTAGAGAGCTAATAAATCAGGCAAATTGCGAGTTTATTGAAGCAGACGCAAGAGATGAAAAATTCCTTGCGCAACTTATTCAACCAGCTGATGTAGTTTATAATTTGATAGCTTTTAATGGCACGGGAAATTTTTATGAGGTCCCTAGCGATGTTATTTCTCATTCTGCTTTGACGGGAATAAATATTGCACGAATATGTGCCGTTAAAAAAGTCAAGAAATATTATTATTTTGGTTCTTCAGAGTCTTATGCCGGTGGGGTTGAAAATTCATGGGTACCACTACCTACTCCTGAAAATGTGCCATTTGTAATTAGTGATCCTTCAAATCCAAGATGGAGTTATGCAATAAGTAAGCAGATTGGCGAAATGGTTTGTTACGCAAATCGCGTGCAATATGGTTTGGATTTCTTGATTTTTAGAATACATAACATTTATGGTCCGAGGATGGGCTTTGATCATGTAGTCCCTGACTTGATAAAGAAATTTGCCAATGGAGACGGCAAGGTTTTAGGTCCGGAGCAAACTAGATCATTTTTATACATTGATGATGCGATTAAATTGATTTTAGAACTTTCTGTTAAGTCTGAGGCTGGAGATATAAGCGAAAGCGTGATTAACATTGGTAGCGATTTGGAAGTTCGGATACAAGAAGTTGCTGAGATTTTGAAATGTTTAATTAACCCAGCTTTAGATTTAGTTTCCCAAGAAGCTCCTGTCGGCAGCGTCGCAAGGCGTAAGCCAGACATTGGGACTCTTAGAAAGTATATTTCTTTTGATCCTCTTTCCATTTCTGAAGGCTTGGCGCGCACCAAGCAGGACTACTTTCAGAATAAGCGTTTTTAGTTATCGAACGGGCAACGGGAATCGAACCCAAGTTTTCAGCTTAGGAAGCTGAAATGATGCCATTTCACAACGCGCGCGTGTACGGCTCGTAGAGCATACGAAAGCTGGGGTAGGGTCGCCAACTATGTTGCTCTCAGATCGCGATATTCGCTCACAAGTCGAAGCCGGACGAGTAAAAGTTGAACCTTTTACTTCAGAAATGATCCAACCATCTAGTATTGATGTCCGGCTTGATAGATTTTTTAGAGTTTTTGAAAACCATAAGTATTCTGTGATTGATCCATCAATTGAGCAGTCAGATTTAACTCGTGAGGTTGAGGTTTCACCAGATGAGCATTTTATTTTGCATCCAGGTGAGTTTGTTTTGGCAAGTACTTATGAGGTTATAACTTTGCCTGATGACATTGCCGGAAGACTTGAAGGCAAATCGTCTTTAGGTCGATTGGGATTGTTGACACATTCAACTGCGGGATTTATTGATCCGGGATTTTCCGGACATATAACTTTGGAACTTTCTAATGTTGCAAATTTGCCAGTTAAATTATTTCCTGGAATGAAAATCGGTCAACTTTGTTTGATCAAGTTATCTAGCCCTGCTGAACATCCTTATGGCAGCGCCATTTACGGATCTCGCTACCAAGGACAACGCGGACCTACTGCGAGTAAATCCTTCTTAAAATTTCACCAAAGTAAAATTAATTAAGCATTTGTGATCGGGAAAGCAAGAATAAATTCGCTGCCTTGACCTATTTCGCTTTTAACAGAAACTTTTCCACCATGTGCATGCATAATCGCATCAACTATAGAAAGTCCTAATCCGCTGCCCTGCTGTACATGTTCTCGATGTCTTACACGAGAAGTATCAGCGCGATAGAAACGTTCGAATACGCGCTCTTGTTGGTCAGCGCTTAAGCCTGGCCCATTATCTTTAACTGATATTAAAATTTCATTTTCTTGCTCGTCTATAGAAATTTCGATCTTGCTTCCGTCTTGTGAGTAAGTACAAGCATTAGTCACCAAATTAGAGATGGCTTGGTGAATTTTTTCAGCGTCACCAAGTACAAAAGCTTCTGTCTGAGGCAACACATTGACGACGGATTGATTTGGGAAAATCGCATTTGTAGAAGCAATCACATTTTGAATAATTTTTTGAACATCAACTGGTTCTTGCAAGATTGGTCTTGCTTGGTCAAGGCGGGCAAGCATTAAGAGGTCTTCAACGAGGCTTCCCATTCTCTTTGATTCATCTTCAATCCTTTTGATAACTTCAGCGGTTTTTTCAGCACCCTCCATCGCGCCTTGACGATGAAGTTCGGCGAACCCACGAATTGCAGTTAATGGGGTGCGTAATTCATGACTTGCGTCTGCAACAAAACGACGCAACTTATCTTCAGTTGCCTTACGTGCGGCAAATGCATCCTCAATCTTTGAAAGCATCGAGTTGAGTGAATCAGTAAGCCGCCCCACTTCAGTTTTAGGATTTGCATCAGGCAAACGAGCTGATAAATCACCACGTGCAATGGCATCTGCAGTGCTTTCAACCGCAGTCAATGGCTTTAAGCTAAGCCGAACTACTGCAAGTGAGAGTAGTCCAATCAACAAAAGCACCACAAAGCCAATGAAGAAAAATAACAAGCGCAATCTATGTAATGTTTTCTCAATCTCTTCTAGTGAAATTGCTGCAACGGCGCTTCCTGCACCAGAAGGAAGTAGGCGTGCTAAAACTCTAAAGTGGGCATGATCATTATCAATCGTGAATGGAATTCCTGCAGCCAATTTAACTTGTTTGGCGGAAAGGCCAGCAACTGCTTCTGAAATACGGCTATTACTTAACTCTCCACCTAGATTTCCTAGAATGATTCCCTCTGGAGTTAACAAAGTGATGCTAATCGCTGATGGAACCCGATTCAGCGGTGTTGCTTTTGGTGGATTAGTGACTTCAGGGTTGTCGTCATCATTGTCGGCGGGCTCGATGCCAGCGCGATCTAATCTAAGAAAAGAACCACCAGCAACTGCAGTTAATTGATCATCAGCTTGCCCAACAAGATAACTTTTTAATGCGGTTTGCGCTGCAAAATCTGCAATGGTGATTCCTACAGCGGATAAAAGGAGTACTCCAATTACTAATCTATTTTTTAAACTCCAATTAGAAATTGGCTTAGAAAGCTTTTTCATGCAGTTCTAGCTGGTAGCCGTAGTCGATATCCAACACCACGCACAGTGTGAATAAGTGGAGGATCTATTGCATCAACTTTTTTACGGAGGTAAGAGATATAAGTTTCTACAATTCCTGCATCGCCACGGAAATCGTACTGCCAAACATGGTCGAGTATTTGAGATTTGGAAACTACGCGATCGGCATTTATCAATAAGTAACGCAATAACGTGAATTCTGTTGGAGAAAGCTCAATTTGAATTCCGGC
>CAIUXE010000088.1 GCA_903902965.1 uncultured Actinomycetes bacterium
CAGCGTGGTTTTACCTAATCCCGGTGGTCCAGAAAGCAAGATGTGGTCAGCGGCACTGTCTCGTTGTTTTGATGCCTCTAAAACTAAACTCAACTGTTCACATACTCGTTTTTGACCAATAAATTCACCTAAAGATTTTGGACGTAGAGCGCCGTCAATCCCTTCATCCAAAGGATGAAGTGCCCCAGAAGTTAATGCGAGCTCGTCATCCACGTCCACCACCTCGATTCTGTGGTGATTGTAAATTTAATAAGGCAACTCGTAATTTTTCTTCAAGTGGTTGATCAAGAGCGCTTACAGCAACTGATGAAATTGCTTGATCAATTTCCCGACCGGTGAAACCTAAGCCAGATAACGCAGCACTAATTGAACTTTGCCAACCGCTATCCACGCTTGTACTTCTTTGGTTAACTCCAGAAACTTTATCCTGCAACTCCAAAATAATTCTTGCTGCTCCTTTTTTACCTAAACCCGAAACTTTCTCAAGTGCTGCTGCACTTTCGTTCGCTATGGCATTTCGTAAATCATTTACCGTCAATGTGTTCAATATTGATTGAGCAACACGAGGTCCGATTCCAGTAACAGTTTGCAAAAGCACAAATAGATCTCTTTCTTGGGTATCTTCAAAACCAAAAAGTGTTAATGAATCCTCGCGCACCATAAGAGAAGTGTGCAACGTAGCTTTCGAGCCAATGCTCAAAGTTTGCAGCGTTCGTTCAACCACTAACGTTGATATTCCAACTCCCCCAACATCGATAACTACCGAATTATCAATGATTGCCAAAACTTCACCACGAATACTTGCAATCATCGCAACCTGGCACTTTCAATTCGTGCTTTCATCGGCGCACGAATGATGTGACATATTGCAAGTGCTAGTGCGTCCGCTGAATCTGCAGGTTTTGGAATCTCATCTAATTTCAATAACCGTTTAACCATTTCCCCTACTTGTGGTTTCCCCGCAACACCAGATCCAGTAACCGCTGCTTTAACTTCGGTCGGAGTATGTAGCGCTACTGGAATATTTCTTTGCGCTGCAAGTAACAAAGCAATCCCAGCCGCTTGAGCAGTTTCCATCGCGCTTGATCGGTTAGCTTGTGCAAAGACTCTTTCCACTGCGATTGAATCTGGTTTAATTTTTTCAATCCATTCAATCAATCCATTTGAAATTTCAAGCAACCGTAGTTCTACTGGTAAATCTGCAGATGAGCGGATAACTCCGACATCGACTAATTTTAAAATTTGGCCAGGTGCGCCTGAGACCGCGCCAACCCCACACCTAGTTAAACCAGGGTCGACACCAAGAACTAACATGAACTAGAGCCTAATTGAGGGCAGTTGATCGGGACGGCTGCCTCGCCGAATAAGCGATTTATAGCGTGGCCATTACCTCATCTGAGACATCAAAGTTGGCGAAAACGTTCTGCACATCATCGCAATCTTCAATAGCTTCGATTAATGCAAACACTTTGTTAGCACCATCAGCATCTAATTCGACAGTCATGGTCGGCAAAAATGGAGTGTCCGCCGATTCATAATCAATCTTTGCACCTTGCAACGCTTGCCGGACTTTTACTACCGCTGACGCATCACTGATGATTTCAAAACTTTCGCCAAGATCATTAATCTCTTCTGCTCCGGCATCAAGAACAACGGCCAATAAATCATCTTCAGAAATAGCACCTGTCGCTTTTGAAACGATCACTACTCCACGACGTCCGAATAGATAAGAGACGGAACCAGGATCTGCCATTGATCCGCCATTTCGAGTTACTGCTAGTCGAACTTCTCCAGCTGCACGATTTCGATTATCTGACAAACATTCAATTAGTAGCGCAACCCCATTAGGACCGTAGCCCTCGTACATAATTGTTTCCCAATTTGCTCCACCAGATTCAAGTCCACCGCCACGTTTGAGCGCACGTTCGATGTTGTCTGACGGAACTGAATTCTTTTTGGCTTTGGTAATCGCATCAAACAAGGTTGGGTTTCCGGCAACATCAATTCCACCGGTACGTGCAGCAACTTCAATACCTTTAATTAACTTTGCAAATGTTTTTGCTCTGCGACCATCGATGATCGCCTTCTTATGCTTGGTAGTCGCCCATTTGGAATGACCCGACATTTCTCAACTCCTTGTTTAGCCTGTTGCGAACTCTAGTTAATTCAACAGATTTTATCAATAAAATAACGGTGGACTCTTAAATCTCCAGTTAGTTCTGGGTGGAAAGAGGAGACAAGTACTGTTTTATTTCTTGCCAAAACCGAATGAACTTTTCCGCTCGAGGTTGTTAAATCAGCAAGTGATTGCACATCTGCACCAATCTCTTCAACCCATGGCGCGCGAATGAAGATCGCATTAAAAGGATTGTTATCGATAGCAGGGATTATTAACTCTTGTTCAAATGAATCAACTTGGCGACCAAATGCATTTCTTTTGACAGTTATATCAATTGCGCCCAGCGTTTCTTGATCTGACGTTCCATCAATAATTTTGTTTGCTAGCAAAATCATTCCAGCACAACTTCCATATACCGGTAAACCATTTTTCAATGTTTTTTGCAGAGGTTCAAAGAGATCAAATATTCGCAATAATTTTGCAATAGTTGTTGATTCTCCACCCGGGATAATCAAACCATCTAGGTTTTGAAGATCAGTAGGGCGTTTGACTTCGCTAGGTATCGATTCACAATTTTCAATTGCAAAAAAATGCTCACGCACATCACCTTGTAAAGCTAGTACGCCAATTTTTTTCAATTGATCTCAATCCGTTACGAAATTAGTAACTACCAACCGCGTTCAGCAAGACGGTGCGGTGCTGGAATATCTGCAACATTTATTCCAACCATTGCTTCTCCCAAACCGCGTGAAGCATCTGCCAAAACTTTTGCATCATTGAAAAATGTCGTTGCTTTAACGCAAGCAGCTGCTCTTTGTGCTGGGTTACCTGATTTGAAAATTCCAGATCCGATAAACACACCATCTGCACCTAATTGCATCATCATCGCTGCATCAGCTGGAGTTGCAATTCCACCAGCAGTGAAAAGCACTACTGGCAATTTTCCAGTTTCGGCGATCTCTTTAACTAAAGCGTAAGGAGCTTGCAACTCTTTAGCTGCTACATACAACTCTTCAGGACGCAAAGTAGTTAAACGGCGAATTTCACCAGTAATGGTGCGAATATGTGTGGTCGCATTAGATACATCACCGGTACCAGCTTCACCTTTAGATCTAATCATTGCTGCACCTTCATTGATGCGTCGCAATGCTTCACCGAGATTTGTTGCACCACAAACGAATGGAACGGTGAAGTTCCATTTATCAATGTGGTGTTCGTAATCTGCTGGAGTTAGAACTTCTGATTCATCGATGTAATCGACACCAAGTGATTCCAAAATCTGGGCTTCAGCGAAATGTCCGATACGAGCTTTAGCCATTACTGGAATTGAAACGCTTGCCTTAATCTTTTCGATCATGTCTGGATCTGACATTCGAGCAACGCCACCTTGCGCACGAATATCTGCAGGGACTCGCTCCAATGCCATAACTGCTACTGCGCCAGCGTCTTCGGCAATGCGTGCTTGATCAGCGGTAACCACGTCCATGATTACTCCGCCTTTAAGCATCTCGGCCATGCCTCTTTTAACGCGGGCGGTACCGGTTACTTGATCCATTACTTACTCCCCTGCCTAGAACTTGTTGGTTTTAATATTCGGTAAACCCTTAGGGCGACACTCTACTTTGTTGGCGTCGAAGCGGCATCCGATGGTTTTTCAGGCTCAATTACCTTTGGCTGGCGTTCTTTATCAACCAGTGCGATCCATGTTTGGCCAGCGGCAAATGTAACGTCAGCACCAGAGGTATCTTTCCAGGTAGTCGTGTCGGTGGCGGTAGGTCGACTCCAAATAGCTTCGAAAACTCTTCCACTTCTAAATATCAACGCATCACCGGTGCCGATGGTCGCTACGTGTGGGGTGACCCCACCAAATTTATCGCCGTATTCAGAATCGGTAATAGAAACCAATTGCACAACCAAAGTATCGGCTGCTAATTGCGATCCCGATTTAGCCATCTTTGGTTCACCATTTTGGCGGATCAACCACTTTTTACTTACCTTGTCCCAATCTGCACCGTATTTAACAGCTGGCCAGGTGAAATCAACACCTAAAACTTTCCGCCCATTCTTACTTGTTGGCCCAAAAGCCCATCCACTTTTTGTAGCTTTTTCAAAATTAATCTCTTTTGTGTGCGCCTTCTCCAACAAAATGTTCGGATGCAAATACAAATTTACCGGCGCATACCTAGTGTCGTCTCTAAAATATGGTTCGCCATATCCAAAATGCTCTGCGCTCATGTTAAAAAGATTCGCCGCAGTAATTACCGGAAGAAGTTTGTGTTGGGAACCAGAATATGCAAATCCAAACTTTCCATATTGTGCAAAAATTTCCATGTCACTTATTCGAGCACTACGTACCGGTCCCACAACCTCTGGATATTTAGATGAATAAAGAGCGGCAATTCGCGTTGCACCGCCTTCCACTTGCTCGATGTAAACCACATCAGCATCTTCAATTCCAGATTGCGGTTGCGCTTGATGTGTATCGTCAATTTTGACAACAATAATTTCATTATCACTACCAGGAAGTCCATTCAATACATTTTTCTTTATTTCAATTTTTTTATCTTTCGAAACTCCAGGGATTGAAACTCCCGAACACGACGTTAATAGTGCAACTGCTAATGAGATGCCAATCAGCTTTTTCATACTGCGATCTCCTCGAATGGGAATCTCACTGGATTCGGTGCACGACCAGCTAAGCGAAACAATTTAACCAATCCACGAGAACGTTGCAATTTTGTAGAATTTACTGCCTCAATATGAAAAGAGATAGCAATTCGCACCCTAGAGCGAACCTCGTTCAAACTCTCTGTTAATTCAAAAGCTTTCAATCGAAGATCTGCACCAAGCACTTCAATATTTACCATGGAAGTAATAATTTCAGAAAGGTCTTCTTCTGCATCGGATCGATTTTCCGGAAGGGCAACAAGTGCAGTGTGAGCAGCGGTTGAGAGAATCACCGAACTCGCCGGATCTAGTACGCCTGCCCGGGCAATTTCGAGTGCAATTCCAGCTCTTTGATGAAGAGCCGCGTCTAAATTCGCCCATGTTGTTTCAACGCGATGATGTAATCGATCTAAACGAGTAGCGGTAAAAGATAAGTACCAAACTATTACAAGCATCGCGAAAAGTAAGGAGATTAATGGCCAGCTCAACATTTAATTTGACCTCATCCATCCACGTAAATCGCTACCGAGTGAAACTTTCTCACCGGCAGCGCTCACCATTTCGTAAACATTTTCAATTTGATGCGCGACATTTGACCAATCATACCTTTTTGACCACTCGTAACCGCTCTTACCTAATTCTCTATTTAATTCTTTGTTTAGCAATAAATTCTTTACAACACGAGCCAAATCCTGTGAGTCTTCATTAACAAATAATGCGCCTGCTTTACCATTATTCAACACAGCTCTAAAAGCTGGCAGATCACTTGCCGCAACGGCTGTCCCCGCTGCCATTGCTTCGGCCAAAATAATTCCAAAAGATTCTCCGCCGATATTTGGAGCTACATATAAATCTACCGATTTGAGCAATCTGGCTTTATCTACATCTGAAACTCGACCAAGAAATACAAATCTATTCCGGATTGATTGATCAACACCTTTCAGGACATCTTCACTCTCGCCAGGGCCTGCAACAATAATT
The DNA here is from genome assembly GCA_903902965.1 of uncultured Actinomycetes bacterium. Taxonomy (GTDB): domain Bacteria; phylum Actinomycetota; class Actinomycetes; order Nanopelagicales; family Nanopelagicaceae; genus UBA3012. Next base: position 5,768 of record CAIUXE010000088.1, read on the forward strand.
CGCAAATCTGGATTACTTTCAATGATTTCTGGAATCGCTCTAATCAATACATCTAAACCTTTTCTAGGTTCATCAAATCTTCCAACAAAACCGATCGAACTTCCAACCCAATCAGGATTGGCTTTTGCCTCACTGAAAAAATTATGATTAATACCATTTGGAATTACTATTGCATTTGTCTCTAAATGCTCAGTTAATGTTTCTCGCGCCATCTCACTTACTGCTATCCGTGCACTTAATTTTTCAATAGCCGGTTCAAGAATCGGACCAACCGCAAAAATCGCTTTCTGTCGCGGAGCAGTTGCATGGAAAGTTCCGACCATTGGACCTTCTGCAGCCCAACATGCAAGTAATGAAAGTGAAGGTATTGCTGGTTCATGCAAGTGCAGCAGATCGAAATCACCTTCTGAGATCCACTTACGAACTCGTAATGTTGCAACAGGACCAAAACTCACTCGCGCTACTGCTCCGTTGTATGGGATTGCCAATGGTCTGCCAGATGATTGCACCCAACTAGGCAATAACTCATCTTCGATCGCCGGCGTAAGAACAGAAACATCATGTCCTTTGGCCAAGAAGAATTCAGCCAAATCTCTAATATGAATTTGGACCCCACCAGGCAAATCCCACCCATAAGGAGAAACCATTCCAATTTTAAGTTTCTTAGCCATTTGCAACACCGGTCTCAATCCAAATCCTTTGCAACATATGCCAATCTTCTGGCTGCTTACCAATTCCCGCTTCAAAATTCTCTGCACATTGCTGAACTAAATCTTTTGCACGCTCTTCTAAAGAACCTTGAATCCGTGGCGTTAGCGGTCCTAGGAAATCAATTTGAATTCCAGTTGGATTGTAAGAAACTTGAGCTGTAATCAAAGGTGCACCAGTGCGCAATGAAAGTACTGCGGGTCCTATAGGCATCTTGGCTTTTCTGCCAAAGAAATCTACTTCAACGCCATTTTTTGAAAAATCACGATCTGCAACGAGTGCGATTAATTTTCCGGCTTCCAATCGATTACTTAACGTCGGAAGGGTATTGCTATCAAGGGCCAAAACTTCCATGCCAATTGCTTCTCGGTAAGTTAAAAACTTTTGGAAGAGCTTCTCGGGCTTTAATCTTTCGGCGACAGTTACTAGTGGAATCCCTTGCGCACAAAAATAAGCACCAGCATGATCCCAATTTCCGGAATGTGGCAAAGCAACAATTACCCCGGTTCCAGCCGCAATCGGATCTTTCAATAAGTTTTCATTGGTGACGGTAACAGTCTTAATAATTTTTTCTTTATTCCAACTAGGAAACCTAAAGGTGTCACACCAGTAACGGAAATATGATGAGATGCCGTTGATAACAAGTTTTTCTAAATCCTGAGAGCCTGCTGTTGGCTTAACAACTTTTAAGTTTGAACGAAATCTTTGAACTGATTTCCCGTTTCGGTCATAAAAGATCTTTCCCAATTTTTCAAATAACTTGTATGCACTTTTTTCAGGAAGAGATTGAACTATTTTCCAACCAATTAAATATAACTGAGCACTAAGGAAATCCTTCGCTCCACTCATCTCTGTTTCCAAACTTGGTGTACTCGAAATATGAAAGTAGCCAAAGATGAAATTGCTAATATCCAAACACCAACTGCAAGAATGTAAGGAACTCGAAGTCCAGCAAATCCAACCGCAGTTAACAAAATTATTACTCGTTCGGCTCGCTCTGCTAATCCCCCGTCACAATCGAATGACAGTGCTTGTGCTCGGGCTTTTACATACGAAACTAGGAATCCACCAACCAAAGCCGCAAATGCAACGAGCGCTAATCGATCATCGGTTTTCAATAAAGATAAGAGCAAAGCCCCGATGAGAGCTACATCTACTACTCGATCAATTGTGGAATCGAAAAACGCTCCCCACTGGCTACTCTTTTTACTGATCCGCGCCATAGTTCCATCAAGAAGATCGCTAAATACAAAAGCAATCACGCCCATAGTTCCCCAGAAGTACTCTCCTTGTGGCCATAACCACAAAGCCATCGCACTAGTCCCCAGCGATCCTACGAAAGTCATTCCGTTTGGAGTTACTCCAAGACGCAGCAATAAAACCGCAACTGGATCTACAACACGGGAAACCGGCTTTCGCAAAATGGCACTCAACATAGTGAGTACATCGTAGGCTTTCGGCAATGAGATCGACAGCGCTCAAAATCGCCTTAATTGGCCATTCAACCGCCGATTTACCGCCTTTGGCCGGTTCTATTAGCGAACACACCTTGAGATCCCTTGGATTCGAATTAGAAGTGAGCATCTTCGAAAGTTCCGCCCCGATTCCAACTGAACTTAATTTGGCCAACTTTGATCTGGCATTTTTCGCTATGAGTGCTCATGAAGGCTTAGATCAAGAAATATTGAAATGGTGGGAACTCGCTTCAGAACTATCACTTCCACGCGCCTTATTAATTACAAAAATCGAAGATGAACAAGCTGATTTTGATGAAGCAATTTTAATTGCGCGTCGAGTACTTGATAATTTCACTACTCCGTATTTAGTTTTACATGATGATGGTGGAGCACCATGTGCTCTTATCAACTTGAAGGATTTAACAATCCATGATTACTCAACCGCTGATTTTAAAATTTATCCATGCGATGAGGATCATAAAGTGGTGATCCAAGAATTTAGAGAAGAGTACTTATCTTCTCTTGAAGAATTTCCGGAAGATACTTTTGTTTTCGGACTCTACATTCCGGCAATTCCATTATCCGTTCCATCCGATATTGGATTTAACGAAGTCGTGGAATTAATTAGACTTGTGAACGATCAGCAATCGCTTTAGAAATTTCAGAAATTGCTTCCTCCACTGAAATTCCGTTTTTCTGTTCTCCGTTGCGATAACGAATAGAAATTGCATTCGCCTGTTCATCTACTTCACCAGCAATAATCATAAACGGAGTTTTTTGCATTTGGGCATTTCTAATCTTCTTTTGCATTCGATCATCAGAACTATCAATTTCCGCACGAATACCTAATTTGCGCATCTGCGAAACAATTTTTTCCAGATATGGCAAAAATGCATCAGCAACTGGAATCGCAGTAACTTGCACTGGCGATAGCCACGGTGGGAAAGCTCCTGCGTAATGCTCAGTGAGAACTCCGAAGAATCTTTCAATCGAACCAAATAGCGCTCTATGGATCATTACCGGGCGTTGTCTGGTTCCATCAGTACCGACATACTCAAGTTCAAATCTTTGTGGCAGTTGGAAATCAACTTGAATTGTTGACATCTGCCAAGTCCGACCGATCGCATCTTTAGCTTGCACTGAAATTTTCGGGCCGTAAAAAGCTGCACCTTCAGGATCAAGAATTAACTCTAGTTTTTGGCGTCTTGCAGACTCGCGCAATGCTTCTGTTGCTTTCTCCCAATCTTCATCCGAACCAACAGATTTAGCTGGATTCTTTGTGGAAAGTTCCAAGTAAAAATCAGTCAATCCATAATCACGAAGCAAGCCAAGTACGAAGGTCAGCAAACTGTCGAGCTCATCCACCATTTGATCAGGAGTGCAATAGATATGTGCATCATCTTGGGTGAAACCACGCGCACGAGTTAAACCCTGGATAACTCCAGATTTTTCATAACGATAGACAGTGCCGAATTCAAATAGACGTAACGGAAGTTCGCGATATGAGCGACCACGTGAGCGATAAATTAAATTATGGAAAGGGCAGTTCATTGGTTTCATGTAGTACTGAGCGCCAGCACGTTTTACAGTGCCATCTAGATTTCGCTCTTCATCCAAAATCATTGGCGGGTACATTCCTTCGGAATACCACTCAAGATGTCCAGAAGTTTCAAATAATGCTGCTTTAGTTAAATGTGGTGAGTAAACAAACTCATAACCTTCTTCTTCATGCCGCTTACGGGAATACTCTTCCATTTCGCGACGGATAATTCCGCCCTTTGGATGGAAGACGGCAAGTCCGGATCCAATCTCTTCTGGGAATGAGAAAAGATCCAGCTCTACACCTAAACGACGGTGATCTCGCTTTTCAGCTTCAATCAAGAAATTCAAATATCCATCAAGTTCTTCTTGTGATGGCCATGCAGTTCCATAAACTCTTTGCAGGCTTGGATTTTTATCTGATCCGCGCCAATAAGCACTTGATGTCCGCATCAATTTAAAAGCCGGAATTATTTTCGTGCTTGGGATATGCGGCCCACGGCAAAGATCACGCCATTCGATTTCACCATCACGGTTTAAATTGTCATAAATTGTTAACTCTCCGGCGCCAACTTCTACTGATGATTCATCTGTGGATGGCGATTTGTCTTTGATCAATTCACATTTAAAAGGTTCGGCCGCTAGTTCTACTAGTGCATCTTGTTCATTGGTGACTCTTCTTCTAAATCTCTGGTTAGCTTTAATAATCTTTGACATCTCTTTTTCGAGTGCTAAAAGATCATCTGGAGTAAATGGTCGTTCTACTTCAAAGTCATAGTAGAAACCATCTTTAATAGGTGGTCCGATGCCTAAACGAGTTTGTGGGAAAAGTTTTTGTACTGCTTGAGCCAACACGTGAGCGGTCGAGTGCCGCAAAATCATCAATCCGTCAGTTGAGTTAAGTTCAATCGTTTCGATCTTATCCTCACCCTTGATTTCGGCATTTAAATCTGAAAGGTGATCATTGATTCGAAGTGCGATTATTTGTGGCTGATCTCGAAAAAGTTCGCTTGTGTATTTTTCAACGGTAACTGTTTTGGGCTCGCCATTGAGGGTGATTTCGAAGGTGGCCATGGCTCCAGCCTACCAATTGCTATCGAGCGAATAGGTAATAAGAGATGCCTGCGCCCGCTGCGATTGCTATCAGTACGACGGCCCCAATTAAATAGATCACACTCTTACGAGTATCTGCTGGAAGAGCGCGTTGTGCGGTTTTTATCGCCAACATCTTGGTCTTAATTAAAGCTCTATCAGCCCACGCAAACTCCGAAGCCAATATGCCAAGTCCGGCAAAAACAATTAACCATCCAGGTCCTGGTCCGATTAGCGCAACTGCTCCTAATACCGTTACCGCTCCACCCACAAAACCGACGAGCACCCTCCAAATAAGTGCGCCGGATTTACTGCGCTTTACTTTGGTGCGGAGTCGCTTGATCATGGGTTTAGGTTAGCCGAAAGCAACTCTGAGAAGGAAGCCATAATCTCTTCTACTTTTTTATTCACTTTGAATGATCGTGCATTGATTCGGTTTATCGGTTGCAAATAACGCAGGCTCGAAGAAAGTAAAGCTCCTTCAGCTTTTGCCAAGTCATCGAAATTTAGTTCGGCTTCCTGCGCCAATCCCCACTCCAGCATTAATTCCCGAGTGATCCCAGGCAATGCTCCAGAATCTAAATTTGGAGTAAGTAGTTTATTTCCAAGCAAAAGAAAAATATTTGCAGTACTTGCTTCGGCTAATTGACCTTTGGTCCCGAAAAGGATTGCGTCTTCTGCATTTCTGGCGGTTGCATATTTATGTGCACTCAAAGATGTTGCATACGAAGTTGATTTAACATTTGCAAGTAGTGATCGCTCATTAAGTGGAAAAGGATAAGTAACAACTCCCGCAGGCTCACTCCAAGGAGTGTAGGAAGCATGAGTTACTACCAAATTTCCAGATCCTGAAATCGTGATCCGCATTCGGCCAGTTGAAATTTCCTTAGTGGCATTTAATACTTCACTCACAGCCGATTGAATAAAATCATCTTTAGGGATATTTATTTCCAAAACTGTTGCTCCTTTGCGCAACCGTTTCAGATGTCGATCTAATGCAACGCTTTTTCCATTTTGGGTGCGGATAGTTTCGAAGACGCCTTCTCCAAGTAAAAAAGAACGATCACTAACGGGAATTACTGCCTCTTGAACTGAAACCAATCGATCGTTAAGCCAAATCACATCTGACCTCCGGCTATTTGGATTAATCGATTAGCTTTCAAAACGGTTTCATTCCATTCCTTAAGTGGGTCCGATCCCCAAGTTATGCCAGCTCCGGTTCCAAAATATATCTGGTTGCTTTTGAAATCTCGCCAAAAAGTGCGGATACCCACGGCCACTTCACACTTGTCCCCCATGATCCAACCGATGCCACCACAGTAAGGACCGCGTTCAACAGGTTCTAACTCTTTAATAATTCTTAGCGCTGCAATTTTCGGTGCTCCGCTTACCGATCCCGCCGGTGACATTGCCGCAAATATTTGAGCCCAGGAAGTATTCGAAAGTAATTTTCCATTCACATCAGAAACTAAATGCACCAGGCCCGGATGTTTTTCCACTCCCATTAATCTTGGAACTTGAATTGAACCCATTTCGCAGATTTGGCTGAGGTCATGTCGAACCAGATCCACAATCATGATGTTTTCGGCCTTGTCTTTTTCCAAGATATCTTCTTCGTTTTTGCCGGTACCTTTGATTGGACTGCTCATTAAATCATCGCCATAACGTTTAATAAAAAGTTCAGGAGATGCGGAAACTATTTCAAGATCGGGCAGTGAAATCACCACCGCATGTGGTGCGGGGTTAGCGGTTGCTAATTCATTCGCTAATCCCAAAATTGATTGATCAGCTGAGATCGGATGTGAAATAACTCGG
>CAIUXE010000089.1 GCA_903902965.1 uncultured Actinomycetes bacterium
AATGCTTCAATGCTTGATGAACCAACGGCCGCGGCTGAAGCTATGGGAATAGCCAGAAGAAGTTGGACGGGTGAAGACAAAGCGCCGTTTTTGATTGATCGGGACACGCACCCGCAAACGATCGCTGTGATCGAAACCCGAGCATTGCCGCTGGGAATTAAAATCGAATTGATTGATATCGCACAACCAATTCCACGTGGTTTTGGCCTACTTATTAGTTATCCCGGAAGTACTGGCGCTCTGCGTAATCCGGCTCGCGCTATTGCCGAAATAAAAGAACATGGTGGTTTAGCAATCGCAGCAACAGATTTATTGGCTTTAACACTGCTCAAAGCACCGGGGGAGTGGGGGTTTGATGCAGCAGTTGGATCGGCGCAAAGATTTGGTGTTCCGATGGGATTTGGCGGTCCTCATGCCGGATTCCTTGCAGTACGGAGTGGATTAGAACGAACAATGCCGGGCAGATTAGTTGGCGAGAGCGTTGATGCAAATGGTGCTCGCGCTTATCGCTTAGCTTTGCAAACAAGAGAGCAACACATCAGGCGCGAGAAAGCTACTAGCAATATTTGTACCGCACAGGTTTTGTTAGCAAACATCTCAGCTTTGTATGCGATGTGGCACGGCCCGCGCGGTTTAGAAGCAATAGCCGAGCGAGTGCATTTTTACACCGCTTTGTTGATTTCTAATTTCAAAGCGAGTGGTTACTCCGTAATTACTCAATCATATTTCGACACATTTACTGTGCAAGCTGAGTCAGGTACCCATGCACAATCACTAGTTAGCAAGGCGTTAAGTGCTGGAGTAAATATCTTTCTCCGTAGCTCGGAATCAATTTCAATCTCGCTCGACGAAAGTACAACGATTGAAGATTTGATAAAGCTTTCAGTAGCTCTGGAATTAAAAGCGCAGAATCATGAATCTCTTGAACAGTTGCAAGATGTCATTGATGAAACCTTTGCCGAGGATTTTTTAAGAACTACTCCGTATCTCACAAACAAGATTTTCACTAGCAAGCGTTCTGAAACTTCGATGATGAGATATTTGCGAACTCTAGCCGACAAAGATCTTGCATTAGATCGAACAATGATTCCCTTAGGTTCTTGCACGATGAAATTAAATGCAGCAACAGAGATGGAATCAATAACTTGGCCAGAATTTGCCAACTTGCATCCATTCGCTCCCGCTGACCAAAGCAAAGGTACGCGTTCAATAATCTCTGATTTACAAAAATGGTTGTGTGAGATCACTGGATACGATGCGATTTCATTGCAACCAAATGCTGGAAGCCAAGGTGAGTTTGCGGGCTTACTTGCAATTCGTAAATATCATTTAACGCAAGGGAATACCGCCAGAGATATTTGCTTGATTCCTTCTAGTGCTCATGGAACAAATGCAGCGAGTGCTGTGATGGCAGGAATGAAAGTCGTCGTTATAGCCTGCGACGAATTAGGTAACGTCGATCTTGCGGACTTGAAAGCAAAAATTGCAACTTACAAAGATTCATTGGCAGCATTGATGGTTACTTATCCATCAACTCATGGGGTTTTTGAAGAAGCTATTGGAGAGATTTGCGCGGCAGTCCACGACGCCGGTGGTCAGGTTTATGTGGACGGTGCAAATCTAAATGCGTTAGTTGGTTTAGCTAAACCCGGAAAATTCGGTGCTGACGTTTCACATTTAAATCTCCACAAAACTTTTTGTATTCCTCATGGCGGGGGAGGACCAGGTGTAGGTCCAGTCGGGGTTCGTGCACATTTGGCTCCTTACTTGCCGTCACATCCATTGGATTCAACTGCCGGTCCGGATACTGGAGTTGGACCAATTAGTGGCGCACCATTTGGGTCTGCTGGAATTTTGAATATTCCATGGGCTTACATCCGATTAATGAGTGCTGAGGGATTGAAGAACGCCACAAGCATTGCAATTGTCTCTGCAAATTATTTGGCAAAATCTTTGAACCATGCTTACCCAGTTCTCTATCGGGGTAAATCAGATTTGATAGCACATGAGTGCATTATTGATTTGCGTCCGTTAACTAAGGTCAGCGGAGTAAGTGTGGATGATGTCGCAAAACGATTAATGGATCATGGTTTCCATGCACCTACAGTCTCTTTCCCTGTTGCTGGAACATTAATGATTGAGCCAACTGAGTCAGAAGATCTTGTGGAATTAAATAGATTCATCAATGCGATGCTTTCAATCAGAGCCGAGATTCAACAAGTAATCGATGGAAAGATGACGATTGAACAATCTCCATTGCGTTCAGCTCCGCATACTGCGCAATCTCTTCTGGGGGAGTGGAATCACGCTTACTCACGTGAGATCGGTGGATTCCCAAATGGTCTTCCAGACAAAGAATCCGAACCAAGTGAACCAATAGATTTGCCAAATAAGTATTGGCCTCCAGTTGGTCGAATAGATGGAGTGCATGGTGATCGTAATTTGATTTGTTCATGCCCGAGACCGGAAGAGTTGGCAATTCAGAGTTAAGTAAATTCCGTTTAGTTGATGAAGGGAGATCTGAATATGTCGCAAAGTGCGGATAGAACAAAGATCTCCTTTGATTGGGTCGAAATTCCGGCTGGAGAATTTCTCATGGGAAGTAATCCGATTGAACCGGTCATTTCTTATCCTGATGAATCGCCCCAACACCAGATTGATCTTGAAGAGTTTTTCATCAGTGCAAAACCAATTACAAATGCGCAGTATGAAAAATTTGTTGCGAGTACCGGATATAAAAAACCTGGTCATTGGATCGGGGGAGTAGTTCCACCAAAGAAAAGAGAACACCCAGTCACTTATATTGATTGGGACGATGCAAATGCGTTTGCCAAATGGTGTGGAGCAGCTTTGCCAAGTGAGGCACAGTGGGAAAAAAGTGCGCGAGGTAGCGATGGTCGATTATTTCCGTGGGGAGACGAAGAGCCATTGAACGAACATGCAAATTTTGGAAATGCAATTGGAGATACAAATGAAGTTGGAATTCATAAATCAGGGGCGTCGATATTTGGAGTTTTGGATCTTGCTGGAAATGTTTGGGAGTGGACATCATCAATACATCGGGAGTATCCATACAATTCAAATGACGGACGCGAAGATGTAAATATTTGGGGAGCAAGAGTTGTTCGGGGTGGAAATTATTTAAGCGCAGCAAAAAATATTCGTTGCGCAGATCGGCATTCGATTTATCCAACTGCTAGAGATATCTACATTGGTTTCCGAGTTGTAACTAAAAATTTTTCGGTAATAAAGAAAGATTGCGGAATTGATTTCGAGTGGCAAAAAATACCCTCGGGGAAATTTCTGATGGGGAGTGGCTACACACAAACCGATAAGGAGTTACCTGATCCCGAGTATTTCGGTGTTTCTAAGCACGGCGCTAATCGTCCGGCTGATTTCGACAATGAACTTCCGCAACACAAACTATTTTTGGATAAATATCAAATCTCTAAAACTGCAGTTACAAATGCACAGTACGAAATTTTCACGAAAGCTACGAATTATCCGGTGCCCGGACATTGGCCCGAGGGAGTGGTGACACCAGAAATTGCGAACCATCCGGTGGTTTATGTTGATTGGGCAGATGTTCAAGCATTTTGTACTTGGGCTGGAGTCGTTCTACCAACTGAACCCCAATGGGAACGAGCCGCCAGGGGGAAAGATGGTCGGATTTGGCCTTGGGGAAATACTCCGCCCACCAAAGAGCTAGCCAACTTCGGACAGTCCGACAAAACTGGCCGGACTAAGGCAGTGGGTTCGTACCCAAATGGGGCTTCGCCGGAAGGCCTTTTGGATGTAGCCGGGAACGTCTGGGAGATGGTTGGAAGCGCATATCGGCCCTATCCATATAACGGCTCAGATGGTCGCGAAAAGCTAGATTTACCAGAGGAGTATGTTCTGCGAGGCGGATCGTTCTACAGCCCACACGGACGGTATTTACGGACAACAGCGCGGAGCATGAACTATCAATTCCGGCGTAGAGACCACATCGGTTTCCGGGTAGTTCAGGCTTAATTTAGATCTTTTCTACTTGACATAATGTTGCTTATCGGCGTAATACTACGCTCAAAAGGTCAATATTTGGTCCTAATTTAGGGTTTAAAGCAGGTATCCGCGGCCTGCCATTTCAGCGGTGATTGCGCCCGGATTAAGCTCTAAATATTGGCTTGGGGTTACTTTTTGAGCCACAGATTTTGCAGCGATAAATCCGGCAGCTTCACCCATAGGTACTGAATTTCCGGTAACCCGATATGAAGCATGAGCATAAAAATCGCCAGAAACGCAACGTCCAGCCATCATTAAATTGTCGACATCGGCACTGATTAATGACCTGGCCGGGATTTGATACGGCTTGGCAGTTAAACCAGCGTTATATGAGGTTGTCTCTTTTTTACCGGCAGCTTCTTCGGCCGCTTTATTGACCGAATGCAGATCAACTGGAAGATGGACTAGACAGATTGCGTCTTCAAATTTCGCGCCATTTTGTAGATCAGAAACAGATAAACGGTAAAGACCATTCAAGCGTCGTCCCTCGCGCAAACCAATGAAGTTGGCGGTTTGGACTACCCGGGCCTGGCTCCATTCCGGATCTTTTCGGATGTTCTCTATAGCTTTAAAGACTTCTTCCCTAGCTTCGATAGTTGCTCGAGTAATGCCGGTGTTGTCATCATGAGAAACAGAGTATTGATGATTTAAAAAAACTGCAGCTAAATTTGGATGAGGCAATCGCACAAATACTGGTCTTCGATATGACAATTCGGATCCGTACTTAGCAAATTTTTGATGTAACGCAATCTTTAAATCTCCTTGCAAAGTGTTCTCCATGTTTTCTGGAAAGCCACTTATTATCGCTACCAAAGTTGCGGGCTGAACTTCCCCACTTTGTGGATGTCCAATTTCATAAGATGCACCCGCAAAAAATCCAAGGTCGCCATTTCCTGAAGCGTCGATAAATTGCTTTGCGGCTATTGCACTTCTCCCCGAATTATTTTCAATTACAACATGCGTTATCGATTTGTTTTTCACAAAAGCATTTACAACTCTTGAATGGTATTCGATATGAATATTTGCATTTGTCACTAATTTTTCTAGGACGAATTTCATAGCTTCGCTGTCATAGGTCCAATCCGAGTCCCCTATGTATGAAGTGCCATTTGGAGGATGTGGCGTGTGTAGGTAACCCTGAACAAGTTTCAACTCTGCAACTATCTCATCCAATATTCCAGATTTTCCATGTGCGTCCAAAATGTATGACAGTAAGCCTTGAGTCCAGACGCCCCCTAATGCACCACCAAGTTCAATTAAAGTCACAGAGGCCCCAGAACGTGCGGCACTCAATGCAGCGGAAAACCCGGCAGGTCCTCCCCCGGCGACTATGACGTCGCAATCAAGAGTTACTGGCAGTTCATGTTCTAACTCGAAAATTTTCTTGTGCAACTTCTATCTCCTGAATATAATCAAAAAAATAACGCCCAAACCAAAAGGTTTGAGCGTTATTTCTATTTACTGCTAATTACTTGGTATCTGTGATGTCCCGAAGTTCAGTCCAGATGTTACGTGCTGCTTGTTCTGGAGTGATGGTTTCGTTGAGTGCCTTCTGGACGTTTGGAAGAATTGTGTTGATCTCCCAGTTCTCTACACCTGGGAAGGTGTATGAGGTCCAACCAATTTTCAGTGCGTTTTCTGCTACACGGAAAGCTGGAGTGTTCTTGATAAATGGATCTGCTGAAGCACCAGTAGCTGTTGGCCAGTAGCCAGTTGCTTGTAGGAAATCAACTTGAGCTTTCTTGCTTGCCCAGTATGAGATCCATTCAAAACCAGCATCTGGATTTGTGGTTCCCTTGAAAAGACCATTTCCTAATGGAGAAACGTTTGTCATTTCAGCTTTAGGACCCTTTGGATAGTTGAAGGTCTTAACTTCGATTTCAGCCTTTAGTGGTGTGGTGATTTCTACATAAGAACCGGTGTGGTGCAGAACCATTGCAGTTCCGCCAGCTTTAAATGAACCCATGAACTGGGCGTAGCCATCACTTGCTGCTGTAGGTGGGATGCACTTGTCTTTGGTTCCTAGGCGTACCCAGAAACGCAATGCGTCTACTGCAGCATCTAATTCCAAAGTTGATTTGCGGGTCTTTGGATCAATGATTGGTCCGTTGTAAGCGTGAAGCAATTTGGTGATAAATCCACCGCCACCTGCTCCACCACGTAAACCAAATCCGTAAATTTTCTTTGTTGGATCGGTTAATTCAATTGCGGCTAAGCGGAACTCTTCTAGCGTTGTAGGAACTTTCTTAATTCCTTTGGCTGCGAAGAAATCTGGACGGTAGTAACCCCAGTCAATGAATGCAAAAACTGGAAGCGCATATTGGCTACCGTTTAGCGCAAGTGCATTGTTAACAGTTGCAGGGTTGTCATTGAAATCTGGCCATGCTTTTGCACGTGCATTTAAATCAACCATTCCACCGATACGAGCCATGTCAGCCAAACGAGCTTGAGTAACCATCATCGCATCTGGACCACTCTTTGACATTACAGCGTTGATGTACTTAGTCATCCAGTCTGGATTCTGAATTGTTTCTACTTTTAGATCAATGTTTGGGGAAGCTTTTTTAAATCCTGCAGTTACTGATTCAAATCCGGCACGCTCTGCTGCGGCTGTGAAATGGTTCCAGTAATTAACTACTCCAGTACCTGGCTTATTAACTGCCACAGGTGCAGCAGCTGGTTTTTTCACCGCTGGTTTTTTAGCAGCTGGTTTTTTAGTTGCGGCGGATGCTGGTCCACCGATTGCTGCACTAGCAGCAACTCCACCGGCAACGCCGATGAACTTTCTACGCGAAACTGAGTTCGAATCCATTCATAAACTCCTTTAATTTAGGTAACGTCTTACCCACCAGCGACCCATTTCGTGGCTAGGCATACCTTCACAGTGGTTAGCCACAAAGTCAATCATTTATAAGACAAAAGCCACGAAAAATCGGGTAAATATGGAAATCGTTACTTACCCGTTATTCAAGGTTTTCCTCTGGCTAAACCGGTCTTTACTCTTTCACGCCACCTGCGGTCAGACCGGCAACCATTTTCCGACCAGCAAAACCAAAACCGATCAATACTGGAATTACGCTCATCATCGCGGTAGCGGTGAGTTGGGCCCAAGGCAGTTGGAACTCCCCAATAAGAAGTTTCATGCCCACTGGCCAAGTTCTGGCCCTATTGCTAGAGGTGATCATCAAGGCAAAAAGGACATCGTTCCAAGCTTCAATGGCTACCAACGTGCCGGTGGCTGCCATTCCTGGTCTCACTAACGGCAATACGATGCGCCACATAGCACCCATACGACTACATCCATCGATTCGTGCGGCATTTTCCAAATCCACTGGAAGCGCATCGAAAAAGCCTTTCATGAGCCAGATTGCTGCCGGCAAAGTGAAGGTTGTGTAAGCCAAAGCCAATCCAAATCTAGTATCAAGCAAATTCAATTTTTGCATCAAAATATAGATTGGAATTAAAAGTAAAACGCCAGGGATTACTCGTACCAACATGTAAAACAAAAGAATTCCTTGTTTTCCGCCAAAAGTTGCCCTTGATAATGCATATCCAGCGAAAGTTCCAAGAGTCAAACTCATGATCATTGTCATAAAACTTACAACAACACTATTTCCGAGAAGATGAGGGAAGTCTGAGTACTTCCAAACTTCGCGGTAAGCATCAAACCCCAAATTTCCAAACATAAAACCCGCAGGGTGTTTAACGATTTCAATTTCTGGTCTTACTGAAGTGTATGCAGTCCAAATCAATGGGAGCGTGGCAAATGCAATTAATAATCCAACACCAACGTTAATTGCGATCGCACTCGGTGCGTATTTAGATTTTCCGGAAACAGCCATTATTTTTCCTTTCCGAAACCAACGGAGCGGATGTAAACCATTGCAAAACCACTAATCGCGATTAGTACTGCAACCGAAATCGCAGACGCATAGCCGAAATCGTAAGCCTGATACGCTTTTTTGAAAGCTAGTAAAGGCACAACCATTGTTGAATCCCCCGGGCCACCTTCAGTCATCAACAAAACCAAAGTCGGTGAGTTAATCAATTTAATTGCTTCAAGAATCGTTGACACGAAAAGAACTGGTTTTAAAAGTGGCAACATTACGTATCTAAAATGTTGAAAGGATGAAGCACCATCGATTGCCGTTGACTCACGCAACTCTGCCGGAATACCTTGAATACCCGCAAGTATGAATAATGTGAAAAATGGATATGAGCGCCAAAGTTCAACAAAGAGCACGCCGTACAAGGCTTTATCCGGATTAGCCCAAATACCTTGACCACCAATATCAATACCGATATGGCTTACTAAAATAGTGACGATTCCATATTGCGCATCTAACATAAAACGCCACATATAGGCGGTGACGACCGGCGGCATAAACCAAGGAAGCATGACCGCGATTCGAGCTGCCCAAATAAATTTACTTTCTCGACTTAAAAGTAACGCAGCTGCCATTCCCAACGCCATTTGGGAAATTAGACCAACAACTGTGTACTTTAAAGTGTTCTTCGCTGCGTTTGCGACAGCTGGATCGTGCAGAAGTGTGCGGAAATTGTCGATCCCAATAAACTTGGCATCAGGCCCTTTAAGTAATTCTAATTCTGAGAGACTTAATGAAATTCCTCGATAGAGCGGGTAAATTATAAAAAGTGAAACGAGCAACAGGCTTGGAATAAGTAAAATCCACGCAAAAGCTTTACCTTCTAAAATATTTAAATAGCGAGCTAAAGGATTGGCTCTCCGTTCGGAGTACCCAACTTTGCGGCCAACCTTTGCCATCTAATCCCCCACTTGGAAAAAATTCAGAAAAAATTTCCGACAGATGAATTTCTAATCTACTACTGCGCCCAATTCTGGTACATATGGGCGATTTGTCAACAAAACGAGAGCACGTTCAAGTGGATTTATCTGAGGATCTTTTGTCCGATCATCCGATAAGGCCGGCATCTTCGGCGCGTCCATAAACATTTGCCAGCATCTTCATGGGTTTCGTAGATGGCGCATGAGTTGCCAAATATTTTTCATCAAATTCGATTCCGGCACCAGGAGTTTGGTTAAGAACTATGTGTCCATCCTCAATTTCCATCGGATTGATTAGGGCAGATTCTCTTCCCATTTCGAAAACTTCCATCATGACATGGTGCTTCCACGTAGACGAAAGGTGCGCGATGCTGTTTCCGACATCGGGGCCGGTTACAACAGGGCGGTCGAAAGCTGCAGCCATATCGGCCACAATTCCCGCGCCCGTAAAACCCGAGACGCCCGATTGGATTTGAACGACATCTGCCGCCCCATGTTGAAATAGCGGCACGAACTCTTGCGGGTCAGTGAAATTCTCACCTGTAGCGACCGGAGCACGTACGCCCTCAGAAACACGCCGAAGTCCTTCAAAATCGCGCCGAGCAACCGGTTCTTCAACCCATAGAAAGTCGAAGTGTTTTTCTAAAAGCGAGACTCTTTGGATCGCCTGCTTCGGTGACCACCACTCGTTAGCGTCAATGATTAGCTCAGGACGACCACCATTGGAACTAAGAGCATCAATCATTACCCGAAGGCGGCGCTCATCATCATCGGCGTTACGTCCTACTTTGAGCTTTCCGGCTGTCACGCCTTTCGCTGCAAGTCCCGCGTAAAACTTGTACAGATCTTCATCGCTAAGTGGAAAGTCCAAACCACTTGCGTAAGCGCGTACTGGTTTTCCGTTTCCGCCAAGTTCTTTCCAAAGTGGAACTCCGTGGAGCTTTGCCCGCAAGTCCCACAGTGCACGGTCGATCGCGGAAACGCCTGCTGCCATAGGACCATGAAGGCCGTTTTTAAATGCACGTGCTGTCATGCGGTTCCAGGAGCTTCGCACGGAGCGGGGATCTGTTCCGATAACAAGATCGGCGAGAGCGGGCAGAGTCTGTGACGCACTGCCAACTCCAACACAGCAACCGGTGACTCCTTCATCTGTGCGTATAAACACAGCTAGTTCCATTCCTTCGCTAGCACCATCAGGAAGGTTGACGTCCCCGATCATTCGATTCATTTGATATGTATAAGGAGTGAACGAGATATCTGTAACAATCACTTAAACCACCTCCACGCGCACGGGTTTCTGATCAACAAAATGAGTTCGACTCTAGAAACGTAATTACCTGATGTCGCAATTCTGGTGCACAAAGGTGGATTGTCAAGGAAGGCGGAAATATTTACGCTTTAAAACAGATAACAATAAAATAACAATCACTGCAAAGCAGCCTTGCTCTACCCAAGCACTTAACCAAAGGGCATAAGTATTCGAACTGGATAGATTTATTTCACCAAAGAGAATTCCTGGATCATACTTCGGCAAAATGGAAATGATCTTGCCGTTGTCATCTATTAACGCGGTATTTCCAACTGTTGAAACTACAACGATGCTTCGACCAAGTTCAATAGCACGAGCCTGAGTGATTTGTAACTGTTGGTCACTTTCTGCAGATTTACCAAAAGTCGCATTATTAGTTTGCGCAACAATCATATTTGAATTTTTTATACTATCTCTGAGTAAAGAGTCATCAAGTATCTCAAAACAAATGACTGGCAATATTTTTGATTGGGCTACCTCGAAAATTATCGGCTTATCCCCCGATTGAAAATCAGTTACATTTTTTGCCAAGGGTGAAACAAATTCAGCCAATGATCGCAAAGGCATAACTTCGCCAAATGGAGCTAGATGCCTTTTGCTATAAATGGACGTGGGATCACTATTTGGTTCCCAAAGTATTGAAAGATTTGTTGGGCGAGAATTACTATCGCCGACACCGCCAACAATTAAGGGTTTGCCGAGAAAATTAACTACGTCCGCGATTTGCTTTCTCGCCTCCGTTAAAGGATTAACATCCGAAGCATTCTCTGGCCAAATAAAGAGATCAGGTTCAAAATTCGGAGACCGGCTTGCTTGCGTATTCCAATTCTTTGTTAATTGAAGATGGTTATTCAAGACCGCCATTCGTTGCGAGTTGAAATCTAATCCTAAATTTGGAACTGCTCCTTGCACTGCCGCAATCTTTAAGTTTGTATCAGAGCCATCAGAGATAAGAGAAGGATTCGGAATCAAGATATTGGCAAATACAACAAGGATTAATGGAAAATACCGTAAATTAAATTTAAGGAAGATTAGATAGCAAGAAACTCCCAAAAGAATCACCGTGAAAGAAGCAAGTGGGACACCCCCAAGTGACAGAATTTGCGAGAAATGGGTATTTACTGCGATGAATCCAGCACTCCCCCACCCAAAACCACCAAAAGGATAATTTCCGCGAAGCCATTCCAATACAACCCAAGAGCTTGGCACTATTAAAAGTAATTTCCATCCTTTTTGATTTGAGAACCATGTGAACGGGGCGATCAATAGCGCTTCGCCAAAACTCAAAATTAACCAAGGCCAAATGCCTACGTACGCACTCGACCAATGCAAAAGCGGCAATGTAAAACCTAATGCAAAAACAAACCCGTCAAAGGCCCTGGTTTTAAATGGTTTGTTATGTGTTCGGCGAATTATTAGAGCAATAGCGATTGGAAAGAAGATCCAAATATCAACTGGTGCAAAAGCCATCTGCGCTAGAATTCCATACAGAAATGCAAACATGATTAGATTTCTAAAGCGCTTAGCAAACGTTTAACTGAAGATTCAATTCCCCAACTCTTGGCCAATACTTCCAAGGCTTTTGTATTTGGGACCTTTTTTGGAAGATTAAACGGGCCTTTAGGTAAGCGAAGATCTTCAACACATTTCACAACAATCTCCGCTTTGCGCAGGTAGTCAGCGCTCTCGAGAATCTTTTTTTGCAAAGAGCCACTCAAGGCAGGATTCAGATTGGTAGCGGCGGAAATTACCTCTTCAATAGTCGCAAAACTATTTGCAATTGTTGCAGCACCCTTAGGACCTATGCCTCGCGCACCAGGAAGACCATCTGATGGATCACCACGGAAAGTAGCAAATAACGCGTAACGATCTCCGGGAATTTCATATTTATTCTTAATCCACTTCAGATCAACCAACTCATGCTGTGAAATGCCTTTAGCTATGTATGCAACTTTTACTTTCCGCTTATCATCAACAAGTTGAAAGAGGTCCCGATCGCCGGTCACAATAAAGGTTGGCCCTGTTTCACGTACGGATAAAGTAGCAATCACGTCATCAGCTTCGTAATCATCGATTCCGATTAATGGAATGCCTATGGCATCTAAAACTTCCATGATTACCGGTACTTGTGCTTCCAATATTTCTAGCTCTTCGGCGGCTTCGCTCAGTAATCCGTCGTCAGATTCTTCTTCAATCCGATTCGCTTTGTACTCTGGAATTAATTCGGTTCTCCAGCTTGGGCGCCAATCTCCATCTAAACAAGCAACTATACGATCAGGTTGATATGTAACGGCCATTCGTGCGACTGAATCTAAGTAACCTCTAATTGCATTTACAGGCTGACCAGTAGGAGAAACCATTGATTGCGGTAGTCCGTAAAACGCTCGGTACCAAAGCGATGCACTATCTAGAAGTAAGAGCGTCATGAGACTTGGTTGGAGTATGCGATTACTCCGCGTTTTAGTAATTTTGTCGCTTCGCTAGCAGCGAAAGACAATGGAATCGATAAAGAAGAGATTTGGGTCAACAAATCCAGTAACTGTTTCATCTGTCGCACAAAATCACCTGCAGTCAGATCAGTATTTTCAAGAACCTCACTCAAGGTGGCACCGCTTGCCCAGCGGTAAGTTGCCCAAGTCAGCCCAGTATCAAGTTGTCTCATAGTGTCTAATCTATTTTTCGATTCTAAACTGTGTATCGCAAACCAAATCCGTTCCATTGACCTAGTGGCTTCAAGGATAGAACCTTTAGGAGTCTTCATTTTGGCTTCATCGTCGTTACGTGCTTGAAAAATAATCGCTGAAAGTACTGATGCTAATTCTGCAGGAGTTAGTTCATTCCAAATTTTCTGACGCAAGGATTCAGAAACTAGTAAGTCAAATTCTGAGTAGATACTAGATAGCATTTTCCCCTCGGGTGCTATCTCTTCTCCATCAATGTAATTCAATTCAGATAAAACAGAACAGATTTGATCAAAAGTTCTAGGGATTACATGTGTTCGATTTTCAACCCGTTTTTGCAAATCGATAATCTCGCGCTCAATCCGATCAGAGCGTTCAGAGATTCGCGCATGATCTTCACGATCATTGCAGGCATGACAAGGATGTGTCCTCATCGAAGCTCGCAATTCAATCAAGATTGCATCTTCTTCCTCGGCAGCAGCGTTGCGTTTAACACCACTTTGTCGAAAAAGATCTAACCATTGTGCTTTGTCCTTTGCGTTCTTATGACTCAATCCTCCAGGAATTTTCAGTTGGCCCACTACATTCACGCCGTATTGACAATCATTTGGACTTAAACGATGCACTCTCTTATCGAGGGTGATAACGAGCGGCCTTGCATACTCGTGACCTCGTTCAATGACTAATGCAATTCCGTTTCGGCGCCCACCTCCGATCGCCAAGATTGCACCTCTATTTACGCCACCTAGCGTTTCAATCACTTGCGGAAGGGAGGCTTTCTTGTTGCGCTCACTTTTCTCATACTCCTTGATTTCTCTTCTGATCGCTGCATAGGAAGAGAAATCTCCTAAGTGACAGTCAATCTCCTTATTAATTTCGCGAATCGCATTTTCATTCTTTGCAATTTGTCTAGCTATTCCAACCACTGATCTATCAGCTTGAAATTGCGCAAAGGACGAAGCCAATAGTTCTCGTGCAGTATTTTTACCGGAAGTCGAAAGTAGGTTTACTGCCATATTGTAAGTTGGATAAAAGGAGGATCTCAAAGGATAAGTTCTTGTTGTAGCCAATCCAGCCAAACTCGGAATATCAACTTCTGGACTCCAAACAATTACCGCATTACCTTCAATATCAATACCGCGCCTACCGGCTCTACCGGTAAGTTGCGTGAACTCCCCTGGTGAAATTTCCACATGCGCTTCACCGTTCCACTTAGTTAATTTCTCAAGCACAACAGTTTTTGCTGGCATATTTATACCTAAAGCTAATGTTTCGGTAGCAAAAACAACCCGAATGTATCCAGATTGGAAAAGCTCTTCAGTCAATTCCTTAAAAGGAGGAATTAACCCAGCATGGTGAGAAGCAATTCCACGTTCTAACGCTTTTGACCATTCGCCAAAATTCAATGCGCTCAGATCTTCAGGAGCGATTACATTTGCCAGTGCTTCTATTCGGGAGCGAATTAATATCTTTTCTTCACTTGAAGTTAAATCTAATTTTGAACAAGATCTCACGGCAGCGTCACACGCGGCTCGACTAAAAATGAAAAATATTGCCGGAAGCATATTTCGCTCTGCTAATTTATTTACAACTTCACTTCGGGGAAGTTGGCGATATTCATTGCGCATATCTCTATTTCGATAAACTTTTTGATAATTTTGAGATATTCGGACTAAGTCTTTATTGGGAGAACTTCCTTCAGCCAAAAGTGGGAAAAAATCATTACCTTGCAATACATATTGATGTAATGGGACAGGCCTCGTTTCACTGAGAATGACCCGAATCTCTCCTCTAACGGTAGACAACCACTCGCCAAACTCTTCAACATTAGAAACAGTTGCTGAAAGCGAAATTACTGGAATATCTTGTGGGAGGTGAATCAAGATCTCTTCCCAAACGGCGCCTCTAAACTTATCTCCTAAAAAGTGGACTTCATCAAGAACAACAAAGCCTAAATTCTCTAACGTATTAGATCCTGCATAGATCATGTTCCTTAGGACTTCAGTCGTCATTACAACGATAGGCGCTTCACCATTTACGGAAACATCTCCAGTCAGCAGTCCCACATGATCACTGCCATAACGTTCAACAAACTCTGAATATTTCTGATTGGATAAAGCCTTAATCGGAGTGGTGTAAAAAACTTTCTTTCCTCGCTCGTACGCAAGAAATGTGGCAAATTCTCCAACTACAGTTTTCCCTGCACCTGTCGGTGCTGCAACTAAAACCCCAAAACCATCTTCGAGAGCGTGACAAGCTTCAACCTGAAAATCATCAGGAGAAAAGGAAAGATTTGCGACAAAGCGTTGGAACTCTGGATGTGAAACCCGCTTCTTGCTCGCTGCAAATCGAGCTGATGGTGAATTTTCCATTAGCGGAGAACTCTGATTTGTCTTGGTGAGATGGAAACATCTAATGGAAGTTCGCCAATTCGTTCACCATCAGCGTATGCAACGGCTTCTGCGCTGATTTGAATAGAACGGCCTTGAATTATGGAAACTGCGGGATGATTTACATGCAAGCCTTTGAATACAGATGGAAATATTCGAATGAATTCGAATTTAGGCACCGGAGCTAGAATCATGATGTCCAGCAAACCATCCTGAATATCTGCTGCGGGGCAAACTTTCATGCCACCACCATAGGACAGACCATTAGCAATCGCGATTAGCATCGCTTTCGTGTGTATGTGATTCCCATCTACAATAATCTCATATTCCCGTGCTTTGAATCTTGGTAGTTCAAGGAGCATTGCGATGTTGTATTTCATTCTCCCTCGCGGCCACATCATTTTATTGGCTCGCTCGTTGACTAAAGAATCGAAACCAGTGGAACAAATAGCTGCAAAATAAACTTCTCCAACCTTTCCTAAATCTATGTATTCCCCTTTAGCGTCAATTATGTTTTTGAGATTTTGAATAGGGTTTTCTAAAGACAAACCTAGTGCACGGGCAAAATCATTTCCGGTGCCAGCAGGTATTAGACCAATGGCATTTTTATTGGTGTTGTTGATGGCGGCGTGAATCATCCCGTCGCCCCCAATTACTACTATTTTTGCGTCAGGAAACTCTGAAATAGATTGAGTAAGGAATTCCAAAGATTGTTCCATTGAAGGTGTTGAGATGGAACGGAACTCTTGGTTGGACACCTTTAGGAATGTTTCGACGATGGCAAGCACTTTCGCGCCTTTCCCACGACCTGAAGTGGGATTGGCAAAAAGAATTAGCATTTACTCTTCCTCGGTTTTGCTTTTTTTGCGGTTTCGACGTCTATCGTTTAATAAAGCTATTCCACCCGCTAGGAAATACAAACCACATAACGGCGCCGCTAAAGCCAACATCGTGATTGGATCCCCCGTAGGCGTAAATGCTGCTGTGAAAAGAAAGATACCAAAGACGCTAGCTCTCCAAGGTTTAATAATTGCTTTACCCGTTAAGGCACCAGCGATATTAAGAGCAACTAAAAAGACTGGCAACTCAAAAGCTAAGCCAAAAATCAACATGATGCGCACTACGAAATCCAAGTAATCGTCAAATTTAATCAGGTTATCTAATGATGACGGAGTAAATCCAAGCAGTACTTTTATCGCGACTGGTAAAATGTAATATCCCAGGGTAACTCCAGTAGCAAAAAATGGAGTTGCTGCGATAATGAAAAGGATTGACCATTTCTTTTCTTTTTTATGTAACCCCGGTGCTACGAATGCCCAAAGTTGATACAACCAAAATGGTGCAGAAAGTATTACGCCAACCAACATTGCAATCTTTATTTGCAAATTCAATGGACCTAATACACCGGAAATATATAATGTGTTGCAATCAGCAATTTTATTTGCGACTCCACAAACTGGCTTAGATAAAGTCGTAATCAATTTTCCGTAAGAAAACCAACCGACGATCGAGCCGACGACTATTCCAGCTGCAGCCAAAACAACTCGCTTGCGAAATTCCTGCAAATGAGAAATTATCGACATTCGGTCGTTACTCAAAGTGCTCTCGCTTTCAATTAGGTGCGAGTGGTATTTAGAACGTGCAGAGTTACTTAAGCCCCACTATTTTTCTTGTCCCCATCACTATCTTCTTCTTTGGGTTTGTCCGCGTTTAATTCTTTAACTTCATTTTTAAAAATCTTCATGGATTTACCGAGGGCACGAGCTGAGTCAGGCAAGCGTTTCGCGCCAAAAAGCAAAACAAGAACTATTACGAGGATTAATATGTGGCTAGGTTCTCTGAGAAACATAGATCCTCCTGGATCAGTTAAAAGGCTATGGCGTCCGACCTGAAGTATAGGTTCAAGAGGAGTAATTTGCGAGTGAAGCCGCTGCCCGCTCTGCGATCTCTTGCCTCAAAAGTACATCAGACGGGATTCTCAACTGGCCAGACAACGCCAGAACAGCCCTGATGGCCCATTCATGATTATGCAATTTAACGGTTCCAACAAAACCCTGATCGGATTGATTCCGCACTAAGTTTTGAATTCCCCACTCTTCCGCAAACCATAAAGCTTTTTCGTTAAGCTGCAATTCAATGTATTTTTGTTCAGTTTGCTTGGTGCCAGAGATGTGATCAAATCTCTTGGATTTTGTATTAGTACTTCTTACGGCATGTATACGTTCGATTTTGAATTGTCTAAAGTCATTGGCTGAATAGCACCAAGCATAGAGATAACGTATTCTTAAAGAATCTTCCAAGTATTCAAGTGGTGCGATCTCTCTTGTAGTTATTTGGTCTGTAGTTGGTGAATAGTAATCAATCGAGAGTTGTAATTGATTTTCAATGGCTTCATCTATTAGACCTAGATCTACTTGCGAAGATAATTTGGAAATATCGATACTTACCTTTTGATCTCCACGCTCTGAAATTTTTACCAACTTAGATATTAGATTTAGGATTTGCTTTTTACTTTCCGAATCAACGTTGGTTAGTAGCGAATTCAAAGCGACTATAAGGGCTGAACTTTCTTCAAATGTTAATTTTCTAGGCTTAGCTATAGAATCAGCATTCGAAATTGATATGTATCCCCCATCAAACTGAACATCAATAAGTTCAAGATGGCTATAACCGGGTAAGCCGCAAACCCAGAGCAAATTCAAATCAGCAATCAAGTCTCGCTCGTTTACTCCAAAAATTTCGCAAGCCTCTTTAATTGCAATCCCCTGATGCGAATTTAAGAAAGGAACCATTCTTAAAATTCGTGCGAATCTGCTTTCATTTCTTTTCATAATGGGCTGTGCTCACTTAGAACTTTTGAAAGAGATTCAACAATAGCCACAGCTAGGTAATCTGGTTTAATTACTTTAACATCTGGACCACACCATAAAATGTTATATACCAGTAAATCGAAATCCACATCTTCGACTTGAATTCGATTCCACTCCGGATCCTGTGAAGGTAATTCAGTGAATTTACCTAACTTTCGTATCGCAGATCCAGATCCTGGTTTGATCAAAATCTCAGCATCTTCAACAATCATCTCTGAGATCTCTTCCATGTAATCGGCAACGCGATAATCATCTGAGATTCTAAATGCATTCTCAGCAGAGGAAATCTCTGGCTGCGTTTGAAATCTACTCAACCTAAATCTCTTAAAATCTCCGGTTTCATTTTCTTTTGCGATCAAATACCAATGCCCACGTCTAGAAACTAAGGAATGTGGTGCAACATTTCGGTCCATTATCAAGCCATCTATACCCTTATAACGGAAAGAAATCATCTCTTTTCGATTTATTGAACTCCATAGTGCAAAAAAGATTGGTTCGGACGTTTGAATTATTGGCATTGTGGAAAGAGGTTCTAATGGCAGGTATTCAGCGTTAGTACTTTGAATTTTAAAAAAAGCATCTTGTGCTAAATTTTCTAGTGCTGCACCTCTCCAAATGTTTGCAGCAACTGAGATCCAGTAGATTTCTGAAGATGAAAATTCCGTTTCTGGCATTTCAAAATTTACTTTAGCTATCCGGTATCCCACTTCATCGTCGAAATATTTATCTTTAGCTTCAACCAATACTTCGATATTCAATTCGCGTAAATCGTCTTTATCGCGTTCGAACATTCGCTCCATAGCTTCGGGCGTTCCTGAATAGCCTGATACGTTTGTGAAAATTTCATCTTTACTGAGGGGGCGTCGAGTTTCGAGTAAAGCCATCGTGAGATTCACGAGTCGCTCGGCTTTATCTTTTCGACCCGGATTCATATTGAGTATGTTACCGATTCACCATAAATTGGGTAGAATACAAATATGATAAATAGAATCAATAAAAAATCCCCAGCTGCCTTGGCGGCCTTATTTCTTTCTGTCGTATTGATTTCAGGTTGCTCCACAACCGGAGTTACCGACGATCAAGCAGCACCCGCTGCGTCTGCTGAGCCTTCACAATCCGCTTCAGCAAATGCTCCCGCTCCAGCCACTGGTGGCCCGTGTACACCAAGTTCGGCTGTCGGTTCGCCTGCCAAAGACGTTGGCGCCCCAAATGATGTCTTGCCAGCAAAAACTTATACTTTCACTTTTGAAACTAATTGCGGCGAGATCGTGATTGAAGCAGATGCTGCAAAGGCTCCAATCACAGTGTCAACATTGGCATTCTTAACAAAAGGCGGTTTCTATAACGGAACGATTTGCCATCGTTTAACTACCCAAGGACTTTTTGTACTGCAATGTGGTGATCCAACTGGAACCGGCGGTGGTGGTCCCAACTTCACATTTAAGGATGAGAATTTACCTGCACAAGTAGATAACAATTACCCTGCGGGTTCAGTTGCAATGGCTAACTCAGGACCAAATACAAATGGAAGTCAGTTCTTTCTCGTTTACGACGACACCACTTTGGGAGCCAATTACAACCTTTGGGGAAAAATCACTAAAGGTTTAGACATTATTAAATCTATTGCTGCTTACGGAACTGCCAATGGAAGTGGTGATGGTGCTCCAAAAGCAACCGTGGAGATCATGACCGCTACCGTTAAGTAGTCATTGTAAAACGACTTTGTTCAAGAGTAGGGAAATTATCGCTCTACTCTTGATCAAGTAAATCTTCCTCACCAGGTTTTGAAGGCCTTCTTCTTTTACGCATCGCGCTTACGCCATCGGCAACTCTTCTACTCCGAACTAAAAATCCAGTGTGACTTATCATGCGATGTTCTGGGCGAACTGAAAGTGATTCAACATGCCAAGGACGATGCAAGCTCTCCCAGGATTCGGGTTCGGTAAACAAAGTATTTGCACGCAATGCTTCGACCAAGCGAGACAACTGCGTCGTGGTCGTTACGTAACCAATAAAAACTCCACCTGGTCGCAATATTTGGGCGGTAATCTCAACGCAATCCCACGGGGCCAACATGTCCAGTACTACACGGTCGAACTTTTCTTCAATGATCGCGTCTTGAAAAGAATTGATCTGTAATTCCCAACCAGGATGTGGTGATCCAAAGAAGAGCGAAATGTTTTTTGCTGCGATCTCTCCAAAATCGGCTCGCCTTTCGATACTTAAGACTCGTCCGCTTGATCCAACTGCCCTTAATA
Organism: uncultured Actinomycetes bacterium; assembly: GCA_903902965.1. Taxonomy (GTDB): domain Bacteria; phylum Actinomycetota; class Actinomycetes; order Nanopelagicales; family Nanopelagicaceae; genus UBA3012. The sequence continues at coordinate 20,360 of CAIUXE010000089.1, forward strand.
ACGAAATTGTTAGTGCTCCGCTACCCACACCCGCTTCAAGAACATGGTCACCACTATGAATATCTCCAAAGGCAATAATCTCAGCTGCATCTTTTGGGTAAACAATCGTCGCTCCTCTTGGCATAGACAGAACGAAATCTTCCAACAGAGGTCTTTGATAAAAATAAGGTGCTCCTAGAGTTGAGAGCAAAATAGAACCTTCGCTAGATCCAATAATTTGATCATGGGAAATATGGCCCTTATGTCCTTGCCATGTGGCTCCGGCGGTTAAAGTGATCGTATGCAATTTTCCTTTGGCGTCCGTCAATTGAATCCGCTCACCCACTCGCAATGGGCCACTTCTACTACTTTCCATAAATCCATTTTCACTCATGAATCTATTCTAGGCTTATCTGGGAGCGGAGGAAATTAGGATGAATTCACCTTCCCGGCGAAACACCCTCTCGCCAAGCCGCGCAAATGACTACATGAATTGTCCTTTGCTTTACCGGTTTAGGGTCATAGATAAATTACCGGAACCACCAAGTGCAGACGCGTTGAAAGGCACCTTGGTGCATTCTGTTTTAGAACATTTATTTGGATTGGATCGTCAAGAAAGATCTTCTGATCAAGCACACGCTTCGCTCCCTGGAATTTGGGAACAGTTGAAAGAAAATACTGCTGGTGTAGAAGAAATGTTTATCAATATTGATATAGACCTCTGGTTAATTAGTGCTCACTCACTTGTAGATCGGTATTTTGAGCTTGAAGATCCCAAGTCTTTTGATCCAACTGATTTGGAAAAGTTTGTTGAGTATCAACTTGAAGATGGTCCGATGATTCACGGTTACATCGATAGATTGGACATTGCACCAACTGGTGAAATTCGAATTGTGGATTACAAGACTGGAAAATCTCCAAGAGCCGGTTATGAGGAAAAATCCTTATTCCAAATGCGGTTCTATGCTCTAATACTTTGGCGCACTCTTGGGAAGATTCCTAAAAGATTACAACTACTTTATCTTGGCGATAAAAATAGATTAATGAGTGAACCAACCGAAGCTGAATTGATCAAAACCGAAGGAAAGATTTTATCAATCTGGTCTGATATTCAGCTCTCATATGAAACAGACTTATGGAAACCTAAGAAAAGCAAGTTATGCGATTGGTGTAATCATCAATCTATCTGTCCTGAGTTTGGTGGAACTCCCCCACCGTTACCGGTAAACGCTAGCGACTAAATTTATCTTTCAAAAGAGCGACTGAAACATTTTCCAAACTTTTCAAGACAATCCGACGTGGTGCTGCATCGATTGGCACTAAATGTGGAACGGCAACAACGTAGGCTCCGGCCGCAGTTGCAGAAGCAACTCCAGTCGCAGAATCTTCCAAGACTATGCATTCCTTAATGTCAACATCTATTTTATCTGCAGCCAATAAATATGGGTCAGGAAATGGTTTGCTTCTAATTACATCTGATGCAGATATCGAAAATTGATAATAATTTTTGCCCAAGCCGTTCAATACTGCATCAACTATCGGACGAGGACTTGCCGATACCAATCCAACTGCAATTCCCTTATCTAAAATCTCTTCCAACAAGACTTCCACACCTGGCATAAATCCAACGCCCAAAGCACAACGCTTAGCCATTCGGCGAACCATCTCGTCAGAAAACCATTCTGCAAGATCTGGTCGTTTACTTTTTTCCGCAAGGTGAATTCCCACTTTGGACATCGGCCCACCTAAGCAATGCGCTTGATCTGCTAAAGACCACTCTGCACCGTATTCATTTGCTAATTCAACCTCTGTTTCAAGCCACATAGGTTCTGTGTCGACAGAAAGTCCATCCATATCAAAGAAAAAAGCTTGGGGGAAAATCACGTTGCGTTGAAATATTTCGCTTCAGGATGGTGAACGATGATCGCGGAAGTAGATTGTTCAGGATGTAATTGGAACTCTTCGGAAAGTTCAACGCCGATCCGTTCTGGTTCTAACAACTTACACAAAGCCACTTGTTGCTCGATATCTGGACAGGCTGGATATCCAAAAGAGTAACGCGACCCGCGATAACCTTGATCTAAAAGATCCGATAGTTCAGCGCTATCTTCCTTCGCAAAACCAATTTCTGATCTGATTCTGGCGTGCCAAAACTCCGCCAAACTTTCAGTAAGTTGAACTGACAACCCATGAAGCTCCAAATACTCTCGGAACTGTCCGGCAGCAAATAACTTTGC
>CAIUXE010000090.1 GCA_903902965.1 uncultured Actinomycetes bacterium
GGGGATGGATTGGCAGATGTAGATTTAAAGAAGCTAATTGACTTTCATAAGTCCCATGGAAAAATTGCAACAATTACTGCAGTTAGACCAGTTTCAAGATTTGGGGTCCTGGATTTGAGCACCTCTAATGTTGTTAACCAATTCAGAGAAAAACCTCAGGCGGATGGCTGGATAAATGCTGGATTTTTTATTTTCAACAAAAGTATCTTTAATTATCTTGATGAAAACTCAATTTTGGAGAATGAACCTCTCGCAGCATTAGCATCAGAAAATCAATTAATGGCTTATCGCCATGAAGGCTTCTGGCAGCCAATGGATACGTTTCGTGAACTCACCATTCTCAATGAATTATGGGATTCTGGCCAAGCACCGTGGAGTGCTAGAAAATGACAACGTGGCATAACAAGCGAGTACTAGTTACTGGCGCAACAGGTCTTGTTGGATCTTGGCTAGTACGCAGATTACTCAATGAAGGAGCATCAGTAACCGCTCTCATCTTGGACACTGATCCAGCATCTGAGTTGTATAGAAGCGGAGATATCTCAAGGATTTCAGTTGTTAATGGCAACTTAGCAGACCCTGTTGCAGTAAATCGTGCAGTTTTAAACTTAGAGAACCAATACATTTTCCATTTAGGAGCACAAACAATTGTGGGGACTGCCCTTAATGATCCCGTAAACACATTTACCTCCAACATCCAAGGGACTTGGAATGTGATGGAATCAGTACGAAATTCTAAAGGTCTTGTAAAAAGCATTATGGTGGCGTCAAGTGATAAAGCATACGGAACAGCCAAAACCCTTCCTTATTCAGAGCAAATGCCACTCCATGGTGTTGGCCCATATGATGTTTCAAAATCCTGTACAGATTTAATTGCCCAGTCATATGGCAAGACTTATGGATTACCAGTAGTAATTGCAAGATGCGGGAATATCTATGGCGGCGGCGATCTAAATTGGAGTCGAATAGTTCCAGGAACAATTAAGAGTTTAATCGCCGGAGAAGTTCCGATTATTCGCAGTAATGGAAAATTCATACGTGATTACATCTATGTCGAGGATGCCGTTGATGCTTACATGCATATGGCAGGCGCCGTTACTTCCGCAGGTATTCCCGGGGAGGCATATAACTTTTCACGAGACGAACCAATCTCTGTTCTAGATATATACCGCGCAATTTCAGATGAAATCGCTGGAAGGTACGTAGAGCCAAAAATAATGGATTCTGCAAAATCGGAAATTGTTGATCAGCATTTAGATAGTAGTAAGGCCCGTAAAGAGTTAGGTTGGGTTTCAAACATCACATTAACAGAGGGCCTTAGAAGAACTCATAAGTGGTACCTAGATTTTTTTAACAAAGGAAACTGAGAGTGGAAAAGAAGCTTATAAGCGTGATTATCCCCGCATACAATGAAGAAGATTGCGTTGAAGAATTATCGCGGCGACTAGGGCGAGTTTTTGATTCTGAGCAAAACTACAGTTTTGAAGTAGTGATTGTAGAAAATGGCTCGATTGATTCTACTTGGGTAAAATTACAAGAAATTAC
>CAIUXE010000091.1 GCA_903902965.1 uncultured Actinomycetes bacterium
AAGAGCAAGCAGAGTTCCACAAATAGCGGAAATGCTGCAAATGCAACAGCTACTAACTCACAACCAACCCCCTCTGCATCGCCATCACCTTCACAATCGCAAGCGCCTTCGCAGAGTCCATCACCTTCACAAACTCCAACATCGCCTCCTGCACCCTCATCAGCGCCCAGTAAAACGGGGAGCAAATCTCAAACCATTACTGGACCAGTTATTTCAACACGTTGGGGCCCAGTGCAAGTGGAGATCGTTGTTGAGAATGGTCAGATTGTCGATGCAACCGGATTGCAATATCCAAGTGGCGATCGCAGATCATCTTATATTTCACAGCAGGCAATTCCGATGTTGATTGATTTAACTTTGCAAGCCCAATCTGCAGATGGCATTCCCCGAATTGGTGGAGCTACCTACACAACAAACGGTTGGAAATCATCTCTCGCAGCAGCATTAAGAAATATCTAAGGAGCCATGAAATTATGAAACGCACAGTATTTTTAATCGCAGCAGCAGGTAGCGTGCTAACAGCTTTCTTATTTTTCCAACCAGTATCAAATAATGGTGGAGGATTGATGTCACCAGCCACCACAGCTTCTCCTGTGGCTAGTACATCCGAACAACCAGTTGCTTTTACCTCCCCTGATCCTTCTCCACAAAGCACGCCCACAACAAAAGTAAAATCGAAATCTGTACCTGTAGCCAATACAACCAAGAGTGGTGCAACTAAAAAAGTTGCTACGAACACCCCAGCATTAAAAGCAAAATCACCAAGTATCTCAACTCCACCAAGCATTAAGGGTGGCGGAGATGACGAGGGAGACGACGAAGGTGAACATGCAAATAAAGGCAACCGACATTCCATAAAAGGTGGCGGGGATGATGAGGGAGAAGACGACTAAATGATTCATCATGAAGAGGTCTGGGGAACGGTTGTATCCCTAGAATTTCATGAAGAATCTAAATCCACTAGTGAAATTGAAACCGTCTCGAAAGAGGCGGTTTCTTTCTTGCACGAAATTGATCGGGATTTTTCTACATTTAAAAATGATTCCGAAGTAACAAAGATTAGAAGTGGTGAATTAAAAATAGAGAATGCTTCAGCAAGAATGCAATTGATTTGGAAACTTTGCGAGGAAGCACGTGATTTAACTGAAGGTGCATTTGATCCATGGCATCCAAGGCTTGGCGGATTTGATCCATCCGGATATGTAAAAGGTTGGGCTGCAGATCAAATTGCGAATAAAGCTGTTGCAGCCGGAATTTCGCATGTGCATATAAATGCAGGTGGAGATATAACTTTGCGCGGGGGAATGTTAACTTCGAATGGCGAAAAACCTTGGATGATTGGAATTCAGCATCCAGAAAAAAAGGATGCGATTGCAACAGCACTGCCAATTACAAATGGCGCAGTGGCAAGCAGTGGAACTTATGAGCGTGGTGCCCACATCGTTGATCCAGCAAATGGATTAATTGCGATCGGGGCGCGCGCTACTAGTGTTTTTGGCCCTGATGGCGGCATTGCAGATGCGCTTGCTACAGCCCTTGTAGTTTCTGGACGCGAAGGCGCTCGCTGGTTTTTGAAGCCAGAATTAGCTGAATATGGCTGTTGGGGAGTAGATCGAAACACAGATGCCACCTGGTCATTACGTTGGCCAGAGAGATAACCTGCTTCAGATTGCGTAGATGCAACAAGTTCGCAAGTGGCTTAATTAAAGGATCAAAAGTAACCTTCACCTATGTTTTCCAAGAGATACACGCTGACTATTCTCACTAAGCGTCGCACCATTGATTATGGTCGCATCTCTACTTCGCTTTGCCGTTAATTCTTCCAACACATTAAGTGTCGTGTGCCCGCGTCAGCGGCTTGCTAATTTTTATCCCCCAAAATTATTCAAGGAGAATTATGTCAAATACTTCCAATAAGTTGAAGTCCGATATTCAGATTGATGCTCGCGGTGCACGCTTTAGCGCGTTGATTACTGCAATTGTTTTTTCTGCAGCGTTATTAACGCAATCATCTGCATTAATCGTGTGGCAAGCAGCAGTCTTTGCAATTGGTGCATTCCGAGGACCGCAATTCACTCCTTATGCAATTATTTTTCGCACAGTGGTGAAGCCACGTCTTAAATCAAATCCGATTTTTGAAGATGTACGCCCACCGAAATTTGCACAGGCAGTTGGATTGGGATTTGCAATCGTTGCACTAATCGGATCTCTCGTAGGCTCTTCTGCTGTATTTTCTGTCGCAGTTGCTTTTGCTTTAGCCGCAGCATTTTTAAACTTTGCATTCAATTATTGCTTAGGTTGCCAGTTCTATTTACTGGGAGTTCGTTTAACAAGTCCACGTAATTCAAAAATAGCTTTGGAGGTTAAATAATGTCACGTTCAACCGCGTTAGTAACAGCTGATTGGGTTCAAGGGAACTTGTCTAACCCAAAAGTAGTTCTTGTTGAAGTAGATGAAGATACTTCTTTATATGAAAAGAACCATATAGAAGGAGCAAGCACATTTCATTGGAGAAATGACTTACAAGATGGCGTGATTCGCGACATCGTTTCTAAAGATAAATTTGAACTTCTTCTTTCAAAGCACGGAATCGCAAATGATTCGACTGTTGTACTTTATGGTGGAAATAACAACTGGTTTGCGACATATGCTTATTGGTATTTCAAAGTTTATGGACATGCTGATGTAAGAATTCTTGATGGCGGTCGCAAAAAGTGGGAACTCGATGGACGTGCCCTTACTTCAGCAACACCAAATCGCACAGCCACTCGTTACGTGGCAAAAGAGCGCGACCTTTCAATTCGCGCTTTCCGCGATGAAGTAATCAATTCAATCGGAGTAAAAAACATCGTTGATGTTCGCTCTCCTGCTGAATTCAAAGGTGAATTACTTGCACCAGCTCATTTGCCACAAGAAGGTGGACAGATCGCGGGTCACATTCCTACTGCAAAAAACATTCCGTGGTCGCAAGCAGCTAATGATGATGGAACTTTCAAAGCTGATGCAGATCTTCG
>CAIUXE010000092.1 GCA_903902965.1 uncultured Actinomycetes bacterium
ATGTGACAAAAGTGGAGTATGACTTACTCGGAAAAGAAAGCACGGCCTTCGCAGGAGTGGTTTTCGTCTGCGTCTGGAAAGGCTATCCAATCGTTATGTTGATGATGCTCGCTGGAATGAAGAGCATCCCGCAGGAAAGATATGAGGCAGCCTCTATTGATGGCGCCAATAAATGGCAACAGTTTACAAATGTAACTTTCCCAGCTTTGACTCCGATTATTTTGGTCTCTGCAATTTTAGAAACAGCATGGTGGTTTAAGCATTTCACTGTTATTTGGCTGATGACCGCAGGTGGGCCATCTGGCGCAACTAAAGTGGTGAGTATTGATATTTATATGCAAGCGTTTACTGATTTTAATTTTGGTAAAGCTGCTGCAGAATCTGTCATAGTTTTGATAATTCTGATGTCAGTAAGTTTTATTTATTATAAGGTGTTGCGCGATGAAACAGAATAAAGTGAAAGACGGTGCCATGAGCAACGTCAAAATAAATACCATTGTCACTAGAACTGCCTCTTATGCAATCTTATTGCTGATGACTATTTTAATTATAATTCCAATTGTTTGGATGATTTCTACCTCGCTTAAAGGCGAAGCTGTAATTTATAACACCCCGCCTGAAATTTTTCCTTCACACCCCACCCTTGATGGATTTAGACAAGTTTGGGTAAGCCACCCCTTCTTTGCATATCTACGAAATTCGTTAGTTGTAGTTTCTACTGCTACTTTTTTCTCTGTTTGCGTTTCAACTTTTGCCGGATATGGCATCTCTCGTTTTAATTTTAGAGGTCGTGGATTTTACTTATCGTTTCTTCTAGCAACTCAACTCTTCCCATCAATTATGTTGCTCATTCCTTACTACAAAATATTTATGGTCTTTGGAATGGTCGATCATCTGTCTGGGCTAGTAATTATTTATATCTCCTTTACAATTCCATTCTGCACATGGATGATGCGTGGATATTTCAGCGGGATCTCTAAGGAACTAGATCAAGCTGCTGCAATCGATGGCGCAAGCAGAACTAGAATCTTTAGATCCGTGATTTTGCCGCTTTCTTTGCCCGGAGTTGCCGCCTCTGCAATTTACGCATTTATTGCTGGTTGGAATGAGTACACCTTCGCAATGGTATTTATCAACACTGATGAAAAGAAAACTGTTTCATTAGGAATTGGCCAATTAATCGGTGAGTATCGAACATTTTGGAATGAGTTAATGGCGGGCTCTTTCTTCGCCCTCATCCCCATGCTGCTGATTTTCATCTTCTTTAACCGTTACCTAGTCAGTGGACTAACTGCCGGAGCGGTAAAAGAGTAGGGAAACCCCTTTTGCGCCTTCCAAAATCTCACCTTTAGGGGTGATAATTGAGCATGCGAATTAGACCAGCCAGTACCTTCTTAATCTCAATAGCTTTAGCAATTAGCGGTGTAGGTGTGGTCGGGATTTCGCAAGCAAATGCCGTTGATGATTCGGAAGTTTATCGAGTCATGAGTTTTCGCGATGATAAA
>CAIUXE010000093.1 GCA_903902965.1 uncultured Actinomycetes bacterium
CTTCAAAATGGGCTTCATCGCTTCATGATCGAGGAATTCTTTCCGCCATTTTTCATCAAGTGATCCGTATGAATCCTCCCATGCTCGAAGAACATCTTCAGGGCTACGGAAAAACATAATAAGAGTTTACGTTGCTTTAAAAAATATGGAAAGCAATTTTGCAAAGGGGTACCCTTAAGTGGTTTGCACTCAGAAAATGGGGTCAGGTGTCAGAAATGGGCAACGGATCAACCGTCTACACCGTAGCCCAATGTAAACAAGGACAAATCGTTAACTTGATTCTGTTGTCCTAATTTTTGCCCCCAGTGCCCCAAATTCCGCCCTTAATTTCTAGATATTTGTTTACAGGTTTTGGTGAAATTTAGAAAACAGCCCAAGCGTAGAAATGGAGTTGGCCCCGTACATTTACGCACGAGGCCAACATGGTGTTAAGAAGAGTCGCCCTGTAAGCCGGATTCTGTCGAGAATCACCATCCATCTAGTTCTGTAATCACTTACAGAATCAAGCAACCTACCCGATAACTTGAGCGAGCAGCTCTCGAACGTTATCTGTTTGATCTTGCTCCAGGTGGGGTTTACCTAGCTACGCAAATTGCTTCGCGCACTGGTGGTCTCTTACACCACCGTTTCACCCTTACCGATTTCTCGGCGGTTTATTTTCTGTGGCACTAATCCCGCGGGTTGCCCCGGGTGGGCGTTACCCACCACCTTGCTCTGCGGAGTCCGGACTTTCCTCGGTACTTTCGTAACGCGGTGATCCAGGCGACTCTTCTTGTGGCGAGTTTATCGCAGTTTAGAGCCTTAAAAAATAGCCTTTTTAGGCTAGATGGAAGACTTCCACAAATTGATCGAAGGCATCTGCGGGCTTTAATCCTGGAACTGGAACGAAATATTCAACCATTCTTGCTTGCCATTTTAAACTGATTTCTTCGCGGGCAATTGAATCTAAAGATTTCTTAAAATCATCAAATTCACAGTACGTAATCAAGCACCCATCTTTCTTATTTAAAAATATCGAATAGTTATGCCAGCCAGATTTCCTTAGTGCATCGAGGACTTCTGGCCATACTTGCTGGTGTTCCGCCTCGTACTCATCTACTCGATCCAACTTGATAAACATTCGAAAACAGACTCTTTCCATTATTTCCTCATCCCCTTAGCGCAATAATCTTTGGAGGTTATCTTCTAAAATATTCTCTAATTTTAGTGGTTCAATGTAATTTAAGTTTTCAAAAGTTTGCCTAAATGAAACTTTGTCTAAAGATAAAGGAAAATCTGAACCCCAAATCAATCTATCTGATGAAAATTTTTCTACTACGTATCTAATGTATGGCTCAAGCCGCTGGTCAGCGTGTACTGAGTCACTTGGTTCAAGCGCATAAAACCCACTTAACTTGAGGTAAACATTACTAAAGTTCATCAAGGATGCAATGGCGGTTAGGGAATTTGCAATTTCATCCTCACTGGTCGATTTTGTTGGAATTGTTATTAAGCCAATATGTGAAATCAAGAGTGTCAAAGTTGGATTTCTTTTGAGAATTTCCATCCAGAGTAACCAATGGTCTCCTTTAGAATTAACACTGATAAGCCATTTTTTATCAACTAACAATTGCCAGATTCCATCGTCAATATTCTGCAATATTCCAACATCTTCATTAGAGAATAGATATAGGGATATCCCGACAAATCCTTGATCAGCTAGGGATTCAAGATTTTCTAACGACAGATCAGATGCCTTCAAGAAAGCTACGGGAGATATCCAAGAATTACTTTTCTTTAAATTTGCGATGTAGGCGTTGTTCCCTGATGCCCATGGTTCCCCCTCGTAACCAATTACCAGTGCGCGACTTATGGAAAACTCCTTAATTAATGGCAAGTAAGTTTCTAATGTATTTTTGCCAGAATCTTGGTAACCATTTTCAAATAGATGAATATGACTATCAGCCAACATTAGTAGTGACGACTTTTCTTAAAACTTCTAAAAATCTGTTAACGTCATCTTCATTGTTATATCCATGAATGGAAACCCTAATCCGGCCAGCGTTTGACATTGCATGAATCCCTGCATCGTGTAATGCGTTATTGATTTCTTCATACTTTAAATGTTTAAACGCAATAATTCCCGAAGGTAGTACTGGATTTGCAGGCCCAAGTAACTCAACGGGTAATTCGGACACGCCATTTCTACATTGCTCTACTAGCTTTTTACAATGTGCGTCTATCTCTTGGACTCCTATTCCAGAGATGTAACCTAAAGCCGCATTAATTGCATATATTGCTGGGTAGTTTGGCATTCCAACCATGAAGCTATCTGCCCCTTTTTTATTTATAACTTTTTCAAATCGTGAATCATCAAAAGCATTCTCAACATTGAACCAACCCCCTGCTGGAACATTCCACTCATCAGCTCTTTCAGGCGAAACTCCAATTAATCCACCACCATGTGAGGCGAGTAGCCATTTATGTGTGGAACTAATGATCAAGTCAGCTTTCTTTACATCTAATGGAATTCGAGCCAGTGCTTGAGTAACATCCACCGCGAGCATCGCATTTGAGTTTTTACGAATAACTTCAGAAAGTTCGTTTACATCGATGCGAAACCCATTATAAAAACTTACTAAAGAAGTATTCACAAGTTTTGTTTTTGGAGTTAGCAATTTAGCTAAATCAGCAACATCTAAAATTCCTTCTCTACTCCTCCACACTTTTACAGTCGCTTGAGAGGAGTTACTCATCCAAGGAGTGGCACCTGCTGGAAAATCTAAATCATTGATAATTACTTCATCGCCGCTTTTAAGTTGCAAAGCGAAATATGCCAAGTTATATGCCTCAGAAGAGCATGAACAAATTCCAATGTCTCTACTTTCGAGTCCCATAAATTGTCCAATTTTACTTCTGGCCTGATCCCATTGTTCTTGGTGAAGCAAACGTCCATCCATGCCGATCAACTTGTCTTCACCATACTTTTTAAATGCGTCTAAGACAGCTTTCGGTGGTATTCCTTCAGCTGCAGTATTTAAATAAACCCGGTTAGCCATTGATGGAAAATCGCTTATTCTGCTTTCAGGACTTAACATCTGTTGCTCCTTTTGTTTGAGTAAGCAAAATCAATTTATCGAGCCACTTCTGCATTTCGCAAGCATCTTCATATCTTGCTCCTAGCGGAACACTGGTATCCCCTTGGATGACTTTCAAGAAATGCTCAAGCTCTCTTCGTAGGGCGTGATCAAAGTGGTTTGTGGCACCTTTGAGCGCAGGTAGCGGGACTTTGACCTGATGAGCGCCCTTTTCAGTTGTAACTGAGACAACTCCACTGTCATAGATCAGATTTACTAGCCAGCCATCTCCATAAACTGAAATTTCATCAATACCACCTACGGTTCCATTTGGAATGTGAAAATTTGCGGTAAATGAGGCAAGGATATTCTCAGCCCAAAGTATCTGCGCTTGAGCCCAATCAACTCCGCCATCGGCATGATCACGTGCTTGCGCTGAAAACTTGATCGGCACCTGGCCATCTAATATTTTATAAACTGTATATAAATCGTGAATCATCGTTAATGTAAATGGAGATTCACCTGGATAATTTACTCGATGATCCGCAGAGCGTTGTCTTGAGCAATTAATTGCATTTATTTTCCCAAGTTTTTTAACCTCTTCAAACAATGTTTCGAATTCAAGGTTCCAAAGCAAAATATGACCAAGCATTAAATTGGATGAATCTTTTTTCACATAACTACTTAGATTCTGAGCTTCTGCAAAGGAATTTGCTAAGGGCTTTTCTAAAAGTACTTTAGATCCAGACCCGAGAAGGCGGTTAGTTATTTCGACGTGAGAGTTCGTACTGGAAGCAACAATCCATGCATCTACATTTGAATCAAGTAATCCGGTTTCTAAATCACTGAAAAAATCTACTTTTTTACCTGCGTAGTATTCCCTTGCTTTCGCTAGATTAGCCACATGTGGTTCAACCACCACAGCAATTTCGGCACCTTCAATATAATCAATTTGCCTAACATGAGAAAATCCCATATTTCCAAATCCAACGATTCCGATTCTCATAATTGAAATTTCATCTGTAATTTGCTTTCATGAACTGTTCGTAGATAACTACAGCTTTGTCTAATTCTTGAAGTTCGATCCACTCATCTTTCGTGTGTGCTTGATCAATACTTCCGGGACCAATCACGACAGCAGATAATCCAGCAATTGAGTAGGTGGAGGCATCCGTTCCATATGCAACTCCTAAGAGCTCATCTGCGAAACCCAAGGAGTCAAGTGACTTACTAATTTGCGCTGCGAATTCGACATTGCCGAGAGGGTCAAGTGGGAAATCTATAAATGGTTCAGATGTCTCTATCTCAATTGAAGAATCCGCTAAGGTAATGCTTTCAAGAACTGCTTGTATCGATTTACGAACCTCCAAAGGATCCTCCCCAGGCAAGATTCGACGATCTATCTCTATTTCACAATTACTAGGGATGATATTTACTGCGCTTCCACCATTAATTGTATTTATGGAACAGGCCGATCTTCCCGTAAGTGGGTGAATGGCATTAGTTTCTGCACAATAAATTCTTTCAAACTCCAAAATCAATTTTGCCATGGCAGAAATGGCACTTCTTCCATTTGCTGGATTAGATGAGTGTGCTGCATATCCCTTAGTTCTAATCTTCCATCGCAATACCCCATTGTGAGCAACAATCACTTTGCACATTGTCGGTTCCCCAACAATCACCCCAACCGGTTTCCAAGGCAGCTGTGGTAATTGAACTCCTACAAATGAATTTGCTCCAGTTTTGGAGATTTCCTCATCTGTAACGAAAAGTAGCGCAACGTTATTTGGCTTATCTGCTGCTTGGGAATATCTCTGCAAAGCCCATAACATGCTCGCTCCACTTCCCTTAGTGTCGCAAGCTCCTCTTCCATAAAGCCTTCCATCAATTACCTCTGCAATAAAAAGGTTTACCGTCATATTGTTCACATCTACGGTATCGGCATGAGATTCAAACAAAAGCCA
>CAIUXE010000094.1 GCA_903902965.1 uncultured Actinomycetes bacterium
CCCATTCTCATGACTGAGCCTTTTCCGTACTGTCTTTCGATTTGAGCAAGTGCGGTATCTAAAGCTTTGCCACGTTCGGCTTTTGCTTTATCGGTTACTGGATTTGTTTCAAATTTATTGACCTCAGATTTTGAGGATTCAGATTTAGGGGCCATTTTGGTTGACCTTTCGCTCGTAGGGGCTAACTGCTGTCCTGGCTGAAGATAGAGATAAGGGCTGACATGGTCGGCCTTTGATCTACCTCGCTGGGGGTAAACACCTGGTTGGTGTTCCTATGTGGAGAAGGGTATCCGAACAGATGTTCTAATTGCAACGACACGCCGGAACCACTCTTAACTGGGCTTCAAAGAGGGTCGGTCAGAGGGATCGCTCAACGGCTGCGATGGAGCTTTCTAAATCTGCGCTGGCGATGGGGGCAAAAAACTGCGAGATACACCACCGCAAAGCGATCTCTGCGCCAACCGAGCTTGTCCGCAAAGAGGTAGCCAAAATGTTGCGCGCTTGGTTCCAGATTGGAGTTTCAGATATCTGAGCAAGGGCAGCAATCAAATGTGGTTCAAGTGATAAAACTTTTCGAAGCGCTGCATTTTGCGCAATGTCGTTGGCAATTAAGAAAAGTACTTCGCGTCGATCTGGAGCGCTGGTGATTAAATTGCGCATCCGTTCAATCTCATCTTCGATTAGAGCGGCAATCAATTCATCTTTGTCGCGGAAGTGGTTGTAGAGAGTTGCTCGTGCAACTTCGCTGCGATCTGCTATTTCAATCATATTTGCATTTCTAACGCCAACTTCTGCAAAAACGATGCGCGCACCATCAAGTAATGCTTGACGGGTTCCGCTAGTTTTTGGTTTTGTTAACATCGAACGCCTTTAGGCAGCGTCGACAATATCTTTTGCATTTTTGCCAGCAACGCCACCGACTCCGACGACGGTAAGTCGAGTTGGCTCGGCAACTAAAACCGATTGTGCAACTTCAGTAAGAACTCGTGAAAGTGGTAGATCCAAAGCCATGCAAATTGCGGAAAGCAATTCAGATGATGGTTCTTTTTGGCCGCGCTCTACTTCAGACAAATACCCAAGTGAGACTGCAGCATCGGCTGAGACTTGGCGCAAAGTGCGACCTTGTTCTTGGCGAGCCCGACGTAACGCTTCACCTAAATGGGCGCGTAATAAAACCATTGAGCTCCTCCAATCAAGTAGTAACCGGCTAGATAAGTATCTCTAATTTGTTCCAGGGTTAAGAATACGGGCAAATGCCATTAACGCACCTGCAACGCTCTCGCTCCGAACTTGATTTCGGTTCAAATCACTGGAAATGGCTGGATTAATGGCCGTCAGCACCCCAGGTCCGGCAATCCCAATCCAGACAGTGCCCGCTTCTCGGCCGTTGTGCGGCCCAGGCCCGGCGACCCCAGTTGTTGATAGACCCCAGGTCGCGGCAAATTTATCTTTCGCCCCTAATGCCATCGCTTTCGCTACTTCAATACTTACCGTCCCAAATTGCTCTAATAGTTCAGGAGCAACATTTAAATCACTAATTTTCAATTGATTTGAATAAGCAACGATTCCCCCGGCAAAAATATTTGATGCTCCAGCAATATCGATTAGCGCACCTGACAAATGCCCGCCGGTAATCGACTCTGCAACGCCAATACTTTCACCACGTTTGGTTAACTCTGAAACTATAAAATCTGCATCATTCATTTCCATTAATCCTTCTTAAGGGCAGCTTGAAAATACTGCGCGCCGGTATACAAAGTTACCGCAATAGTTGCATACATAAACAAGTCTCGTGGAGTATAAAAAACATTATTCAATGGCAGCACATAAAATCCAGTTGCAAAACCTTGCATCGTTGTTTTAATTTTTCCGCCACGACTAGCTGGAATTACTTTTCCAGCATTTCGCTTAACAACAATTAGTCGCAAAACGGTGACCGCTAATTCACGTCCCAGAATTACTACGGTAATCCACCATGGAAGATATCCCAAAATTGAAACACTTATCATTGCTGAGCCAATAAGTAATTTATCGGCAACTGGATCAAGGAATTTTCCAAGTTCGGTTATTTCATTTCTAGCACGTGCCAATTTCCCATCAAGTAAATCAGTCATACCGACTAGAAAAAACCCCACCCATGCAATGGTGCGCCAAGTTGAATCACCTCCCCCGTTATGAAAGAGAGCTATTACGCAAAATGGTATTAAAACAATTCGCGTGATGGTTAATGCGTTAGGCAAATTAATTTGCATGTAAATCTGCTCCATCAGTTGCCACAACCCGAGCCGTTACATATGAACCTACTGGGGCTGCCGTATTCAATAAGTAAGTACTGCCATCAACTTCAGGCCCTTGATGCGCTGCTCTTCCTTCTTGGGTGGCTCTATCTTCAACAAGCACAATAACTTCTTCACCAATTCTTTCGCTGGCCCGATCACTTAGTAATTGTTCAACAAGGGAGTTAACTTCCTCCACTCGATTTCTGATTTCACGTTGATCTAGTTTGTCCGGCAAAGTTTCTGCTTCGGTGCCATCTTCATCGCTGTAGCCGAATATTCCGATTGCATCCAATCTGGCTTGGCCAAGGAATTTAAGTAGTTCCTGGAAATCACTTTCATCTTCGCCGGGGAATCCCACAATAAAATTTGATCGAATTCCGGCAAGCGGCGCTTTGGTCCTAATTTGAGCAATCAAATCTAAGAATTTATCGGTGTCACCAAACCTACGCATACTTCTTGTAATTTTTGCGCTCGCATGCTGAAAGGAGAGATCAAAATAAGGAACAACTTTTGGAATTGAGGTCATCGCATCTATCAACGTTGGCCTCATCTCTGCTGGTTGCAGATATGAAAGTCTGATCCGTGAAATTCCATCGATCTCGGCCAACTGCGGAAGCATCTCTTCCATAGCTCTTATATTTCCTAAATCTTTTCCATATGAAGTCGTGTTCTCACTAACCAGAAAAATCTCACTAACTCCGTTATCAGCCAACCATTTAGCTTCACTAATAATTTCATCCTGAGTGCGCGAAACGAAAGCTCCTCGGAAAAATGGAATAGCGCAAAATGTGCACCGTCGATCGCATCCCGCTGCAATTTTTAATGGCGCTACCGGTGCGTTATCCAATCGCTTTCTGAGAACACGTTCACCTTCACCCATTTTGGTACTTCTTATAGGTTGCTTGCGCTCTGCCGGTGCGATGGGAAGTAATTTGCGGCGATCACTTGGTGCATGAGCTTGAATGCTTTCCCCATTTAAAATTTTATTTAACTGCGCTGAGATATCTGCGTAATGATCGAATCCTAAAATTCCATCCGCTTCTGGAAGGGCCGCTTCTAATTCTTTTCCATATCTTTCGGCCATGCAACCAACTGCTACAACCTTTTTTAATTTCTTAGACTTCCCCTGCTTTAATGAATTTGCCTCTAGTACTGCATCGATCGAATCCTTTTTCGCCGCTTCTACAAAACCACAAGTATTAATTAGTGCGACATCTGCTTCCTCGGCATTAGCAACTAATTCCCAGCCATCATTAGCTAAACGAGCAGCCAGCTCTTCTGAGTCGGTTTCATTACGCGAGCAACCTAAAGTAACTAAAGCAACTTTTTTCATGAGTTCTGCTCTTTAAATTCGGTATCAGCTGAAAAAGGGTTAGCCGGCAACCGGTGCGTCATCGGCTGCAACTTGCAGACGCACGACTTCACCGATTTTGCCCGGAATGCCACGATCTTCACCATTGACGGTCAGCGTAACAGCACCAGCATTTCCGATCACAAATCTAAGCAATTGCCGATCGGTAAACTCCTTTGATTCGCCTTTTCTGACCTCGCCGGTAAAAATCGAATTGCCGGCAGCATCACTTACTGATATCCATGAATAGCTTTTAATTCCGGTGATGACAACTTTGGCTTCTGGTTCAACTGACGCAGTTGCCGGTATCTGTTGTTCTGTCGAAGGTGCTGTTGAACTATCAGAGTTTGCACTTACTACTTCATTTTTTGGAGAACTTCCAGAAATCTGCACAACTGTCACAAGTGCTATGACTGCAACCGCGATTGTCGCTAACGTTTTCCAACTTGCTTTAGTTGATTTTGATGGTTTTTCAAGATTCCGTTTTCCTTTTTCAGAAAGATCAAGTAGTGACGTTTCGAATTTGCCGAACTTCTCATCAAATTGTTCAAGTAGAGATTTGGAATCTATTCTCAAAATTCCAGCGATAACTTTTAAATGTCCACGCGCATATGTATCTCCACCACACAAAGAGAAATCATCATTTTCAATTGCTTGCAGTACTGTAACTCTTAATTTCGCACGATCGGCAACTTCTGCAATTGTGAGGTCAGCACCTTTTCGCGCTGTGCGAATTTCTTCACCAATACTGCCAGTGCTCATGTGCCACCTCCTACTTCGGGGGTTACGAAGCTAAGAAATCTAGGTGGTAAATAGTAAGGTTTAGCGCCATGCAATTACAAGGTGCGATTTTCTTAACAAAGGGTTAATTTCTGAGTGAAGCCAAAACCTCAGCGATATCGTCCGCCTTTATTAGGACATCCCGTGCCTTTGAACCTTCAGATGGTCCAACAATCCCGCGACTTTCCATTAAATCCATCAATCGTCCAGCCTTGGCAAAACCGACTCGTAATTTACGTTGCAACATCGAGGTTGATCCGAACTGTGTTCCAACAACTAATTCAACTGCTTGCAATAATAAATCTAAATCATCACCTATATCTGAATCAACATCTTTGCGAATAGTCGCTGCCACCGTTACGTCATCACGATATTGCGTTCCGCGTTGGCCTTTAATGTGAGTAGTGATCGCTTCAATTTCACGTTCTGAAATATACGCACCTTGAATTCGCATCGCACGACTTGCTCCCATTGGGATAAACAA
>CAIUXE010000095.1 GCA_903902965.1 uncultured Actinomycetes bacterium
GTGCGATCCATGTTTGAATAGGAAGCAATCTGATCTTTGTTATTTAACGCGCCAACTGCAACTGATGAAACTATGCATGCAGGCCAATCAATTCGATTTTTGTCGCCAGCGTTACCTGTTGGGAGAAATACTGGAATGTCTAAATACTTAAGATCGACTATCTTTTTTTCAAAAATTGGAGTGGAGGGGCAGTATTTCACTCCGGTTTTCAAATTGTGATGGCCCTGTGACATAGAAACGGCTTTGATGTTGTAAGTCTTGGCATTGAGCTTGACCCAATCCAAAGCATTCATCACCGTACTCTCTGTGACTGTGAGCCGAGCGCCATTTCTGTTATTGCCAATGATGCGGATGAATATGAACTCCAGATTTGGATTCTCCCCCATTGCTATGGCTGCCATCTGTGTTCCATGATCAAATCCATTGAAATTAATTATTGAACTTGCAACAGTTGCCGTGCCTGGTCCTTCTTGGAAGTTTGTTCCATTAGGGCAGGTATACCAATCCATAATGCAGACCTCTTGCACCAAGTGGTTAGTGAAAACAGGCATAGAGGAGTCAATACCTGTATCGATAATGACTAGACGGGGCGCTAAGGCAACTTCAGCAGATGCAGAAGGTAGGAAACCTACAAATAAGCACAGCAGAAGGGTGAAGCCATAGCGAGCTTTAGCCGACAGTTGCAGACCAATCCACGCTAGATGCTGTTCGCTTCATGCCGGCATCCCCGGCATAGCTAAAGCGAATCGTGCATGTGCCCTTGGCAAGTGGCTTAATTGTCACTCCTGTATATGGATTTGTTGTACCCATAGAAAGTGTCCTGGCATCAACAACGCAAATCGTTGGAGTCAGTGAAGTAACACTGACACTGTCATTGAGGGCTAACTGACCAACACCCATCAACTTAGGATCTGGTGTCTTCACAAAAGCGTTAACAACCACTCGGCCGCCATCTAGGCCCTTGAGAGACATGGTGTTTCCTGCAGCAGCAATAACCTTTTGTAGTGATTGAAGTTCAATAAGGGTTGATGTTGCAACTGGGAAGCCTGAGACTGTGCCAGTCCATGTGGTGGATGTTGTAGCGCGATCGGCTGTGCCTGCGAAATACCAGGTAATGGAACATGTTCCGTTATTGAGCGCGGTGACTTGAGCTTTATTCTTAATACCTCCGGTTTGATCCCAGAGTGCATTTGAATCAACGCGACAAATAGTTGGGGTATTCGATGTAACAGTAAGTAGATGACCCAAACTTGTGAGTCCACTGTTCATTGATGATTGAACATAGAGTGTTGAAGCAACAAAGACATACGGCCCAGCTGCAGGCATTGATGTAGGAGCCGTAAGAGTGATCTTCATTGCCGCCTTGCGCCAATTAAATGATTGAGTTACAGGCGCTGCTGCGCTGTATCGATCATCACCGAGTTGGCTAGCCTGCACAGTACACAGAGCAGTATCTCCGGCTGGCTTTGGCGTAACACTTTGAACTGCTGCACCTTGCGTTGGGAAGAGGATGTAGCAGACTGAAGGAGTAAGAGAGGTATATGTAATCTCTAAACCTGAGGATGCTTTAGCTCCCAAGATAA
>CAIUXE010000096.1 GCA_903902965.1 uncultured Actinomycetes bacterium
ATCTCCGCCAGCCCACATCTCAATCATTAAATGCAATTTGCCAAGCATGCCTGATTCAATAACTGCGCGTGCAACTCGGTTTGCCCCACCACGGCGATAATTCTCTGCAGTTCCTAATGTCATACCTGTGCGCTTTGCCGCATCTAGCATTATCTGCCCGGTTTTAATTGTTAATGAAAGTGGTTTCTCGCACAAAACATGGCGTCCAGCTTCCATCGCTTGCACTGCAATTGTGTGGTGTGTTCTTGGATCGGTAACGATATCGATTGCTTCAACAGCAGGGTCCTTCATCATTTCATCTAAAGATGTGTAAACAGCTGGTCGCTTACCAAGAAGTTCAAATGCTTCGTCAGCAACTTTGTCCGCAACTTCTTTGTTGATATCAAGAAGTGCGACTACTTCACCTTTTAAGACACCTGCTTTATGAAGTGCTGCAAAACCTAACAAATGGCGGCGTCCCATAAAACCGCAGCCAACAATTGCTACACCTAATTTGCGCTCAGACATTTAATGACTCCTTGTTTAAGATGGCTATAGGTGAAGCTTATGAATCGTTACCAGTTCCTGCGATTGCATTAATAAACCAACGTTGTGCAAATAGGAAAACGACCATAACTGGGAGCGAACTTATGAATGCAGCAGCATAAGCAACGTTAGGTGGGACCTCAGAATAAACGCCTCCTCCACCTTGGACTATTGGAGCTAACTGGACAGTTAAAACTCTAAAAGTGTCTTTCGTTCCAACCAACAAAGGCCAAATGTACATATTCCACGCTGTCAAAAAGGTGATCGCCGAGTATGAGGCAATAGGTGGTTTTGAAAGTGGCACAACAATTTGCAGCATGACTCTTGGCCAACTTGCGCCATCAATTCGAGCCGCATCGACCAATCCATCTGGAAAATTCACAAAGAACTGTCTAAAAAGCAAAGTTCCAAATGCTGTTGACCCAACAATTGGGAGAATCATTCCGCCCCAAGTATTTAACAAGTGCAATTTAAATGTAACTAGATACAAAGGAATTACTGAAACATTTGTAGGCAAAAACATTGGTATTGCAAATAGGCCTACAACTGCAGAAGCATACTTAAACGGCATTTTAGCGAGGGCAAAGCCTGCTGTCATAGAAAGAGTTAACTGACATAACAAAATTCCCATTACAAATATAAAACTATTAATAATTGTACGGCCAGTTAAATAATCAAATGCTTTTGCATAATTCTCTGGATGAAGTGTTGGTGGAAACAACTTTGGAGGATAAGAAGATGCATCTGCGATACTCATAAAAGAACCAGAGACTAAGAAAATGATAGGCAAAACGGTTAGCAGGCCTAAAACAATAATGGCTGTATAGCGAATCGCGTCAAATGCTCTCTTGTTTGTCCAGAATGCTTTCTTCTTCACTTTGTCATTACTCATTTACTTACCGCCTTAAATTTTTTGCGAATTGCAATTACTATCAAAGCAATAATTAAAAAGAAAAAGAATTGCACCATAATAATGGCGGCTGAATACCCAATTTCAAATTGATCAAACGCAACTTTATATGCGTAGTAGCCAAGTGAAGTTGTTGCGTCCAGTGGTCCACCTTGAGTCATGATTAATGCCACCTCTAGTGGAGATCCCAAAAATGCAAGAATTTCCAAAACAATTACTAGAGCCGTTGTTGATGAAACACATGGAAAGATTATTTGCCAAACTCTGGTCCAGACATTTGCTCCATCGAGAGCTGCTGCTTCCAAGATTTCAGGAGAGATTCTTTGCATTCCAGCTAAATACAAAATGATCACAAGAGGGAGTGATAACCAAATAATGATGATTGTCATTCCGGGCAGTGCCCACGTGAAGTCAGTCAGCCACATAGGCCCAGGAATGCCAATTAAACTAAGCATGGCGTTCATTAAGCCAGTTTCTGGTTGCAAAATTGCTGACCAGACAATTCCTGCCACCGCAGTAGATAAAACTAATGGTAAGAAAAATAAAACTCGAATAGCTGCTATGCCGCGCGCTTTCCAATTTATTAACGCTGCAACTAAAAATCCAATAAAAATTGTTGGGACTACTCCTAATAACAAAAATTTAATACTGATTATTAAAGATGGATTAAACATTTCGTCGGATGGAATTCTTCGATAATTCTCAAATCCGATCCATTTAACTGGGTGTAACAAATCCCATTCGCAAAAACTTAATAAAACTCCAACCACTGATGGAATCAAAATGAACAGGAAATACATCGAAAGATTTGGAATCAGAAACATTCCCAGCCAAAATTTATCATTCTTATCTAATCGCTTAACATGGCCAATCGTTTCTTTCGGTTTTCTTGCCATTTAGAAATCTCCCGTTGCCAACTTAGTTTCTCATTTCGTGAAGTAATTCAGTGGGGCAGATAAATGCCCCACTGAACTTTCTTTTACTTACTTCTTTACTGCTTCCTTTTTGATAGACACTGTTACAGCAGCTTCTGCTTTTTTGAATGCGTCTGCAACTGAAACCTTCTTTAGAAGGATTGATTGCAAAGCTTTCAAGATTGCATCGTCTAGTGCTGTTCCTGATTGACCTGGAAGTTTTGGCGCAATAAATGAATCTGCGATTGCATTTCCAAATGCATCTACGTTCTTAGGAGGTGCAGGAAGTGAACGCCATGCGCCACTCTTGATACCTGCATCATTAGGTGGTACTAAGCCGTAAGCCATTTGAAGTGTATTGATTCCACCAGTCTTAGTTGAGTAGAACCAGTCAATAAACTTCCAAGCTTCTGCTTTGTACTTTGAGCTAGCGGCAATTCCAAGTCCGTAGCTTCCGCCACCAACATAAGGCTTTCCACCGTTAACACGAGGCATTTCTACTACTTCTACATCGCCCTTTAGAGCTGCGAGATAGGAAGGAAGTAGCGCACGAACTGAAACCTCCATGGCTGATTGTCCGCCAGCGTAAGTTGGTGGGGTCTTGCCTGAAGCGATTGAGTACTTAGGGATACATCCGTTTTGCCAAGGCTCGACTAATTTGGTCCATGCTTTGATCGCATTTGCTGAACCGATTTGTGAAGTATTGGTCTTTGGATTGTAAACAGAAGCACCAAATGAATTGATCATTGGGTTGTACTGAGCTTGCCAAATTGAGGTAGCTCCGCCACCTGGGCCACCAGAAAGTCCCCAAATTTGTGGCTTCTGCTTGGCGCCCCATGTGCTGATCTTCTTACAAGTTGTCATGAACTCTTCATAAGTCCATCCCTTTTTAGGGGCAGGAATTCCAGCTTTCTTAAAGATGCTCTTGTTGTAAAACACAACAGTTGCATCGGCAGCAATTGGAAGACCAGTTACTTGATCTGGGAAGTTCAATGGCACATATGAACTTAGGAATGATTGATTGAAATCTGCACGCTTTACTTTTCCAGCGCCAGTTCCAAAGTACTTAGTTAGATCTTCGGTAAATCCGACGTCTGCTAATTGATCAGCGTATACGTCAAGGTTGTTGAAGATATCTGGAGCAGAGCCACTTAATGCTTTTGAAGACAAGTAAGTAACTGTTGGTCCATTGCCATCAGGCATTGGCTCAACTTTGATTTGGATATCTGGGTTTGCTGCGTTCCATTCATCAACTACTTTTTGAATGTTTGGCGCGAACCAGCTGATTGAACCGAAGGTAAGGTTTGTTACAGCATGTGCACTCTGCACACCCATACCTGCGAGTGAGACTGACAAAAGACCTGCAAGAATTCCGACCCGGAATTTCTTGCTTGCTGTCTTGTTATTCATTTTCACCTATCTCTCTATCTCCGAGGCCGAGGGATCGGCCGCTGATCACATCTCCGTTTTAGTAGCTTTGGTTTTACTGGTCATACCAGTTGCGCCTTAGCAAAAAACGTCACTAAAACAGTTCAGATCTGTGTGTTAAGGAACGGTATACATGGCATGGGTGCGGGTCAATACTCTTACGCAAAAATAATACAAATCGATACGTTTTCGTTATCTAACGGGTCACCCGCAAAAATCAACCCGACCTCCACCTGCGCTTTTGTAAATTAGTGGAGTTAATCCAGGCGGAAAACCAGCTCTTCACAAGGGTGCATTTGTAGGTGATCAGTTGGTGGGCCCTCTGGTGGCCAGATGAAAGCCCCCTTCATTTTGTCGCCGATCTCGGCGCTGTATCGCTCATGTACGTCCTTGCGGGCCCACATCGTCTTGCGGGACTCATCCCAATTCTCGGATTCAACATATCCGATTACCAAACCATCGGGCATGAGGTAAATCGAGTAATTCTTCCAACCTGCATCACTTAAAGCTTGGCGGTAATAATCTGGAATTGCTGCATGAGATTCGCGGTAATCATTTACCCGATCTGGATGTACTCGAAGCGTCCAACAGATTCTTTCCACTTTATTCTCCCCTTACGTTAGTTACTTAAGTAAATCCTTATCCTCATCCGCTAGATGAGCGAACCTAAATGTTAGGAGTAAAAGCACTGCCGGCACAAGGAGGGCGGCGGCGACTGATACCCGTTCGGCAACAAATGAGATTATTAGTCGAATCACAAACAAGTACATAGTGAAGACTAAATAAACTCGACCCAGGGCAACATTTAACGAAGTACCCGATTTATCACCAAGTACCTTGATGAAGATTGCTTGAATCCCACCAATTCCAAACCCACCAATTAATACACCTAAACCTGTGGCGACAAATGCCAACCACGGCGAAGAATCAACAATTAAGAATGCTCCGTAAATTCCGAATGCATATCCGAGCGCACCAAATATTGATCCGTAATGAATCAAATTAACTGGGCCAAACCGTTTTAACATTGGGGCAAATTTCCATCTTGCAATAATCATTGCCAGGGAGAATAAAATAAAGTAAATCACATGTGGTCCTGCTGGAATATTTAATGTTTCGCGAGCAAAAATCGCCATCCAGTCATTCGTAGAGATTTCAATAACTGTAGAGCAAATCAAGCCCAAGCTAATTAACCACTCTAATTGAGTGCGTGGAATTAATTCTTTTACAAATTTTAATCCGAGATGAGGTTTTTCACCGATTGCGAAATCTCGAGATGAGGGAACTTGATTTGCACAGTAGAAAAATATAGGTGCCAAAATAATAGATACAGCCGTTAAGTGAGTTCTAACGGATACAAATGGAGAAACGATTCCACCAATAACCATCACAATTAAAAATCCGATATTAAATGACCCGTGCATCTTTGGGATTATTGGGCGGCCAATTTCTTTTTGAATCGCCGTTTGAACGCCTAAAAGTGAAATATGTAAGAAAGACCCCCCTACGGCGGCAAAGAAATTTATTAGTGCAAAGATTGCAATGTTATGAGTCCAAGTGAGACTTGCATAACTTACCGACATTAAAAATATTGAGATATTGCTAACTGTTCTTGATCCAAACTTTTCAATTACATAGCCGGAACTTCCATATGCCACTAATGACCCAACGGATCCCAGCCCTAAAAGGGAACCAAATACTTCATTGTTTAATCCGAGTAGCTTCTTGATTTCTGAAAGTCGTGGAATCCAAGAAATAATTAGCAGCGCAAAGAGGAAATTCATCGCGAGCAAAAACTTATAAGCGCGCTCTAAATCATGTGGCTTTTTTAATGAATTTGGCATCTAAATTTACTGCTTTCAAAATCTGACTTAGCTAACTCGGATAACTAACTATACCAATTAACTGCTGTAATTACTGAACTGGGGTTTCTAACATTTCGGTAACAAGTGCAGCAATTGCAGAACGTTCACTTCTTACCAGAGTTATATGTGCAAAAAGTGGATGACCTTTGAGGGCTTCGATCACAGCAACAACTCCGTCAAATCTTCCAACTCGCAAATTATCGCGCTGAGCAACATCGTGAGTGAGAATAACTCGAGAGTTCTGTCCAATTCTCGAAAGTACAGTTAACAGAACACCTCGCTCTAATGATTGTGCTTCATCCACAATTACAAATGAATCGTGGAGCGAGCGACCGCGAATGTGAGTTAATGGCAAAACTTCAATTAATCCACGATGCACAACTTCATCGATTGCACTTTGACTCACTAATGCTCCAAGAGTGTCAAAGACGGCTTGAGCCCACGGCGACATCTTCTCGCCTTCACTTCCTGGGAGATAGCCGAGTTCCTGTCCCCCAACTGGATACAGCGGGCGAAAGACCACAACTTTTTTATGTAGCCGACGCTCAAGGACCGCTTCTAATCCAGCACAAAGTGCCAGCGCGCTTTTACCAGTACCTGCGCGCCCACCGAGTGACACAATTCCAACTTCATTATCAAGTAAGAGATCTAGTGCAATTCTTTGTTCGGCACTTCTTCCGTGAACGCCAAATGCTTCGCGATCTCCACGAACCAATCGCAACTGTTTATCTGGCATTACTCGAGCGAGTGCGCTCCCTCGTTCCGATGAAAGCACTACGCCGGTGTGAACTGGCAAATCTTTAGCCTCAGGACAAGGTGTTCTTTCATTTTCATAAAGGGCATCAATAAGGGCAGCTGAAACTTGAAGTTCTACCATTCCGGTCCAGCCACTACTTATGGCAAGTTCGGCACGGTACTCCTCAGCTTCGATTCCAATAGCAGAAGCCTTAACCCGCAAAGGTAAGTCTTTTGTAACTAAGACAACATCACGACCATCGGCAATCAAATTTTTTGCGACTGAAAGAATTCTTGAATCATTACTTCCATCACGGAAAAATCCTGGAGGCAACGAACTTGAATCAGAGTGATTTAACTCAACTGAAAGAGTTCCACCTTCTGGAGTAATAACCATTGGCTTATCAAGCCGACCATTTTCTACCCTGATGTCATCTAATAATCTCAATGCCGCTCTTGCGAAATATCCAAGTTCAGGATGGTCACGCTTACTTTCTAATTCGCCAATCACTGCAATAGGTAAAACAACTTGATGTTCTGCAAATCTAGTGAGTGCTGAAGGGTCCGCCAAAAGGACGCTGGTATCTAAAATATAAGTCTTTATTTTGTTAACAGACTTCGCCGACACCGGCACTTCCTATTCTGTTTTGTAGTAGGTAGTGCAAAATTTAGAATAGTTAAGGAGTGGGTTTACTGCGACACGCTGACACTTAATCTGATGTTAACTTCCGAAGCGACGGTGGCGGGCTGCGTATGAACGCAATGCACGCAAGAAATCCAGTTTTCGAAAATCAGGCCAAAAAGCTTCACAAAAATAGAACTCTGAGTGTGCACTTTGCCACAACAAAAATCCGGAGAGCCTTTGCTCCCCTGAAGTTCTAATGACTAAATCTGGATCAGGCTGTCCAGCGGTGTACAAATATTTTGAAATTTCTTCAATGTCTAATCTATCAACGACATCTTTAAGTGAGTCTCCGCTACTTAGGTGCTGTTCTAGCATTGCCTTGACTGCATCTGAAATTTCTTGGCGTCCCCCATATCCAATGGCAAGATTGACCGTTAATTTCTTTTTCCCTTTATTTGAATCAATTGATTTATTCAACCTATCAACTAGCCAGGTTGGAAGCAGATCCACAGAACCCATTAAAACTAAATTCCATTTACCTTGCTTGGAGAGCGCTTCGACAGTCTCAGCGATAACTTCACAAAGCGCATTTAATTCATTTTTTTCACGATTTAAATTTTCGGTAGATAATAACCACAAAGTTACTACATCGACATTAACTTCTTCGCACCATATTAGCATTTCTGCAATTTTGCGAGCACCAGCTTCATGCCCTGACCTAGAAGACGCTAAATTATTTTTTGCCCATCTACGATTTCCATCAAGGATTACGCCCACATGTTTTGGAGATTCAGCAAGATTCAATTTCTTAAATAATCTCCGCTCGTAAAGCGGATAAAGAATAGATTTTAAAATGCTACGAATTCTTTTCATAATTGAGCCAATAAATAACTAATTACTAGAATTATAGATTGCTCGTACTTTTTTCTCTGCCAAGAACGAGGCAACTGGAAGTGTTCCGGCAAGAATAAACTTAACGATCTTAAGCACGTCCCATTTCAATCTATAAGAAAGTTCAATTACCGTAATGATGTAAATTGGGAATTGGTATCCGTGCACCATCGGAATCCAGTCAATTTTATCTTCAAGAATAGGCACGCTTAATAAGTACTTAACTGGGATATCTACAAACCAAAGAAGTAATGACATTACCCCGGCAACCCAAGCCATGATTCTAAAGCGAATATATGCACCATTCATGGCGATACTCTACTCACTTCTTCTTTTAAATAACGGCATGCAGAGAGCTAGAAGTGCCATCAGCCACCAGATAACAACATAAGAAATGTGCTGCCAGTAATAGCCCGCAGCTTTAACAACAGGTTTTGGTGCCGGTACTCGCTCGATCGACGAATCGGGGTTTTCAGAAGTTGCAATTACATAACCATCATAAAGATCAAAATCTACTTTACTTAACAATACTGTTGAATCTATGCGAGAAAGTTCAGAAGATAATTTAGAGCCGACTACTCGATCCTCTATCTGGCTCGGAAATAATCGGCCATGCACTTCGATGTTTTCATTCGGTGGTGCCACTTCTCCGATTCCACGCACTACTAGAAGTCCTGCTCCATTACTCAATTTCAAAATGCCCACTTGCCAATTTTTTCGTACACCTGCATTTTCTGTGCTTTGATTTGGTGCTTGTAAGATTCTTTCATATCTACCATATGCACTTACCAATCGGCCTTTTGCATCATCTGGGATTGAGATCCGAGGTTTGATTAAAGATTCAATTGCGACTTCAACTTTATCTGCAACTGGTATTGAAATTTGCTGAACAAGATGCGCTCTATCTAATTGCCAGATTCCAAGTCTTACAAAAGTAGCTGCAAAAATAATAAGAAGTAATGCAAAGCCTAGTTTTCGCGCCATCTCATTTTTCTTCAGTGCGGCGACGATCCATTTTTTTCAACCTTTTGTAACCACTGCGCAAAACAAAGACCACGGCAATTGTTAAACCTGTAAGTACAAGTGATCCTGCAGTGCCGGCATTCACAGTGCTAGGGTCAGGCGTCGTGGCCATCTATTACTCCATTCAAAAATCCTTTAGGCTGATCTTGCCATGAGCGACCGCTATATCCCACATCAGCCAAACCGTTTTCAAAAACCCCTGCTCGTTATCGGATTTGTTGCGCTTACGATCGCAACTTTTGTCGGTGCTTACCGCTTTGCTAACCCACCCATACGAGCCTCCTTGGTCGCTTTTTCAATAACCAGCGATAAGGAAGTAAACATTAAGTACGCAATTGATCGTCGCAATCCAAACCAAGTTTTAATTTGCACGCTTATTGCTAGAGATATGGAAAAGACGATCGTCGGCCAGATCGAAATTCAGGTACCAGCTACACCTAATAAATCAATTGAGATGGTTAGTGCAGTTCCTACTCGTGTTAGAGCAGTGACCGCAGGGGTCGTGCGCTGTACTGGTTAATCCCGGTAAGATTTCCCACTATGGCTAAAGATGCAGCAGGTCCAAGCAAAACTTGGTTAACTCAAGAGGCTTTTGATCGTCTCTCAGCTGAACTTGCCCATTTGTCGGTTGCTGGGCGCGAAGAAGTAGTTGCAAAGATTGCTGCTGCACGTGAAGAGGGCGACCTAAAAGAAAATGGTGGATATCACGCCGCTCGCGAAGAGCAAGGAAAAATGGAAGCTCGTATTCGCCAACTTAAATCAATGTTAGAAAATTCAGAAGTAGGAAGCGCTCCATCTGCAGATTCAAAAGTAGTCAGCCTTGGATCACTAGTCACCATTGATATGGATGGCGATGAGATGGAGTTTTTACTTGGCTCTCGTGAGATTGCAGCTGGTGAGGTTTCGGTCTACAGCGAGAAATCTGCTCTTGGTTCTGCAGTGTTAAATAAAAATGTAGGAGAAAGCGTTTCCTATGTTGCACCAAATGGAAAAACCTTTGCAGTAAAAATTAAAAAAGTTGCACCTTATTTAGGTTGAGATTCAACTTAAGTTAACGTGGCGAAACTTTTTTGTATTTCTGCACACTTAATGGGATAAAAATCACCATAATCAAAACTATGTAAATCAATGACATGGTAATTGGATGTTGTGAAGGAAATGAATTTGCTGTTGCGCCAAATTGATTTGTTAAACCAAATAGCGAACGAATGCCGGCCACCATTGTTGAAACCGGGTTCCACTCAGCCACATATTGCAATGGCTTAGGCATTCCTGTTGTTGGAGCAAATGCATTAGATAAAAAGGTCATTGGGAAAACAAATAGGAAAACCACGCTATTTGCCACTCTTGTGTCACGCACAGATAAGCCGACAAGCACGCCCATCCATGACATCGCGTAACCAAATAGCAAGAGCATTCCGAAACCTAAAGTGATACTCAAAGCACCAGAGCTTGGGCGCCATCCGACTAATACTCCAGTTATTCCCATAACAATCAAAACAACTATGTTTAATGTGGCATCACCAAGAGTGCGGCCTAGTACTACGGCAGAACGAGAAATTGGCAATGATCGAAATCTGTCAATCAATCCCTTGCTCATATCCTCAGACAACCCAATTGCAGTAGCTGCCACTGTGAATGCAACAGTTTGCACAAAGATCCCAGGCATCAACAGTTGAACATAATCTGTTCCAGGAGTATTAATTGCGCCACCAAAAACATAACGAAATAACAGAACAAACATTACGGGTTGAATAGTCGAGAAGATTAATACTTCAGGCAAGCGAATAAGCTGTAAGAGCTGTCGCTTCATTATTATTAATCCATCAATCATTTGCGATTACCTCTCTTACCTTTTTTCTTGCCTTCTTCTTCTTCTGAAATCTCTTCTGCAACATGCCCTGTAAGTGACATAAAAACATCATCAAGGGATGGTCGCTTCAATCCAATATCTAAAGGTGAAATTTGTGCAGCATCAAGTGCTCTTACGGCTTCAATCAACATCGCACTTCCACCGTGAGCAACTACCGATATCCGATGTAAGCCCTCTTCAACATTTGCTTTGCTCTGCGTAAGTTCTGACAACAATTTTGCAGTTTCGGCGACTTTGCTCTGTTCCACTGTAACTTCTAACCGTTCTCCGCCTACTTCTTTTTTCAATGAATCAGATGTTCCCCGTGCAATCACCCGACCATGATCGATAACCGCGATCTCGTCAGCTAATTGATCTGCTTCCTCTAAATACTGTGTTGTTAGCAAAAGTGTTACACCGCCTTTTACTAATTCATCAATAACTTCCCACATCTCTAAACGCCCACGTGGATCAAGTCCAGTGGTTGGCTCATCTAAAAATAAAACCTTAGGTTTGATAATTAATGAAGCCGCTAAATCAAGACGTCTGCGCATTCCACCTGAATAAGTTTTAATTGGGCGACGTGCTGCATCTGTTAGCGAGAATTGTTCTAGTAATTGTGTGGCTCGTTCTTTCGCGCCCTTTGCATTCAGGTGATACAGCCGACCGAACATAACTAAGTTATCCCAGCCAGTTAAAGTCTCATCAACTGCGGCATATTGGCCAGAAAGACCAATCAATTCGCGCACTTTTTGTGGATCCTTAACAACATCAATTCCTGCCACAGATGCATGCCCAGAATCGGGTGCGAGTAATGTCGCTAAAATTCTGACTGTTGTGGTTTTGCCAGCACCATTTGGGCCAAGAACGCCAAGAACTGTTCCCTCTTCGACCTCAAGCGACAAGCCGTCTAATGCGCGAGTTGGGCCATATGTTTTAACTAAATTTTCGGCAACTACTGCATATTTTTTACTCACAATTGCAACTCCTATAACTTCTACTGTGATTACGATAGCCTCAGAACCAATGAAATCTCCATTTAAGGATCTACCTCGAGAAGTCGCGGTGCTTTCCTCCGTTGCTTTTCTCGTAGCTGTCGGTTTTGGGGTAATTGCCCCTGCCATTCCATTATTTGCCCGCTCATTTGGAGTTTCACAGGCTGCCGCTGGAGCGGTAATCAGTATCTTCGCCGCTGCTCGCTTTTCCTCTGGATTGTTATGCGGGAAAATGGTTAACAGTTTTGGCGAGCGAAAAGTTTTAGCAACTGGCTTATTTATGGTGGGAATTTCAAGCATCGCCGCTGGACTTGCCGACACTTATTTGCAGTTAATCCTCTTCAGGACTGCCGGTGGATTGGGTTCGGCGATGTTCACCGTCGCTTCAACATCATTGTTATTAGGTGTGGTCTCTGATGACCAACGCGGCAGAGCGCAATCTATTTATCAAGGTGGTTTTTTATTCGGTGGAATTACCGGTCCACTTTTTGGTGGCATCCTTTGCGCAATTTCACTTCGTGCACCATTTTTTGTTTACGCTGGTGGGGTTATTGCGGGTGGAATCGTAACTTTGGCATTTCTGGCAAATAGTAAATTTGATCAGAATCTTTCTGGCAGCGCTTCTTTCGAGCAAACCACTATCCGTGAAGCAATCCGGATGCACCCATATCAAGTTGCGGTTCTTTGCGCGATCGGAACAGGCTGGGCGGTTTTTGGAATGCGCAACTCCTTAATTCCACTATTTGTTACTGAAGGTTTAGGACGTGGCCCTGCAGCAATTGGTGCCGGTATGGCTGCAGCCACTTTGATGCAAGGATTAATTTTGCTTCCAGCTGGAAGATTTGTAGACAAGCAAGGCAGAAGGAAAGCATTATTGATCGGAATCTCCGTAACAATTCTTGGAGTTTTCGTTTTTGCCTTTTTCGAAAGTTTCCCACTATTTTTAATTGGAATGGGAATCTCCGGAATCGGCGGTGCATTCTTGGGAAGCGCTCCGGCTGCACTTGTAGGAGACATCATCCGTGGCCGCGGCGGCAAAGTTGTAGCGCTCTGGCAAATGGGTAGTGATTTTGGAATGATTGTCGGTCCAATAACACTAGGTTTTATCGCAGATCACGTATCTTATAAAGCGGCATTCTTAACTGCTGCGCTGATCTTTTTACCTGCACTAATTCGAACCTTTAATCTTCCAGAAACGCGCAAATCACATTTACCAGCAGTTTACGAGCCTTAGATCAAAATAAAAAAGACCACTATTTCTAGTGGTCTTTTTTTATAAGTTAAGAATTAGTCGCGGCGCAATATTGAAAGCAATCTTAAGATTTCAAGATATAGCCAAACTAAAGTAACCATCAATCCGAAACCTGCACGCCATGATTCGGTCTCAGGAACTCCGGCACGAATTGCGTTTTCGATTTGATCAAAATCAAGAA
Source organism: uncultured Actinomycetes bacterium (assembly GCA_903902965.1). Lineage (GTDB taxonomy): Bacteria > Actinomycetota > Actinomycetes > Nanopelagicales > Nanopelagicaceae > UBA3012. Next base: position 13,197 of record CAIUXE010000096.1, read on the forward strand.
CTAGGAAAAGGCTTGCAATTACTACTCCACCAACTGCAAGTAGCAAACCAATTCCAGTTCCATAGAAACCGTATCCGCCACCTACTCCAAAGAATGAAGAGATGAAACTGACCAAGCCCAAAACGATGTATCCAAGTGCTGCACCCATTAGTACGCGAGTGAACTTTGGTGTAGCGCGCAATCTTCCACTGCGGTACATAAATAGCACTCCAGCAAATGCTGCCAAAGTTCCAATTACAGCTTGACTTACGATTCCTGGATAAATGGTTTCGTAAAAATGACTTAAAGTTCCAAGTGCTAATCCTTCAAATGCGGCATACGCCATAATCAAACCTGGACGTGTAGTTTTTGAAAATGTATTAACCATGGCGAGAATAAATCCACCGATAACTCCAACAATGAGAACACCCATACCCATGTTGAAGTACCAAGCGGCACCGCCGACTGCTACAAGAATTGCAAAGAGAAAGCTGGTGCGCGCGACAACATCTTCGATCGTCATGCGACCTGTTTGAAGTGATGATGCGCTTGGTGCGTTGTAAATATTTTCTAACGCATCATCTGTGCGGCTTCCAAATAGTGGAGGCTGCGCTGCATAGCCTTTCTTGGGAAACGCCCGCCCTAAGACAGGGTTTGAACTTTGCATTGATTTTTCTCCTTTTGAGATCTGGTGAAACAAGAGGTTTGGCCCTCTTAGTTAAATAATAAAGGCTGCTGCCAGCCTTCACATAGCCAGTTTGAGCCTGAATTGCTTAGATTATCCTGAGTTTCGCTTAAGGCTTGTATCCAACCGCGTTCACATAGTCGCTTTCAGGGGCAGTTCCAACAAAATTCCCATTCCAAGACCCATCCGTTACACACGGCGAACTATCTCTTGCGTCCTTACTAATCATTGTTGTTGCCACGGTAAATCCTTTAGCGCTCCAAAGCGCTGCGATATTTGGCGCAAAGTGCATGAAAGGAGAATCGAAAATCGACGGCTTCATATATGCGCTGTACAGGGCCATATCAAAAACATTTGTCGTGTTAGCGCCTGTTGGAGTATTGCCTGCATTTTTTGCTGCTCCTGCAGCAGCAGCGTTATCCGCTGGAGCAGCAGCCACAAGATCTCCAGCCTTAACGCTTGCACCATCGGCCACAAGTGCTTGCACATGCATGAATTCAAATATCCATCCATTGGGAGAAGTGATTAAAACTGCGATTCCCATATTGCCATCAGCAGTATTTAAAGAAACCTTTCCATCGAATGGCGCATATCCTTTTACTGTTCTGGATGGAGCTGCCGGCACATCAATGATTACGTAATGCTTCATTGAGCGCTTGCTCTCAATTGATGTGTCATTTACTCCAGTTTTTGCTAATACCCCTGGTGAGTAATCATGTCCAACACAACTACGAAATTTACTTAAGCGCACAACGTGTTCAAGGTCAACAGGGTTAGCAACAATAAAATTCCCCGTTGCTAATGTGGCCCCAGAATTCACTTTGTTTGGATCTACTTTGTTTGGATCTACTTTGTTTGGATCTACTTTGTTTGGATCTACTTTGTTTGGATCTACTTTGTTTGGATCTACTTTGTTTG
>CAIUXE010000097.1 GCA_903902965.1 uncultured Actinomycetes bacterium
AGTTAGCTAAAAGAAGTGGAGCCAAATTAACTTGGCTAGGAGTCACTTCCGACGCACAAATAGATATTTCAAATATCGAGTCAGTAATCAACAGTAAAACCAAAATTGTCGCTATAACTCATCAGTCAAATGTTTCAGGAGTAATCACTGAATTAGAACCGATAGTTAAAAGAGCGCGTGAGGTTGGGGCTATCGTCATTTTGGATGCCTGCCAATCTGTTCCGCACATGGCTGTTGACGTAACTAAGCTAAACGTAGATTTCTTGGCATTTTCCGGTCACAAGGCAGTGGGACCTACTGGAGTCGGAATTCTGTGGGGGAGAAGTGAGTTATTAGAGAAGATGGAGCCAATGATTACTGGTGGTTCCATGATCGACCATGCCACGATCGAAAGTGCAACATGGGCAAAAGCCCCAAAGAAATTTGAAGCGGGTGTACCTAATATGGCTCAAGCTGTCGGGTTAGGAGCTGCATTAAATTACTTATCTAAAATAGGAATGGAAAAAATTCACGCACATGAAGAAATTCTTGTAGAAAGCGCATTGACCGGCTTACAGAATATTGCAGGAGTGGAAATTATTGGTTCCAAAAGTTCACGAAATAGGGGCAGCGCCATTTCGTTTACTATCGAGGGAGTGCATCCACATGACGTTGGACAAGTTTTAGACGATTTAGGCATCGCAGTCAGGACCGGTCATCATTGCGCTTGGCCATTAATGCAAGAATTAAAGTTGAATGCAACAACTAGAGCTTCGTTTTATTTATATAACACACCAGAAGAAGTTGACATTTTTCTTGATGGCATAAATCAAGTGAAGAAATTTTTTAAGGTATAGCCATGACTCTAGAATCCCTGTATCAAGAAATCATTCTCGATCATTACAAGCGCCCCAAAAATAAAGTATTGCAAGATAAATACTCAGTGGAGGTCCATCACAATAATCCCAGCTGTGGTGATGAAATAACTCTTCGAGTGCAGGTTGAAAATCACATCATTCGGCAACTTACTTGGGATGGAGTTGGTTGTTCCATTTCTCAAGCCAGCTCTTCTGTTATGAGCGAGTTAACGCAAGGTGTTTCAATAGAAAAAGCCTTGGAGTTAGAAGTATCGTTCCTGGAATTAATGCAAGGTAAAGGCCAAGTTGAAGCAGATGAAGAAGAATTAGAGGATGCTGTCGCATTTTCAGGGGTTGCACGTTACCCAGCCCGGGTAAAGTGTGCGTTGCTAAGTTGGATGGCGCTGAAAGATGCGCTCTTAAGAGCTGGAGGAAGTAAATGACCGCATCTGTGGAAGATCTAACTGAAGCAATGAAAGATGTTGTGGATCCGGAACTAGGAATAAATGTAGTAGATCTCGGGTTGGTTTATGGCGTGAGCATTGATGACGCCAATATCTGCACATTGGATATGACACTTACTTCAGCTGCATGTCCACTCACTGATGTCATCGAAGATCAAACAAGACGTGCACTTGATGGACTTTCTGACGATGTCCGAATCAATTGGGTTTGGATGCCGCCATGGGGCCCTGACAAGATAACTGATTCTGGAAGAGAGCAATTACGCGCTCTGGGATTCACCGTATAGGGTTAACGAAATGTCGATGCATGCACCTTGGATGACTTTGCGTGCAATGACGCAAGACCAATCTGTAAAAAATATAACCTTAAAATCTGGGACAATCAAAAGAATTTTTAAGTTTGCAAAGCCATACCAAAGACAAATTTCTATTTTTATTTTCACCGTCATAATTGATTCTGTTTTAGTGATCGCAACACCATTATTATTCGCAAGACTAATCGATAAAGGCGTTTTGCTGCAGAATGGCAAATTAGTAACTGCCCTTGCATTGATTATCGCTGCTTTAGCTTTGCTTGAATCGGCCATTAGCTTGATAGGGCGGTATTTAAGTTCTAGAGTTGGCGAAGGATTGATCTACGATCTTCGTTCGCAAGTATTCGATCATGTCCAAAGGCAATCAATTGCTTTCTTCACTCGTACGCAAACTGGAGCGTTGATTTCGCGGATCAACTCTGATGTCATGGGAGCTCAGCAGGCATTTACTTCGACACTTTCAGGTGTGGTTTCAAATGGCCTAAGTGTTGTCTTGGTACTTGGAGCGATGTTTTTTCTATCTTGGAAAATTACCGTCATCTCACTGGTGCTAGTGCCAATGTTTCTAATTCCATCCCGTTGGATTGGAAAGAAAATTCAAGGGTTGGCTCGGGATGCTATGTCAGGAAATGCTGAAATGGGCGCAACAATGAATGAAAGATTCAATGTGTCTGGCGCACTACTAGTCATGCTGTATGGCAGCTACGACAAAGAATCAAAAACATTTAGGAAAAAAGCTCGAAGAGTTGCTGATATTGGAATACAGATGGCTTTTCTAAACAGATTATTTTTTGTTGGTTTAATGACAGTTGCTTCAATTGCCACTGCTATCACGTATGGAATAGGTGGACAGTTAGTTATTTCTGAAAATATGTCAGTAGGCACCTTGCTCGCACTTTCTGCACTTCTGGCACGCTTGTACGGCCCATTGACTGCTTTGGCCAATGTCCGCGTAGATGTAATGACGGCACTAGTTTCATTTGAAAGAGTTTTTGAAGTTCTGGATTTAGAGCCAATGGTGCGTGATGGCATTAACCCAAAGGAACTACCAAACACTTCACCTAAAATCGTTTTTGATAAAGTGGCATTCACTTATCCGAGAGCAGAAGAGATTTCACTCGCTTCACTTGAGAGCGCTGCCAAAAGCGAAGCCATAGCATCAGGTGAAGTGCTAAAGGAAATTTCGTTCACTGTAGAACCTGGCCAGATGGTTGCTTTGGTCGGACCGTCAGGCGCTGGAAAAACTACGATAATTTCTTTATTGCCAAGATTGTTTGATGTTTCTAGCGGTTCAATTTCAGTTAGTGGAATTGATGTACGTGACTTAAAACTTGATTCTCTTCGCCATTCAATAGGTTCAGTAATGCAGGATCCGCATCTATTCCATGACACGATTGACGAAAATCTTAGGTATGCCAAACCCGACGCAACGGTTAGTGAAATCGAAGCTGCTTGTCGATCGGCACAAATTTGGGATTTGATATTGTCTTTGCCAAATGGAGTAGACACAATGGTTGGAGAGCGTGGATACAGATTGTCAGGTGGAGAAAAAGCTCGATTAGCAATTGCTAGATTATTGTTAAAAAATCCACAAATTGTTTTGCTGGATGAAGCAACCGCTCACCTTGATTCCGAAAATGAAGCGCTCGTGCAAAGCGCTATACGGGAAGTTTTAAAAGATCGAACCAGTCTGGTCATTGCTCATCGACTATCCACAATTATCTCAGCTGATCAAATCTTGGTCGTCGAAGAAGGCAAAATTGTTGAACGCGGTACACACGAAGAATTAATTGGAACTGGTGGTCTTTACTCAGAGCTTTACGCTCGTCAATTTACTTCTTAACTCTTCGCGACCGATTAGTACTCTTCCAACCGCAATTAGAAGTACGAAAAATGACCATTGCAATGCATATGCATAATGTGGTCCATCACTAAAGGTCGGCATATCGGCCGGTATAGGTGAATCCCCGAGATCACTTGTTAACTGCAGATACATATCAAATCTGGGTGAACTAAAGTTTTCATCTAATTTGGTAATTTGAATCTTGCCTACTTTTGGTGCTGGTAATGCAATCAAAGAGCCAGTCGTGCTTTCCTTTTCATCGTAAGCTCTTAATACTCCAATTATTTCCATGGTTCCATTGGGCGCAGCAGGAGGAATTGGAATTTCAGTGGCATCCCCAACAGCTTCCACCCAACCGCGATCTACCCAAATGGGTTTGGCATTACTAGTTCGAAAAAGAGTTAGTACATCAAAGCCGTACTTATCTGAGCGGTATCTTCCACGAACAAAAACTTCGTGGGCGTCATCAAAATTACCGGACAACTTAACTTTGCTCCATGTTGGAAAAGTTCTATTTGCATCTAGTGAGACAGGATTTTGTGTGAGCAATTGCTTAACTCTTATATTCTCAGCATGACGATTCTGACCACGGTGGTATTGCCATTGTGCAGCACTAACGCAGATATAAATTCCAAATACGGCTAATAAGGTAATAGCTACTGATTTAGGGTAGAGGAAAGTCTTAATCTTCATTATTTGAAATAGCTCGTCGATTGGCAGTTCGTATTGATTGTGGTTTTCTAATTCCTTCGCGACCAGCGTTTGCGATCACTACAGCAATGTAAGGTAAAAATACCGCCCCAGCTAAAGTAATCCAACGGTACGGATTGGGCAGTACTAAGGTTAATAAAAAGCAGACAGTTCGGATAATCATTGAGAATAGATACCGACGTTGGCGTCCGGATTGATCCTCGGCTAACCCTTTTTGGGCATTTGTAATTGAGAAGATTTCTTCATTTGAGGAGTCCATAGAGGTAACGCTAGAGAGTTTTTACGCATGACGCACCTTTAGATACCTATTTACGCACCAGTAACGAGTAAGTTTTCTTCCATGAGTCGAGTAGTCCTAGTCACAGGTGCAAATCGTGGCATTGGGGCCGCAATCGCCCATGCTTTTGCATTGCAAGGTGATGTTGTGATCGCTGGACATAGAAGCACAGAGCGACCTGCTGA
>CAIUXE010000098.1 GCA_903902965.1 uncultured Actinomycetes bacterium
ATGAAGTTGATCGCATTGAGCGAGCTATTTGTCCAGGTGAAGGTGCCTGCGGCGGCATGTACACAGCAAACACAATGGCATCAGTAGCCGAAGCAATTGGAATGTCATTACCAGGATCTGCAGCACCACCAGCGGTAGATCGTCGACGCGAAAACTTCTCACGTCAATCTGGTGAAGCAGTTGTTGAATTAATTCGTCAAGGAATTACAGCTCGAGACATCATGACAAAGCGTGCTTTCGAAAATGCAATCACAATTGTTATGGCACTTGGTGGTTCGACAAATGCCGTTCTACATCTTTTGGCTATGGCACACGAAGCAGATGTTGAATTGGAATTGCATGATTTTCATCGAGTCGGTTCTAAAGTTCCGTTACTTGGAGATTTAAAACCTTTCGGTAAATTTGTAATGAGTGACGTAGACAAAGTTGGTGGAATTCCAGTTGTGTTACGCGCACTTCTTGACGCAAAACTTTTACACGGAGATTGTCTAACTGTTACTGGTAAAACAATGGCTGAGAATTTAGAAAATCTTGCGCCGCAAAAGGCAGATGGTGAAGTGCTTTATTCAACCAGCGCCCCATTCTCACCTGGTGGTGGAATAACGATTCTTGCGGGTTCACTGGCACCTGAAGGTGCGGTCACAAAAGTTGCCGGAATTGGTGTTGATGTATTTGAAGGGCCTGCACGCGTTTTCGAGCGCGAGCAAAGCGCGATGGAGGCACTTGAAGATGGAACCATCCAAGCAGGGGATGTAGTTGTCATCCGTTATGAAGGTCCCAAAGGTGGACCTGGAATGCGGGAGATGTTGATGATTACCGGAGCAATTAAGGGTGCCGGCCTTGGAAAATCTGTCCTTTTGCTCACCGATGGTCGCTTCTCAGGCGGAACTACTGGATTATGCGTTGGCCATGTAGCCCCAGAAGCGGTTGATGGCGGACCCATTGCACTAGTTAGAGATGGAGATCGAATCAAAATCGACACCATCGCCCGAACCTTGGATCTTTTGGTCGATCCTGCTGAGCTGGCACAACGAGCCAAATCATTTAAGCCACTGCCGATCAGATATACCCGTGGAGTCTTGGCCAAATACGCCAAATTGGTTGGCAGCGCTTCAAAGGGTGCGGTCTGCGATTAACCGACCTAATAAATTAGGTCAGTTTTTAAATTAATGAGGTAGCCCACACGAATTGGGGTTGACCAAAATGTGGGTAAGAGAGGACAATAAAGACATGTCAAAAATTCTCGTGGTAGGACAGCGCGCGATCTAGCATCACTTGGATCGTGTGCCACCCCTCAGTGCAGACACTGAGGGTTTTCGCATTAAATGGGAGTTTTTGCACTTACAGCCGATATTAAGGAAAAGGAGCGTGAACAATGAGCGATAAGAACGATAAAAAGATGAATGGGGCAGCTAGCCTCGTGCGTTCATTGGAGCACGCTGGCGTGGAAGTGATGTTTGGAATTCCGGGCGGTGCAATTTTGCCTGCTTACGACCCACTTTATGACAGCACCATTCGCCACATTCTTGTCCGTCACGAGCAAGGAGCTGGACACGCTGCAACCGGTTACGCGCAAGCAACTGGTCGCGTTGGCGTTTGTATAGCGACTTCAGGACCTGGTGCGACAAATTTAGTTACTCCTATTGCAGATGCACAGATGGATTCAGTTCCGATGGTTGCGATTACTGGCCAAGTTCCATCAGGTGCAATTGGTACCGATGCATTCCAAGAAGCAGATATTCGCGGAATCACGATGCCAATCACAAAACATAATTACTTAGTAACAAATCCAGCTGATATTCCACAAGCAATTGCTGAAGCTTTCCATGTAGCTGCAAGCGGTCGCCCTGGAGTTGTCCTTGTAGATATCGCAAAAGATGCACTCACGGCCGAAACTACGTTTAAATGGCCAACCTCCATTTCACTTCCAGGTTATCGCGATCACTCGCAACCAAAGCAAGGCGATGTGGATGACGCAGCAGCTTTAATTGCTCAATCTTCTCGCCCGGTTCTGTATGTTGGTGGGGGAGTAATCAAAGCAAATGCGAGCCGTGAATTACTTGCGCTCGCCGAAGCAAGCGGAATTCCTGTTGTTACAACTTTGATGGCGCGCGGTGCTTTCCCTGATAGTCATCCACTTCATTTAGGTATGCCAGGAATGCATGGAACTGTTGCTGCAGTTACTGCGCTTCAAAAATCTGATTTATTAATAACTTTGGGCGCACGTTTTGATGACCGCGTTACTGGAAAGCTTTCAACATTTGCCCCTGTCGCAAAAGTTATTCATGCCGATATCGACCCAGCAGAAATCGGAAAAAATCGTAAAGCTGATGTGGCAATTGTTGGCGACTTAAAACTAACCATTAATTTATTGTTGCCTGCGCTTAAAGCTCAATATGCAAAAGCTCGGCCAGATTTCACTGTATGGATAAAGCAAGTTAATTCTTGGCGTTCAACTTTCCCGCTTGGCTACGACATTCCTAAAGATGGCGCTCTTTCACCACAATATGTAATTGAAAGATTAGGAAAGATCTCTGGCCCAGATACCATCTTTACTGCAGGAGTAGGTCAGCATCAGATGTGGGCTTCACAATTTATTTCATATGAGAAGCCACGCACTTGGCTTAACTCCGGAGGTTTAGGAACGATGGGTTACGCAGTTCCTGCGGCAATGGGAGCGAAAGTTGGTGCACCAGATACCACGGTGTGGGCAATTGATGGTGATGGTTGCTTCCAAATGACTAATCAAGAATTAGTTACTTGCGCGCTAAATAATATTCCGATCAAAGTTGCAGTTATAAATAATGAAAGTCTTGGCATGGTTCGTCAATGGCAGACTCTGTTTTACAACGAGCGTTATTCAAATACTGATCTGCACTCGAAGCGAATTCCAGATTTCACAAAATTGGCAGACGCTATGGGTTGTATTGGACTGCGTTGCGAACGTCCTGAAGATGTTGATAAGACAATTGAAAAAGCAATGTCAATTAACGATCAACCGGTTGTAGTTGATTTCGGTGTATTTAGGGACGCAATGGTTTGGCCGATGGTTGCAGCTGGAACATCTAATGATGAGATTATGGTTGCGCGCGAACTTGCGCCCGACTGGGATTCGCAGGAACTCTAATGAAACTAGAGCGCACCTCTCACATAATTTCTGTTTTAGTAGAAAACCGATCTGGAGTTTTAGCGCGCGTATCGGCTCTCTTCTCGCGTCGTGCGTACAACATTGAAGGTTTGTCTGTCGGGCCAACTCAAGATCCAGAAATTTCGCGAATTACAATCGTTGTAAGTGTTGAAGGTCATGCACTTGATCAAGTTATTCAGCAATTAGATAAATTGGTCAACGTAATTGCAATTGAAGAGATGCATGAAAGCTCATCAGTGCAAATTGAACTGTTATTGGTGCGGGTCTCGGTAACTGCCGAGAACCAAGAAAAGTTGCAAGCATTAGTTGCGCAGCACGGAGGCAAAGTGGCTGAAATGGCCCCAACTTCAGCAATCGTCTCGCTAACTGATACTTCAGCCAAGATCGAAGCCCTCATCAGCGCCCTTAACCCGTTCGGAATCCTCGAATTAACGCAGTCCGGGCTAGTCGCAATGAGGCGTACGATATAGCCCGATTCATATAGGAAAACCCAGTCCAGATCCAACTAGAAAGAGAGTGCTCCTGTGGCAACTATGTATCACGATGACGATGCCGACCTATCAATCATTCAAGGACGAAAGGTTGCGGTAATTGGTTACGGCTCACAGGGCCATGCCCATGCACTTAGCTTGCGCGACAGTGGTGTAGATGTGCGCGTTGGTCTAGCTGAGGGATCAAAATCTCGTGCCAAGGCAGAAGCAGAAGGATTGCGCGTCGTTAGTGTCGCAGATGCAGTTAAAGAGGCAGATGTAATTATGTTGCTTGCACCAGATCACGTGCAGCGCCATATCTACAATGATTCAATTGCACCAAATCTAAAACCAGGATCAGCATTGTTCTTTGGTCATGGATTTAATATTCGTTTTGGTTACATCAAACCAGGTGCCGACATTGATGTTTGCATGGTTGCACCAAAGGGTCCAGGACATTTAGTTCGCCGTGAATACTCAGCCGGTCGTGGAGTTCCTGTAATTGTTGCAGTCGAACAAGACGCAACCGGAAAAGCTTGGCCACTAACGCTTTCATATGCAAAAGCAATTGGTGGACTTCGTGCTGGTGGAATTCTCACCACCTTCACCGAAGAGTGTGAAACAGATTTATTTGGCGAGCAAGCCGTACTTTGTGGTGGAGCTTCTCAATTAGTTCAATACGGTTTTGAAGTTTTGATTGAAGCTGGATACCAACCAGAAGTTGCTTACTTCGAATGTCTACATGAGTTGAAGTTAATTGTTGACCTTATGTACGAAGGCGGAATCGCTAAGCAACGTTGGTCAGTATCTGATACTGCTGAATATGGTGATTACGTTTCAGGTCCACGCGTCCTTGATGCACATGTCAAAGAAAACATGAAAGCAGTTTTGAAAGATGTTCAAAACGGTTCATTCGCTGCAAGATTTATTGCAGATCAAGATGCCGGAGCACCTGAATTTAAAGCTCTTCGCACCAAGGGTGAAGTTCATCCAATCGAGGCAGTTGGACGCTCACTTCGCGCGATGATGTCATGGGTTAAATCCTCTGATGATTACCGTGAAGGTTCGGCTGCACGTGGCTAAACCCGTTGTATTAATTGCAGAAGAATTAAGTCCAGCAACACTTGATGCGCTTGGTCCTGATTTCGAGATTCGAAATTGTGACGGAGCAAATCGTGCAGAATTATTACCTGCACTTGCCGCTGGAGTAGATGCAGTATTGATTCGCTCGGCTACCAAAATGGATGCTGAAGCCATTGCTGCTGCAAAAGGTTTGAAAGTTATCGCTCGTGCAGGAGTGGGATTAGACAACGTCGATGTCCCTGCCTCAACTGCTGCTGGCGTTATGGTGGTAAATGCACCAACTTCAAATATCGTTTCGGCAGCAGAACTTGCCATTGCACTTTTGCTTGCTTCAGCTCGCCACATCTCTCCAGCACATGCTGCACTTCGTGTTGGTAAGTGGGCACGTTCGAAGTACACCGGCGCCGAATTATTTGAAAAGACGTTGGGCATTGTTGGTTTTGGAAGAATCGGTCAATTAGTTGCACATCGCATGCAAGCTTTTGGTATGAATGTGATTGCGTATGATCCTTATCTACAACCTGCGCGTGCTGCTCAATTGGATGTTCGCTTAGTTGATCTTGATACTTTGCTTACAGAAGCAGATTTCATAACTATTCACCTTCCAAAGACCAAAGAGACTGCAAACTTAATTGGTGTTGAAGCACTCAAGAAAGTTAAACCAACTGTGCGCATTATTAATGCGGCTCGTGGTGGAGTACTTGATGAGGAAGCACTTTATGATGCAATCAAATCAGGCCGTGTGGCTGGTGCTGGTCTAGATGTATTTTCAACTGAGCCTTGCGTTGATTCACCTTTGTTCCAATTGGATCAAGTTGTGGCAACTCCACATTTAGGTGCATCTACTGATGAAGCTCAAGAACGTGCCGGAATTGCAGTAGCAGTTTCAGTCCGTAAAGCTCTTGCTGGTGAATTAGTTCCTGATGCAGTAAACGTAAAAGGTGGCGCAATTGCTGAAGTGCTACGCCCTGCTCTTCCTTTAGTTGAAAAATTGGCACAAGTGCTAGTTGGAATATCTGGCGAAACTCCAGTGTCCGTAGAAGTTTGTGTCTTTGGTGAAATTGCAGCAGAGGATTGCTCAGTCTTATCAACAAGTGCATTGCG
>CAIUXE010000099.1 GCA_903902965.1 uncultured Actinomycetes bacterium
GAAAAATTAGCAGGAGATCCAGATGTTGCGATTGCAAATCCTGCATCTAAATCTGATGGAGCCTGGACATATATTTCAAGTGATCCAAAGATTGCAACTATTTCAGGAAACACAATTAAGTTAGGTGATGCAGGGCTAGTCACAATTACCGCATCTCAGGCTGCATCAACATTTTGGGTTGCGGGCATGACTCAATTTACGATTCGTGTACTTGGCGTAACTCCAACTATTGGAACATTTGAACCACAATCAATTGCTGCAGAAGATACAAACGCAAAGATTAAGAACCCAACCTCAAACTCTCCTGGAATTTGGACATACTCGGTTGTAGATGAGAAAGTCGCAAAAATAGTAAATGGTTTAGTTGTTGGTGTTGCACCAGGAACAACAACACTTTCAGCAGTGCAGTCACCAGGTGGAAAATATGGTCAGTCAAATACTGTGCAGACAACATTGACTGTTACCGCCAAAGTTACTGGGGCCACTCCAAAACCAACGGTCTCACCATCTGCATCTCCAACTCCTAAGCCATCAGGGGCGGCACCAACAATTAATGTATCTGTAGTGAATCGTGTAATGACAATCGCCGCAGTTGGATCTACAACGGGATTAAAAATTACGATTAACGGAGTTGTTGCGATGATTGGTAAGAACACCGTGAAGTCAGGAAATAAGACGGTGCTTGCAACAGTTGGAACTAAAGTTATTTACATGAAGACTTTTAAGATCAAATAAAATTACTTTCCTTCATCCTCTTTAGCTAAGGCTTCAAGATCGGGCTTTGGAATTTTTGGCATATCCCCGTGCATCAACCTGCGCCACAAGTAGATAGCTATTCCTGCAAATAGTGGCCATTCAAATGTATAAACCCATGCCCGCCAGTTTCCGTTCTGTGCTCGTCCAAATTCAAACCATCCTGCCCATACGCATAATGGAAATACCACACACAAAGTTATAGTCAAAATTATTTTTTGTTTATGTGAAGGTTCACCCGTTGACTTTTCTTTTGTTGGATCATTTTCATCACGAATCCATTGTGGTGCCTGAAATTCTTCATCCATTATTCAAAATCCTTTATCAATTTTTGCTCGGCCGCAATCTCAGCATCAACTTCGATAGAGCGGCGTTCTTCTGACTTTATCCAGTGATACACAGCAAAAGCCATCCATATTGTGTCAATAATCATGGCGCCAGACCACATAAGCGATCCGCCCCGGCGTTGATCTGTCAGGGTGTACATATCGTCATAAAGCGAACCAGGGTTTGTGTAAATAAAGAAACCAGTGAGCGTTTCTGGAACCATCATGAGAAAAAGTGAAATGACAGAAAATGCGGGCGACATTCTACGATTTTCAAGATTGCGATCTAAAAGATTGAAATAGAAGAGGTATGGCAAAACAATATAAAGGGGAACTTCAATAAATGTATGCGTCCAAGGATTATTCATAATGAAGCCATGTGGGACAGGCAAGTGGACGCCAATCATGAGCGCGGCATAGAGAATCCAACTAACCCATGGATTTGTAAGTGCAAGAAATATTCGATGTGTGGGATGGAAA
>CAIUXE010000100.1 GCA_903902965.1 uncultured Actinomycetes bacterium
ATTAGCTTGAGCGGTTGCTACGCGAGCGGTTGCATTAGCGATAGCTAGAGCACGGGCCGCTGCAGCTTGTGCGGCGGCGGCGGCGCCGGCTGCTGCGACTGCTGCATTTGCTGCATCAATTTCTGCCTGGTTTTGTGCATCTTGAATTCGTTGGTTTTCTGCTCTACGTGCTACCAGAGCTGCCTCTTCTGCTGCGGCTGCAGTGACACGTGCGGCTTCTGCAGTAGCAACTTGAGCAACGCGAGCTGCTTCAGCATCAGCAGCGGCTTTTTCAGCATCAGCGTTTGCTGTATCTACTGCATCCGTGATTGCTGCTGTAACTTCTTCAGCTGCATCTTCTGCAACTACTTGTGCATCTGTTGCAGCAACTTGTGCTTGTGTTGCTGTTGAGGTGATTGTTGCTAATTGTGTTGGTGAAACATTTGAAGCAATTGCGTCTTCAACTGCAGCTTGTGCCTGAATCGCAACCTGCTCGGCAATGATCGCAGCATTTTGTGTTTGCACAGCTTGAATTACTTGAGCTGAAACTCCTAAGAAGCTTAAGAATGAAAGTGCTGGGTTATCTGCTTGAGGAGTGAAGCTAATTGAAGAAGAAGATGAGTCGCTTGATGAAGAAGCTGCTGCGCCAGCCCATGAAGGAGTTGCAGAAACTTCTGGTTTCGCATTGAAGCTTGCTGGAAGAATTCCAAGTGCTTGTAGGTAAGAAACGTGTGGACGAGCAGTTCCGGAATCATCAATCAAATCTTGAAGTGCTTGTGCCTTATGGGCGACAGAGACGTGCTTTGGAGCCGCGTTGTCGTCTTCTACTTTCTTTTTGGCGACTGGGGCATTTTCGTTGTTACGTGAGAGAAATTTAGGACGGGCCATTTTTTTGCCTTTCGATTTAGGTGGATTCTGAGGATTGCGGTGGAAGGAAAAGTGGTGTGCTTTGAGATTTATGCCATTGGTGGTGCTTTTATGACTACTCTCCGCGCGGCTCTCCTGAACCCAATGCCGAAAGATTAAGTCCGTCGTATATCCCACACAAGGGGTGGTTTTGATTTGAGCGTAAAAAGGTAGTTTTTAGGTGGGGGAAACCCTATAAGGAGGTTTTAGGGCTAGTTTTCATCTTAATTTTTGGCTTTTTGCAGACACATCCTGGCAAGAATCCTGCCAGGAGGTTGGGCGTAGAGCGGCTTCCTTAGTAGAAATGAACTGCTGATAGTTCCGGTTCTGCCAAATTGGCAACTACATGGTGCTTCACTTCTTTCGATATATAAGACGGCGCCTCTTCAAGTAACAAGGCCCGAAAGATAATCGCCCAGATTGATAACTTTGAACTCGTCCCAATAAAGATATTTGCATTACTCATAGCCATCAAGCTTTGCCACGCATCTAAAGATCCATCATCCGACTTGACCCGAATTTCCGAGTCTTCCCGTTGTAGCAACTCAACCGCATGTGATGGTGAATCGGAAAGCACCCAAAGGTCGTGGGTAATTCCAGCCTTGGCTTCTTGAATTGTCTTTACTATTCGTTTTGTTTCGATCGGTGACTTCTCTGCCAGCGATAACAAATCTCCTAAGCGATAATGGAGAACATCTAACTCTTCATTCTGCTTTCGAATAATCCTGAAATTGCTCCCACTGATTTCTGCTCTAGTTTCCATCAAAATGATTGTTCCCAGATCAATTCTAATCTCTGAGTAATGTCCACGTATAGAAATCACCCAAGGTTTTAACTTAGAGAATTCGAGTTCGTTATTTGCGCTAGCCACAAAACCAGTTTTAGCCAATATTTGTTTTATTACTTTTATAATGGTTTTTTTGATGGAACTCGTCAATTTTCTATTCTGAGATTTACCCAGAGCTGTATTTTTGCTTCGCTCAAAATCTTGCACAAAATCTTTTTCGTTTTTCATGAACAATGGTTCAAGATCTGGCAATCTCTTTGTTACTCCGCCAGTGTGAAAAACTAATTTAAATTTTCTATCTGGAAATTTATTTTGCAATCTCTCAAAAAGCGCCCACGCGTACATCTGAGATCCAAGTCCACCCCAACAATGAACCTGAGCTTTCCCTCCTAACACTTTATACACGCTATCAGCTTAAAGTGATTCGCTTGGAAAAATATGTGAAACATCGTTGGGGATTCAAGTGAAGATTTAATCCAAGCTTTCCCATCAATCTGCTGAGATCTCTTAACCTGTGATTTGCACAAAATGATAATAGATCCCAACTTATTAATTATGATTTGCCACTGTTTACTAAAAATCCGAAGTATCACTTTTAAGATTTTGTACTCCACAAAGTTCATACTGTCACCGTCCG
>CAIUXE010000101.1 GCA_903902965.1 uncultured Actinomycetes bacterium
AGTTTTTGCAGCGGATGATCCATGGCTAGGTAATTTTCAATCGGCCAATTATTGGCAACACATGTTGCAAGCATTCCGGCATGTTTGCCACTGCAGTTCATCGCAATTCGCGTTGGCTCAGCACTTCCCCACTCTTTGCGTTCAACTTCACCAAGTGGTTTATCTAATGCGCATTGCAAAGCAGATTCATCTAAGCCAGTACTTTTTAAAATTTGACGCACTATTTCAATATGCGTATCAGACCCTGAATGACTTGCGGTTACTAATGCTAATAATCTTGGTTCCAGATTTAATCCTGCTTTAACCATCGCTCGTGCTTGTAATGGTTTTACACATGAACGTGGAAAAATTGGCAAGTTAATATCACCAATTGCTAATTGAATTTCACCTTTGGCATTTAGTAAAACCAAGTGGCCGTAGTGAACCGACTCGACCATTTCATTTCGAATTACTTCAGCAAGGGCCGCTGGCATAATTCCTCGGTTACTCTATGACTCTGGGAAGAGTTGACCAGATATGTGCTTGCAAAGTTTGCCCTTCGGCGGCCATGTCATAAGCAAAGAAAAGTTCACCTTCAACTAATCCATACAGACGAGCGCCAGCTGTAACAACTTTCGCAGTTGGTGAGCTGTAACCCTGATCCATTACTAATTGAATTTTTGGACCGTCATAGCGACCCACCCAACCTTCAGAAATTCCCGTGCTATGTGAAATTACTACCTCTAAAACATTATTAGGTTTTATCCGCCAAAAACCAGTTTCTTGTGCAGCAGGAGCAATTATTTCGTTGTCATCATCAATTAACCATGAGCGCGAAAAGTATGAAAGAAAATTCCGACCATCGTGATTAAAAGTAACCTCATGAGCAAATTGAAAGTTTTCGATATTTGGGTACTCCCCTTGGCCTTTGCCTCGCCAAGTTCCAACCAGCCAAGCCAGCGGATTTAACTCTGGATGTAAACCCTCTGGAATTGAAAATGTTCTCATTTAACCAATCCCTTCACTTCTGATCCCGCTTATCTCGCAAAAAAGAGCGGAGCCCTTTACTTGACTGTCCAACTAGCAAAAGTGAAATAAAGGCTGCAGCTACAACGATGATGACTGCAAAAATCAACTCCATATTGGCACAGCCTAGAGCCATCAGAGTAGATTTACCTCATGGCGCAACGGGGCTTAGTAATTAAATGCATCGCTGGAATTGATGACGCCGAAAGATGTGCGCAAGCTTTTACTGTTGCGGCGACAGCAGTCGCCTCAGGTATTTCAACTTCACTTTGGCTAACTGGTGATGCATCTTGGTTTGCACTCCCTGGCAAAGCACAAGAGTTTGAATTGCCACATGCTGCACCGCTGGCTGATTTATTGGCCGCCATCATCGCAGGCGGCAAAGTTACTTTATGTACTCAATGTGCAGTGCGCAGAGGAATTGAAGAGGAAGACTTAATTGAGGGTATCAAGATTGCTGGTGCTGCATCATTTTTAGCTGAAATTATTCAACCGGATATTCAAGCACTCGTTTATTAAAGTTTTTTTAATACAACCATTATTACTACAGCCGCTATAGCGACTATAAAATATTGCGAAAGTGTATGCATGGTTTTTTTCGAACTACTCTGCTGGAACAATCAACTCTTGCGAAGCCGGGATTCCATCAACCGCAAGAATCGCATCTGCAGGAATTGCCCGCTTTAATACTGCAAGAGCAATAGTCCCTAATTCATGATGCCTTGCAACAGTTCCTAAATATCCAACTTCTTTTTCATTGAAAATGATTGGGCTATTCGGAGTTGGAAGGCTAACTCCCGATCCATCTAAATGCAGCATCGTTAATCTTCTTGGTGGTTTACCAAGGTTTGCAATTTTGGCCACAGTTTCTTGTCCTCTGTAACAACCTTTTTTCATATGGACCGACTTATTTAAAAGCCCTAGTTCATTTGGAATCGCTTTATTATCTGTATCAAAACCTAATCTTGGTCGGCCGGACGCAACGCGAATCGCATCAAGTGCCCAACTTCCTACCTGTATTGAAGATGTATTGAAAGTTTCAAACATTTGCGCAAGCTCGGATCGAGGAACGAGTGCGAACGGCCCACCAATTTCATTCTCGATGCCAGGGGCACGAAGTAACGCAACTTCACCACTTGCATCTCGAACTTCAACTCGCAACATAAATTTCATTGAATTTAAATACTTTTCTAATATTGATACGCGCGCGCTTTCAGTAAATAACCAAGTTGTCTCACCGTCATCGACTAATACAAACTGTTCTTCTATGTGGCCTTGCGGATCAAGGATTAGAGCAGATTGCCAATCACCTGGTTGTAATTTTTCTAAATGTTGAGTTGTTAAAGCATGCAGCCAAGTTAAACGATCAGCGCCAGTGATCGCTAGTGCAGGCAAGTGCGATAAATCCGCCCAACCTTTTCCTGCCTCTAAAGCTTTTTGTTCTTTATTTGGTTCACCAAAATGCCAAACAGCACCTTTGTCAGGACCTTCTTCATTTAAAACAGCAGACATCTTTATAGCGTTTCAAGACAACGCGAACAAGTTCCATGGATTGCAAAGTGGGTTACATCAGTTTTAAAGCTGTAATCATCAGCAATTGTGTTTACAAATTGTGCTGCAGTTTCAATTGGGGCTTCACCAACAGAACCACATTTCCCGCAAACTAAATGTAAATGATTTATGTCATCAGCTGCGTGATAAGTCGCTCCACCATGACCTAAATGTGAATGAATTACTAATCCAACATTTTCAAGAGTTTCAAGATTTCGATAAACAGTTGAAAGATTAATTCCAGGATGTTTTAACCGAACTAACTCAGCAATTTCTTCTGGAACGGCATGTCCTAGTTCGCGGACAGCCGCGAGAACTAATTCGCGTTGAGGGGTTAAGCGCAATCCTCGATCGCGCAATTCATCTGGCATGCCCTAAGCCTAGAGTGGGATCGTAAGATCTACAGCAGTGCCGACTACAGCGAGAACTACGCGCTCGGCGGTGGCACCTGGAGCCAAAATCCGAACGGTCCATTTGCCGGGTGCTGCGAAGAAGCGAAATTGCCCTTGGCCATTCAATGGAACTTCAGCGGTGAACTCTCCATCTTTATCAAGCAAACGGGCGTATCCGGTAGTGATTGGCGTTCCGTTTGGAACGCCATCAACTGAACCTTCTGCGATTACTACACCTTGAATCACGCTCTGCTTATTGAGATCGATCCCCGAAAGATCTGCCCCAGCAAGAGTTGCTCCGCAGGTTTTCATGCGCCAATTTCTACTGGTGCGCCGACAAGTGAGCCATATTCAGTCCAAGAACCGTCATAGTTTTTAACATTCCCAAGTTCGAGCAGCTCATGGAGTACAAACCATGAAAATGCAGAGCGCTCACCAATTCGGCAATAAGCGATTGTCTCTTTTGCATAATCAACACCTGCGTTTGCATAAAGCGAGCGAAGATCTGCATCAGCTTTGAAAGTTCCATCATCATTAGCTGCTTGCGACCACGGAATGTTTTTTGCAGTAGGAATGTGACCCGCGATCTGTCCACCTTCTTGTGGCAAATGAGCTGGTGCAAGTAATTCACCTTTGAAT
>CAIUXE010000102.1 GCA_903902965.1 uncultured Actinomycetes bacterium
GAGGGCCAGACAAGAGCAAATTGAGTGAAAGATGACCGGTCGCTACTGACTCGATTGGGCTCTGCAATTCGCCTGCAGACCATGATGTACGGATACTAATTGGAGCTGCGTAGTGCCCGACTTTTAGCGCTTGGCTAAATCCACCAATTGCACTGATGTTGCAACGCACTATATCTATCGCCATTTGCGGAATCACATTTAGCCATTCATGTGGATTAACAAATCTTTTTCCAGTAGCCATTGGAACTTTTGTTTGCATTCTCATGGCGAGGTGCCAATCAATATGTTCTGGTGGAAATACATCTTCTAAAAAGAATGGGTGAAATTCTTCCAGTCGTTTAACAACTGCAAGAGCTTCCGTTGGTGCTAATCGTCCATCAAAATCATGCGCGAGATGTAATTCGTTCCCAAACTCGGATCGTAATTTTCTAAAAACTTCAACAATTTGTTTGCCGTATGTCACTGCTTTTGAATCCATTACTGGATTAATCAGAAAATATTGGAATCCATCTTTTTGTAATTTTGCAACTTCTTCGATTAATCCCGAATTTAAATTCTTTTCGCTTTTCACTAACACCGGAACGGCTTTGCGAGCTCGCCCGCCGATCAGATCAACAACTGATTTACCAACTTCTTTACCTTTAATATCCCAAAGCGCCTGATCTATTGCTGAGAGCGCACAATTAAGCGCTGGATCATTTCTCCAGGAGGATTGCACTTGAGAGGTTTGCCAAATATCTTCGATCTCAGTTATCTCTTTGCCAACTAAAAAGTCAGTTAAGTAATCGTCGACACTAATTGAAATTAATTTGTGGTGTCCTGCAAAGGCAGCGCTTCCCCAACCGAATAATCCAGGCTGTGAGGTTTCAATCTTGACAAAAATTTGATCTTGCCCCAACAAATAAGTGGAGATCTTCTTTATAGTTGTCATCATGTCCCCTTCTCGCGCAAACGTGAGGGTACCCTCAACTCAGGCAGAAAGGGAGTCATATGCAAATCTGGCTTGGAGTTGATTTAGGAACCTCTGCCCTCAAAGCAACAGCTATAAATCAAGACGGTAATGTCTTGGCCAGAGCCTCTGCTGGATATGACACACATCGACCGAATTCAGATTGGGTTGAGCAAGATCCACTGGATTGGCTATCTGCGCTAAATAAAGTTTTAACTGAATTAGATATTGATTTAACCAAAGTCGCCGGTGTTGGAATTGTTGGTCAGACCCCGACATTGGTGGTGACCGATTCTCTTGGTAGTCCTTTACGGCCAGCAATGACTTGGCAAGATACACGTTCACAAAATGAAGCAGATTTGTTTGCCGCGGAAATTCCAGATGTCTCGAAAGATTTTGGGCTTTCTTTACCTTGGGCTCCTTCAGGAATTTTGCCTAAGGTCCGCTGGTTAAAAGAACATGAGCCAAAAGTTTTAGAAAAAGGTTCTCGCTTGTTACAAGCAAAAGATTTTTTGCTTTTCCATTTAACTGGTGAGTTTGCTTCAGATAATTGGTCAAGCAAAGGTTTGATAAATGCTCAAACTTTAAAGCCAACTCAAGCTTGGAACAGTCTTGCTCTTCCAAATGATTTAATTCCTACTATTGGCAAGCCTTGGGAAGTTGCTGGGAAAACTTCAATTGAAAATAGATTTCTACCACCTGGAATTCCTGTCGCAATTGGTTGGTCAGATGCTCTTGCTGGAATGTTAGCTCTCGAGGTATTTTCAAAACCAACTGCTTTTGTAATCTCTGGAAGTTCAGATATTGCTGGAGTATCTTGCACAAAACTATCTGAAGGCAAACATAATCTTTCGACTGTCCCTGAAAGTTGTGCCCCGTTACCGGTGATATTTGGACCAACCCAAAGTAGTGGATCTGCAATCTCTTGGGCTGCAGAACTTTTCAATTCCACGCCAGAAGAGTTACTTTCTAAATCTCTGGAAAGTAGCGATGCTCACAGTGAAATCTTTTTACCCTTTCTAGCCGGTGAGCGTGCGCCTATTTGGCGTAGTGATGTTCGGGCCCTCTTTGCCGGACTTTCGCACCAAAGCAAATTTAGCGATATCGCCCATGCAGTGATCTTTGGTGTTGGTTTCACGGCTCGGCACATAATCGATCAAGCTAAATCTCTAAGTAAAGAATTACCATCAACCGTTCACTTGGGTGGGGCTTCGCATCAATCGAAATTGTGGCTGGATATTAGAAGTCGCATTTTGCGCTCTGAAGTTATTTCTTTTAGTGAATCTGATTCATCAAGTATCGGTGCTGCGATCTTGGCAGCAAGTGCAGCAAGTGGCGTCGCACCTGAGGTTTTAGCGCCTAATTTTTCGGGTGAAAAGTTATATTTCACTGCGACTATCGAAGATCAAAATGTTGCAGATGTTGAATATAAAAAATATTTAGATTGGGTTGAGCGCTCTATTCATTAAAATCTTGCTGGGTGCGCTCTAAGCCGTTTCCCATTAAGGATTCAACCGCATCGCCAGCTTTAATAATTAAATCCTGTAATGATTTTTTCTCAATATTACTAAAGTTTTGCAACACAAAATCTGCAGCATCTAAATGTCCTACAGGCCTTCCAATTCCAACTCTGACTCTAAAGTAATCTGGTCCTGAAAGAGATTGCGTCAAACTTTTCAACCCGTTATGCCCATTATCTCCGCCGCCTTGCTTCACACGGATTTTTGCAAAATCGATGTCTAACTCATCGTGGATAACAATTATTTGAGAATTAGAGAGTTGGTAAAAATTTCTAAGCGCCACTACAGATTTACCTGAATCATTCATATAAGTTTGTGGCTTCGCAATAATAATTTTTGGAGCATCAACGCCCACGCCAAATCGACCCTCTAAAACTTCAGCTTTTGATTTATGTTTGCTAAATTTTCCAGCAACTTGTCCAGCTAAATAATCAGCAACCTGAAACCCAATGTTGTGACGGGTTGCCGAATACTCATTTCCTGGATTACCAAGACCTACTACAAGCCAACTCATGAAAGAAGGCTAGCGGATTAGCTCTTTGCGCCTTCAGCAGGTGCAGCTTCTGCAGGTGCGGCAGCGCCTTCAGCAGGTGCAGCAACAGCAACAGGCTCTTCTTGTGCAGAGCGAACAGAAAGATGTACAACAGCCATCTTTGGATCGCTGATGAGAGTCACTCCAGTAGGAAGTTTTACATCTGCTGCATAGAGTGAGCTTCCAGCTTGCAATCCAGTCATATCTAACTCTAAGAAGTTTGGAATAGAAGTTGCTTCAGTCTCAACTTCGATGGAGTTGTGATTATGTTCCAAAATTCCGTCACGATCGTATTCGCCTGAAGTGTGGATAGGAACCGAAACAACTACACGCTCACCACGTCGAACAATAATTAAATCGATGTGCTCAAGAGTTCCTTTGATCGCATGGCGAACAACAGATTTTGGAAGTGTTAATTCAACATGATCTCCAAGATCAATATCTAGCAAAACGTTTGAGGATTTGAGGGCAATGCCAAGTTCACGAGCTGGCAATGAGATGTGGATTGGATTTTCACCATGGCCGTAAATAACAGCTGGAACTAATCCATCACGTCTGGTTCGGCGAGATGCACCTTTTCCGAATTCAGTCCGGCGGGCACCTGCGATTTTGATCTCAGCCATTACGTCCTCCTGGTTATTTGCCCAGCGAGAACTTCTTTCGAAGCCCCGTCGATAACGGGAGGTTTCCCCCTCGCCGGAATAACCCGAAGGTTAGCCAATGATGCTTGGAAATGGAAATTGCGGGTCAGGCAGTTACGCCGGGCTTAAGAATGACCATCAAAGAGGCTGGTTACTGACCCATCCTCAAAAACCTCACGGATAGCTCGTCCAAGAAGTGGGGCAATTGAAAGCACAGTTAAGCGATCAAATTTCCATTCATCTGGAATTGGCAGAGTATCTGTAATAACAATTTCACTTGCGCGCGAATTACGTAAACGCTCAATCGCCGGTCCTGACATAACCGCATGTGTCGCTGCAATTATTACTTCGGCTGCACCGTCTTCAAATAGCGCGTCAACCGCTTTAGTAATTGTTCCTGCTGTATCGATCATGTCATCGATTACTACGCAAGTCTGTCCTCTTACATCACCAACGACGCGTCCAGTTGTTGATTCATTTGGAATTCTTGGGTCTCGAGTTTTATGAATAAAAGCGATTGGACATCCACCTAGTAAATCGCTCCAACGTTCAGCAACTCGAACTCGGCCCGAATCTGGTGAAACAATTGTTAAGCGCGATCTATCAACTTTGCTTCCAACATAATTTGCCAGCAAAGGTAGTGCGAAAAGATGATCAACGGGACCATCAAAAAATCCTTGAATTTGTGAAGTGTGTAAATCAACAACCATTAATCGATCAGCTCCGGCAGCTTTAAATAAATCGGCCATCAACCTAGCTGAGATTGGTTCACGTCCGCGGTGCTTCTTATCTTGACGTGCATAACCATAAAAAGGTGCAACAACAGTGATTCTTTTTGCAGATGCACGCTTCAACGCATCCACCATAATCAATTGTTCCATTATGTGTTTATTTACTGGAGTTGCATGGCTTTGCAAAACAAATGCATCGCAACCACGAACACTCTCTTCAAAGCGAACAAATATTTCACCATTAGCGAAGTCATAAGCAGATGTTGGGGTAATTGGGATTCCAAGTTCAGCGGCAACTTGTTCGGCTAACTCTGGAAAAGCACGACCAGTAAACAGCCGCAATCGCTTTTCGGAGGAGAGTCGAATCTCGTTGCTCATATTTAGATCCCCTCGTTATTTCGCATGTTTCTCGGCAGCTCTAGCTGAGTCACTCCCACTGCGCTTACGCAGCACCCATCCGAGGATATTACGTTGACGTGCACGTCCAACGCCCATTGAACCCGCCGGAACATCTTCAGTAATTACCGATCCTGCAGCCGTATAAGCCCCATCGCCAATTGAAAGTGGCGCAACCAACATGGTGTCACTGCCGATTCGAACATGATCGCCGATCACGGTCTGGTGCTTTTCAACTCCGTCATAATTCACAGTCACAGTTGCGGCGCCAATATTTGTGCCAACGCCAATCGTGGTGTCTCCAATATATGAAAGGTGCGGAACTTTAGATCCAGCGCCGATTTGAGAACCTTTAACTTCAACATAAGCGCCAACTTTGACACCTTTTTCCAAAATCGTTCCAGGTCGCAAATATGAAAAAGGTCCAACGGTTGCTTCAGTCCCAATTTGAGCTCCATCGCAATATGAGTCACGAATATTTGCACCGCTTTTGACTTCACAATTAATCAATGTGGTTCGGGCTCCAATTACTACACCACTTTCAATAGATGTATTCCCGGCGAGCGCAACTTCTGGATAAATAACTACATCCTGCGACAACGAAACGGTTGGATCAATCCAAACAGTTGTTGGATCAATCATGGTTACGCCGCTTTTCATCCAGTGCAGATTAATTCTGTCGCGTAATAGTGCAGTGCACTCAGATAATTGAAACCGATCATTTACGCCGAGAATTTCAATGAAGTCTTCAACAATTACTGGCTCAACTCGCTTGCCAGCCGACTGCAAAACTCCAATAGCATCAGTTAAATACTCTTCACCTTGGGCATTCTTATTATTAATTTTGCTCAACGAATCAACAAGGTCATGTGAATTGAAAACGTAAACGCTTGAATTTATTTCAGTTATCTCGCGCTCAATTTCAGTTGCATCCCGGTCTTCAACGATTCTTAGAATTCCGTCACTCTCATCGCGAACAATTCTTCCGTAACCTTCAGGGTCATCTATCTGTGCAGTAAGAACTGTGGCTGAATTTTGTTCTGCTACATGTGTGTCTAATAGTGATTGCAAAGTTGTAGAAGTAATTAATGGAATATCTCCGGCTAAAACTAATATTGGAGTCTCTGCGGAAACTTTTACGCTTTCTAAAGCTATTCGTACGGCGTGACCAGTCCCGCCACGTTTTTCTTGAACGACAATTTTCGCGCCAGGTGAAACTTTACTGACAACTTCTTCAACCAACTCGCGGTGTGCGCCAACTACAACTACTAATTGGCTAGGGTTTAAATCATTAGCCGCATCGATTACATGCTCAATTAATGTGCGACCTAAAACTTTATGGAGAACTTTTGGAAGTTGCGATTGCATCCGCGTGCCTTCGCCTGCAGCGAGGATAAAGATCACTGGACCGGCAGATGCGCCAGACATCCCAACCATGAATGTCCCCCCTCTGCTAACTACTGCAATGTGTTAAGCCTAAGGTCTTACCGGCGAAGAGAGCTCCGCCACCAGGTATCGATCCTGGACCCTGGGCTTCAAAGGCCCATGTGCTAGCCACTACACAATGGCGGAACCCGTATTCTCTCGCAAAAATTAGCCACTTTCGACCATACCGCTACCCTCTTTCTCATGAGCGCCCCAATTCCAGCCAGAATCCGGATGACCAGCGCCCAAAGACGGGCTCAATTAATTGAAGTTGGCCTGGCCCTTTTCGCTGAGAAAGGGATTGAAGGGACGAGCGTCGAAGAGATCGCGGCCAGTGCCGGCGTATCCAAGCCGCTTATTTATGAACATTTCGGGGGTAAAGAAGGTTTGTATGCGGTCGTAGTCGATCGCGAAATGCGGGCGTTGCTGCAACTGATTTCGGAATCGCTTTTAACAGGGAGTCCGCGAGTCAAAGCAGAAAATGCTGCGCTCGCTTTTTTAACTTACATTGAAACTCGTAGCGATGGTTTCCGAATTTTAGTTTTGAACTCTCCTGTTGGCGGTCAGAGCGGATCATTTGCAACTTTGTTAAGTGAAGCTGCATCACAAGTCGAACATATTTTTGTTGCTGAACTTGGTGCGCGAGGTTTTGATCCACAGATGGCGCCTATGTATGCGCAGATGCTCGTCGGTATGGTCGCATTAACTGGTCAGTGGTGGCTGGATGCACGATTACTAACTCGCGAAGAAGTTGCTGCACACATTGTTAACCTTGCGTGGAATGGTTTAGTTGGATTGGAATCTAATCCTAAATTATCTCGAAATCCGGCAGGAAAAAATAATGAGCGATGAAGTTGATCGCATTGTTTCTGCGTGGAGACGCGAACGCCCCGATTTAGATGTTGCACCTCTTGAAATTTTAAGTCGAATAACTCGAGTTGCCCGTCAATTGGATATTGCTCGAAGAAATGCTTTTTCTCATCACGGTTTAGAAACATGGGGATTCGATGTACTTGCTGCATTGCGTCGCGCTGGCAAGCCATACCAATTAACTCCAGGTCAGTTGATGCATGAAACTTTGGTTTCGAGTGGAACGATTACACATCGACTTGATTTACTGGAAGGCGCTGGATTTCTATCCCGAAACGCAGATCCATCTGACGGACGTGGTTCGCTAGTAAAACTAAGTTCACTTGGAATCAAAGCAGTAGATGCAGCTATGGCCGATCTTCTTTTACGCGAGCGAGAATTGATTAACTCACTTGATTCTGCTCAGCAAAAGGTATTGGCAAATCTCTTAGGGGTAGTGCTCAACAATCTAGATCAACTCTGATCAGCTCTGATCAACTCTGCCCAAGTATTGAAATTGATCCATTCGCGCTGTAGCCTCTGGGAAAACGATTTTTCATAAAGGGGCTAGCCGTGAGCAAGAATGCTAAGAGCGATACCGTAATTGAAAAAGTAGAAATCCGCGCTTGCCGTGGAAGCGATGCTGGTGAATCGATAGATGCCGTAAGTGGAGTCAAGTTGCCCGGTGGTAACCGCCCAGATTTTACAGTCGTGACGTTAACAACCTCTGATGGAGTAACTGGAACCTCATTTGGATTTGGTGCACTAGATGCAACGATCGCCGGGAAAGCGATGTCAGCTATTAAGCCATTCTTTATTGGTCGTAATCCTTTTGATACAGAGAAATCTTTAAAAGAATTTGAAAATTTTGATCGTAAATGGAATCACGTTCCAATTTATGCATATGGACCCTTTGATAACGCTTGCTGGGACATCAAAGGCAAAATTGCAGAGATGCCAGTTTACAAAATGCTCGGTGCAGCTCGCGAAGAAGTTCCACTATATGTGAGCTCAATGTTTTTACCAGGACCTGATGAGTATGTTGCCCAAGCCTTATCTGTAAAAGCAAAAGGCTATAAGGGTTACAAGCTTCACCCACCCGGAACTGTAGAAGAAGATATCGCTTGCTACCGTGCAGTTCGTAAAGCAGTCGGTGATGACTTTAATTTAATGGCAGATTCAGTTATCGCATACAACTACGAAGAAGCCTTAAAAGTCGGACGCGAACTAGAACGTTTAAATTATCTTTGGATGGAAGAGCCAGTTCTAGATGTGAATTTTAATACTCTTAAAAAATTACGCGAAAAATTAGATATCCCAATTTGTGGAACTGAAGTAATTGCCGGCGCTCAATATTCAACAGCTCTTTACATTAAAGAAGATATTGTGGACATTGTTAGAACAGATGTCTCATGGCGCGGTGGGTTAACTGCTGTTATGAAAACTGCACACCTTGCTGAAGCTTTTGGTGTTCGCTGTGAATTGCATACAACTATTTATCATGGTCTTGAGATGGTTCAACTCCATGCCTCACTTGCAATATCAAATTGTCAGTTCTTCGAAACGCTGTATCCATTTGATGACTTTAATTTCGGATTAAAAAATGGATTGGTAATCAAAGACGGATATGTTCAAGCTCCAACTGGAGCTGGATTGGGAATCGAATACGACTGGGATTTCATCGACAAGCACACCGTTGAAATCTACTAAGAATGGCAAAATTCGATTCAGTCATTACTGATGTAGAGATTCGTGCCTGTAGAACTGCAAAACGAGACACTTATGACAATTGGAGTGTCGCAGATGGCATGAATTTCACCGTCATAACTTTGACTGATTCACAGGGAATAACAGGAACCTCTTTTGGATTTGGCGCGCTTGATGCAACTATCGCTGGAAAAACAATGTCTGCCATTAAGCCCTTTTTCCTTGGTCGCAATCCTTGCGATACCGAGAAAGCTTTAAAAGAGTTTGAAAACTTTGATCGTAAGTGGAACCACGTTCCAATTTACGCATATGCACCTTTTGACAATGCTTGCTGGGATTTAAAAGGAAAAATTGCTGATCTGCCGGTCTACAAAATGCTTGGAGCTTCGCGTGAGGAAATTCCAGTTTACGTAAGTTCTGGAGTTTTACCTTCAGTAGACGCATACGTTGCAGAATCACTTGATGCAAAGGCCAAAGGCTATAGAGGTTACAAATTACATCCACCTGGAATGGTTGAAGGTGGAAAAGTAGAGATGGATATCGCTGCTTACAAAGCAGTCCGGGCTGCCGTAGGACCAGATTTTCCATTAATGGCCGACCCCGTGATTGGTCATGATTATGAAGAAGCTTTGAGAGTCGGACGCGAACTTGAAAAATTAGATTTTCTTTGGCTCGAAGAACCAGTCCTTGATGTTGATTTTAATTCATTGCGAAAACTCCGCGAAAAGCTAGACATCCCAATTATTGCTACCGAAGTACTGGCAGGAGCAAATTATTCAACTGCAATGTACATTCAAAAAGATATCGTAGATATCGTCCGAAGTGATGTTTCTTGGCGCGGTGGAATAAGTGCTGTAATGAAGACCGCACATATGGCTGAAGCTTTTGGTGTTCGATGCGAATTACATACAACTATTTATCATGCATTGGAAATGGTTCAACTTCATGTAGCTCTTGCAATTTCCAATTGCCAATTTTTTGAACTTTGCTATCCGACTGAACCTTTAGATTTTGGAACAAAAAATAAATTAGAGATAAAAAATGGCCTCTTGCAGGCACCTAAAGGTCCCGGATTAGGAATTGATTACGACTGGGATTACATCGACCAGCACACTCTGGCCATTTACTAAATAATTTTAGGTCCATGCACTGGGCTACTTGCTCGATTAATTTTTGTAACTGCCCCAGTGGAAGAAAGTGCTACTGCTAAGTCGATCGCACTCTCCTCATCGACCGCTAGAAACGCAACGGTTGGCCCAGATCCAGAAACTATTGCGCCAATTGCTTTGCATTCCATTCCAGCACCTATTGCCATCTTTAGTGCGGGACGGAGGGAGATTGCTGCGGGCTGTAAATCATTAACTAAAGCTTTTCCTAATCCAATCGCATCTCCGCCACTAAGTGCGTGCATCAACTCTTCACTCACAAGTGGTCTTCTAATATCTAGTGATTGGCGTAAGCGATCGGATTCGGCGTAGACGGCAGGTGTTGACAGCCCTTGGGATGAAAAAGCTAATACCCAATGAAAAGTGCCACGACATAGTGCTGGAGTGAGTTGATCTCCGCGTCCACTACCAATCGCAGTTCCACCCATCAATGAAAAAGGAACATCACTTCCGAGTTTTGCTGAAAGTTTGAGTAATTCCTCTTTTCGAAGAGATGTCTCAAATAATGCATCGAGTGCCACAAGCGTTCCTGCTGCATCGGCACTTCCGCCCGCCATGCCGCCAGCAATTGGAATTCCTTTTTTTATTGAAATTTTAATATCACAATCAATTTTTGTATGTTTAGCAAATAACTTTGTGGCTTGGTATGCCAGATTTTTATCATCTACAGGTAAGCCAGCAGCGCCATCTCCAGTGAAAGATAAATCAATGCCACTTCCTTTGGCGCCAGATTCAATTGAAATTTCATCGTAAATTGAAATTGCTTGAAAAACAGTTGCTAATTCGTGGAATCCATCTTCACCTAGGGGTCCAACCGACAACTGCAAATTAATCTTTGCAGGGGCTCGGACAACTACTTTCATGGCATTACCTTATTGGTAGAAATTAATCTAAATGCTTCGCGCCCGAACAATTGCAATGAAATCTTTAAGTTCTAGCTCCTCAGCCCTTGAAGTTTGGGCAACTCCAGCCTTTTCTAAAATTGAAATTGCAGCGGAACTTCCTCCTGCCCAAACACTCAATGCGCTCCGCAGCATTTTGCGACGTTGCGAAAAAGCAGCATCAATAACGGCAAAAGTTTGAACTCTTAGCTCTTCATCCCCCGGCGATTCTCCGCGCTGAAATCCCACCAGTAGTGAATCTACATTTGGAACAGGCCAAAATACTTCCCTAGATACATTCCCAGCGATGGACATGTCAGCCCACCATTTAGCTTTAACGCTGGGAGTTCCATAAATTTTATTTCCAGGCCTTGCTGCTAGGCGCTGGGCAACTTCAGCTTGGACCATGACTAGCCCTTTGTTAATTGAAGGAAATTTCTCAAGTAAATGCAAAATCACTGGAACTGAAATGTTGTATGGAAGGTTTGCTACTAATGCAGTTGGGCTTTGTGGCAAAACATTTATCAATTGAGCATCCTCATTAATAATCTGCAGTTTACCTGCGTGATCAGGAAGCTTATTTTGCATAGTCTCAGCTAACTGGCTCGCTAATCTACGGTCAATCTCTACTGCAATCACTTCACGCGCTTCTGGTAAAAGTGCAATAGTTAAAGAACCCAAACCTGGGCCAATTTCTAAAACAACATCCGTATTATTTATATTGGCCAGTCGAACTATTTTTCTACATGTATTCCCATCAATTACAAAATTCTGGCCAAGAGATTTAGCTGGATGTAGATCTAATTGCTTGGCAATTTCACGGATCTCGCTTGCGCCTAGAGTTGGGGAGGTTGCTTCGGTATTTTCCATGGTTATTCGAATGCACCAAAAATAGATAATGCATTTTCACGGGTGGCTACAGCTAATTCATTAACATTGCGTTCCACAACTTCAGCCATAAATCTAAGTGTGTTTGGAATTTGTGCCGGTAAATTCAGTGAACCTCTGTACGGCATCGGTGCCAGAAATGGCGCATCAGTCTCTACTAACATTTGTGAAAGTGGAGTAATTTTTAAAGCTTCACGCAGTTCCGGTGCATTTTTAAATGTCACCGTTCCTGCAAATGACAAGAAGTAGCCTGCCGCAATACATTCTTCCGCCATCTCTCGATCACCCGAGAAGCAATGAAATATAGTTTTCTCAGGGGCTCCCACTTCTCGCAAGACTCTTAAGACGTCTGAATGTGAATCCCTATCGTGAATAATTAATGCTTTATTTTTCCGCTTGGCAATTTCTATGTGTGCCCTAAATGAATCTTCTTGTTTTGCACGAAGAGCCGGCTCAGTTCTAAAAAAATCTAAACCAGTTTCTCCTATCCCTCTAACCCGTTGATCTGAAGCCAATTTTTCAATTTCCGTTAACTGCTCCTCAAGATTTTCTACAACTGGCGCCTCGTTTGGATGTAACGCAACAGCTGCAAGAACTTTGCCTGGCCAAGCATTCGCACAGGCAACAGACCACTTTGATTGTTCTAAGTCATAACCAATTTGAACTACTCGATCAATTCCTACACTTTTTGCTTCATCTAAAATAAATCCAACTGCAGGATCATCCGCATTTGCTTTTGCAATCAGCTCCATGTGGCAATGTGAATCTATTGTTGTTTCTTCCAAAGGTTCAGGTAAAGGCGCGGCAACTCTTTCAATATCGCGATTGTGCCGATCGGTCACGCGGTCTCCGGTTCTGGCAATCTGGGGAAAAGCACTTCTCCTCTTGATACTTGAACTCCTGCAGGCAGCTGTCCCCAATTAGCGACTTCACTTATTTTTTGATCACCAATCGGTCCAAGAATTTTCGCACCAAGTGCTTCCCATAATTTTTCAGAAGTCTCAGGCATTACTGGATGAAACAGCACTGCAAGAATTCGAAGAGATTCAACAGTTGTGTACAAAACTTTTTCAAGCTCAACTTTATTTGCCGGATCTTTTGCGAGAACCCAAGGAGCCTGCTCGGTAACATAACCATTTACAACTTTGCAAAAATCTAGAATCGCTAAAATTCCACCTTGAAAATCTAAAGCGCAAATGCGTTCATCGGCTATTTCACAAGCTTTTTGCGCTGCTTCAGCTAGTTTTGGTTCTACTGCTGGTTGTGGAATTTTGCCTTCGCAGTACTTTTCAATCATTGCAATGGATCTAGACGCTAGATTTCCAAAATCATTTGCAAGTTCACTTGTATACCGAGCAACCATATCTTCCCAAGAAAAAGAGCCATCTGTACCAAATGGAATTGATCGTAAAAAGTAATATCTAAATGCGTCAACTCCGAAGAAATCGGTTATGTCTGAGGGAGCAATCCCAGTTAATTTGCTCTTGCTCATTTTCTCGCCTCCAACAAGCAACCAGCCGTGCGCAAAAACTTTTTTAGGCACTGGAATTCCCGCTGCCATTAACATTGCTGGCCAGATGACAGCATGAAACCTAAGAATGTCTTTACCAACTAGATGAACATCAGCTGGCCAGGTTTGTGCAAACTTTTTCCCACCTTCAGAATTTGGATCATCACCAATTCCAACGGCAGTTGCATAATTGAGTAACGCGTCAAACCAAACATAAACCACCTGTTTGGTATCCCATGGAACTGGGATTCCCCAATCAAATGAAGAGCGTGAAATTGAAAGATCTGAAACGCCCCCCTCCAAAAAGGAGAGAACTTCATTCCGCGCACTTGCTGGCTCGCAGGCACTTGGGTTGGCTTTGTAATGCTCAATCAAAGGTTGCGCAAAAGCAGATAATTTAAAAAACCAATTTGTTTCACTCAATAGCTCGACAGGTTTTGAGTGAATCGGGCAAAGTTTTTCATCAGGTGTAGAACCATCAAGTAAATCTCCAGCAAGTTTAAATTCTTCACATCCAACACAATATGGTCCTTCATATTTACCTTCATAAATGTGACCGGAATCTTTTAGTCCTTGCAAGAACCGTTGGACTCGATCCATATGTCGATCTTCAGTTGTTCTAATAAAATCGTCATTCGCAATATTTAATTTTTCCCAAGTAGGGATCCAAGACGATTCAACTAATCGATCAGCCCAACTCTGTGGATCGCTGCCATTGGCTTCGGCAGTGCGCATAACTTTTTGGCCATGCTCATCAGTTCCAGTTAGAAACCAAACTTGCTCACCTTTTTGACGGTGCCAACGAGTCAAAACATCTCCGGCTACAGTCGTGTAGGCATGCCCGATGTGCGGCGCATCATTTACATAGTAAATCGGCGTCGTCAGATAAAAGGCTTTGTTACTCACTGTCCTATCTTAGAGGCGACTAAGGCATCAAAAATCGCCCGTTTACGCAAGCCAAACTCCGCTGCAATCTGTGCGACGGCCTCTTGTCTTGTAGCCCCAACTCCCTCCAGCTCCTTCACTTTTGCAGCTATTTCAAGAGGTGATAACTCAGGTTTCTCCTCAGCGCTCGGCCCGGCAATCACTAATGTAATTTCACCCAGCATCTCTTTTGAATTGGCCCATTTCTCCAATTCATCTAACGATCCGCGCACAGTTTCTTCATGTGTTTTTGTCATTTCGCGGCAAACTGCGCCTTGACGCTTGCTCCCTAAAATTTCTATCGCATCAGTAAGAGTTTCTCTAATGCGATGTGGTGCTTCAAATAAAACAACAGTTCTGCTTTCTGTTTTGATGCTTTCAAAATAATTTTGCCGCGCTTGTTGAGTTCTCGGTGGGAATCCATCAAAAATATATCGTTCCATTGATAAACCAGAAAGTAGTAATGCCGTACTAGCTGCACTTGGACCAGGTACAACCTCAATTTCAAAATTTGCATCTAGTGCTGCTCTCACAATTAAATAACCAGGATCACTAATTCCTGGCATTCCCGCGTCAGTAATAACTAAAACAGTTTTACCGTCATTTAAAGCAGAAATTAATTCAGGCGTCCGCTGCGCTTCATTGCCAGCAAAAAATGAAACCACTGGGGCGCTAAGTGAAATATTTAAATCACTGCAAAGCCGTAAAAGCCGACGGGTATCCTCGGCGGCAATGAGATCTACTTCTCCCAGCAAATCTCGCACGCGTAGCGAGAGGTCTCGACTATTGCCTAATGGGGCACCAGCGAGGATTAATAGGCTCTTTTTCACACACTTATCATCTCAGGTTCTAACCTATCCTCTATGACCAAAGCGCTGGAAGGCATCCGATACCTTCTGGTGCGCCGATGGCTAATTCTGATTCTTGCGTTTTCAGCGGCCGTGCGTTTTGTAAATCTGTCCCGTCCAAAAAAATTGGTTTTTGATGAGATTTACTACGTAGACGGAGCGAGAGATTTCTTAAAATATGCGGTCGAGGTTGAAAAGGGTAAATCTGAATTTATAGTGCACCCACCTATCGGCAAATGGGTTATTGCTTCGGGAATTAAATTATTTGGTGACAATCCTTTTGGATGGAGATTCTCTACCGCACTGCTTGGGACTCTCTCAATTCTTTTTGTCTATTTAATAGCAAAACATTTATTTTACTCTGAAAAATGGGCTTTGCTGTCTGCAGCATTAGTTTCACTTGATGGCCTACATCTTGTTATGTCACGTACTGCCCTACTGGATATGACACTTATGTTTTTTGTTTTAATTGGTCTTTACGCACTACTAAAAGAGAGATTTTGGTCTGCTGGATTTTTACTCGGCTTAGCGCTCGCAACAAAGTGGAGTGCTATTTACTATATTGCTTTTTTTGGGATTTATTACTTAGTAAGAGATATTTATCAAATCCGCAAAAATGGAGACTTTAAGATTCAAAATTATTTTAGAGCAACGACAATTCGAACTGTTCAGTTGGCAATTTTGCCGATTTTCACATACGTGGCAACTTGGTTCGGTTGGTTTCAATCCACATTGGGATGGAGCCGAAATTGGGGAAGTCAAAATGCTGGAATATTCCCAAATGCCCTCAGCTCTTTTTGGCATTATCACTCTGAAATTCTCTACTTTCATACGCATCTAACTGAAAATCATAGTTATGAGGCAAAAGCTTGGTATTGGCTACTTATTTATCGGCCAACATCTTTTTTCTACGAGACCCCAAAGGGGTGTGGCGCCTCCTCTTGTGCTCAAGAAGTTCTGGCTATGGGCACACCTCTACTTTGGTGGTGCTCATCAATAGCGCTGGTGATTTTGGTTGGCTATTGGATTAAAAATAAACAATGGAATTCTGGCTTTATTTTGCTTGCCATAAGCGCAGGCTATCTTCCTTGGTTTGTCTATCCGCAACGTACAACTTTTACTTTCTACTCAATTATTTTCGAGCCTTGGCTAATGATGGCTCTTGTGGCCGTATTGCGAATTTATTATTTAAATTCATTTGGAAATCCGAAGTTAAAGCATTACTCAATCGTTTTTCTTTTTTGTATTTTCGCTGCAAATTTTATATATCATTTCCCAATTTTTGTAGGGCAAATTCTTACTTATAATGATTGGCGTTCATTAATGTGGTTTAAAAAGTGGATCTAATTAATTAATTTGCTGCGCGTAAATCAGCTTGCTCTATGGCTACCTGATCAAATATTTCATCAGGCCCTACAGCCACTTCTACTGTAATTGCCACTTCTTTAGTTGGACGAGAAGTTGCTTTAGCAGCCGTAACATAGGTTGGAAGTGGTACTTCTGATGGCTGCCATGTTGTATTTGGAATTACAGTCACTGTGGTTGATGGACGTAAAGGAATCCAATGTTCTGTTGCATTTTCATTAGAGCGATAGAGCACGTCTGAAAAATTAGCACGAACTCCGTTTGTCGCTCTTGCTGCTGCAAGCCTGCGACGAGTCGCAACTTCTTCCACAATTTTTTGCCTTCGCACATGAATGACATAAATTAAAACTAATGAGATTGGAAGTGCATTTGTTTTAAAAGGAACTCCACCAAATAAAGTTGAAATGAAAATTACAATAAAAATTCCAGATAGTCCGATGAAAATTAATTGGCGTTGACGCATTTGACGAATTTTATTTTCAGCGACTTCTGTGCGGCTTGGAAGATTTTCATGACTTGTTCCCAGAGAGACCAAACTCATGGCACTTTGATATCGCTCTAAACTTCTATTGTCTGAAATCTCATCGTGAGTTCGTAACCACCTTGGAAGAAAATAGGCTACCCACATTGCAACAACGGCGAAGTAGATCAAACCGGAACTCATGATGGTTAACGATAGGAGTTTTGATGCTTCAAATCATGGATTTAAGGAGTGTGGCTGCTTCGTGTTGATTCATGAACTTTTACGTAAGTGTGATGATCTCGCCAATCCCCGTCAATGTGCAAAAACCGCTTTCGCAAACTTTCGAATTCGAATCCACATTTAAGCGCTACCTGCTTTGAAGCGGCATTTTCTGGACGCATTGAAATTTCTAAACGGTGTAATCCAAGCTCTTTCAAGGCATATTCACTCACTAAATTCACAGCTATTGGAATAAACCCCCGTCCAGCAAGTTCTGCGGTGATCCAATACCCAATATGACCACCTCGATATGAGCCAAACGAGATTCCAGCTAATGTGATTTGGCCACAAATCCTGCCCTGATAAACCACTGCCCACGTAATTGAGCGCAAGGCTTTCTCTTCGCGACGATGGAATGCTCGCATTTGCTGAAAGGTTGGCAATGAAATTAATGGATCTGGCGAAGTAGCTTCCCAAGGCCTGAGCCATTTTTCATTTTTGTATCGAAGGAGTTCCCACTCTTTTTTATCAGTTCTGCGCAGCGGCCGTAATTTTATTTCGCCACTTTCTAGCAACACTTTAATCTGCTCTCAACTCAAGATTCATAACAGGAACCAATTCTGCACTTGCCAAATTCGTTACTCCCGCCGGAACAATTATAAAAGAGTTGGCATCTGCCCAATTTTCTAAATTAAGAGCTTTAACATTTCTTTCGCTATGAGTTAAATCTATGACTGCTGGAAGGTAGCGCTGGGCCCCAGACTCTAAGTTGATTGCCTCTATCAATTTTGCATTCAAAATGGGGTGTGAAATGTTTTTTCTTCCGAACATGTGACGAATCATTGGTCGCACAAATAATTCAAAAGAAATAAATGCGGTCATCGGGTCGGTCGGCAAAGTTATTACTGGCGTTTTGTCTGGCCCTATTAACCCAAAACTATGGCTTCCAGTTGGGTTCATGTCGATTTGAATTTTGCTGATAACTCCAAGCTCGGTTAGTGCCGCCTGAGTCATCTCCTCAGATTCTGGCCCACTAGTAATAACTATTAGATCAGCACGTACAAGCTGATCTTCAATGAGTAACCTAAGTTGCGAAGAAGTTGTGGGAATCGTATGGACTCGATAACCAATTGCACCAGCTTCTCGAACTGATGTAGTTAATAACCAAGAGTTAACTTCGTAAAAATGAGCGGTTTCCAGTTGCTCGCCCGGTTCCGTCAGATCTCCTCCTGCTGAAATCACTACTACGCGAGGATGCGGGCGTGTGGGCAAGTGATCTAATCCGACAGATGCGGCTATCCCAATATGCGCAGATCTAATTCGGCTTCCACCAGTTAATACTCTGCGAGTTCCTACTTCGATATCCGAAGCGAGCGTCGCACCATGTGCATCTAATAATGGTAAATCTAAAGGAGCGAGTGGTTGGGCAAGTAATAAAAGTTGCTTTAAATAACTTTCAGCGTTTTCCATTCAAATTCCCAACAAAATTTTCAAGCCACCCGGTGAACTCTCCACCAATATCTTCTCTTGCACTTGCTAGTTCAACGACTGTTTTTAAGTAACTAACGCGATCGCCTGTGTCATAACGTCGTCCCGAAAAAATCACTCCATGAACTGGACCACCCAATTTTTCATTTATTGCTAATTCTCGAATCGCATCAGTCAATTGAATCTCGCCCCCACGACCGGCTTGTGTTTTTTCCAATACTTTAAAAATTGCAGGATCTAAGACATACCTACCAATAATTGCTAAATTAGAAGGGGCGCTTTCAATATTTGGTTTCTCAACTAGATCAAGAATTTGAACTATGTTGTTTGAATCAGTTTTATTAACTGAGGCGATGCCATAAAGGCTAACTTGAGAATCAGGAACTTCCATCAAAGCAATTACGCTTCCACCAAATTTTTTATGCACAGCAAGCATTTCTGCTAAAAGATTATCTTCTTCTGCAATTAAGTCATCGCCAAGTAAAACTACAAAGGTTTCATTGCCAACATGATTAGCCGCTGTCAGAACAGCATGCCCTAGTCCGAGTGGATCACCTTGACGCACATAATGAATTTTCCCAAGCTCCGTTATTTCTTTCACTGCTGCTAACTTTTCGACATCGCCACGATTTTCTAGTGTCGCCTCAAGTTCGATTGCTCGATCAAAATGATCTTCAAGAGCACCTTTATTTCTTCCGGTAATTAGCAACACGTCGCTTAAACCTGCCCGAATGGCTTCTTCAACCACATATTGGATGGCTGGTTTATCAACGATGGGGAGCATCTCTTTTGGAATCGACTTGGTTGCTGGCAGAAAGCGAGTGCCCAGGCCGGCAGCCGGAATTACTGCCTTAAATACATTAGATCCCATAGTGATCACACCTTACGCTGATCACATGGAAGAGAAGAGCCAGACTCGGCGTGTGCTGCGCAACTTGCGAAAATTGGCCCCCGAAGGTGATGAGCGGGCAGGTTCACATCTGCTTGAGGAACTGGAGAAACTTGAAAGAGAGGGATTCGGTCATATAAAACCTATAAATGTGATCGCCTCCTACACCTCTTACGGAAATGAGCCATCAACTCAAGGGTTTAACTCCACTCTCTTGGGTCGTGGGGTCCAAATACTTCTGCCGCATTTACTCGAGGACAATTCTTTGGAATGGATTGATTCTAAATCTGGGGAAAATTTGGGAATAGTCGGAATTTCTTTGGCACAGGTTGTTGTAGTCCCAGCTTTGAGCGTCGATGCAAGCGGAATCAGGATCGGCCAAGGTGGCGGTTCATATGATCGAGCTCTTAAATTGAATTCAGGCTGGAAAGTTTGTTTGTTGCATGATGGAGAAATTTTTGAGGGAGATTTACCACAAGAAATTCACGATCAAAAAGTTGATGCAGTTGCTACTCCAACTAAGTTAATTCGATTTAGCTAATCAACCCAAATTTCGCGCAATAATTATGCGTTGCACCTGATTTGTGCCTTCATAAATTTGAGTTAACTTTGCATCGCGCATCATGCGCTCGACTGGATAATCAGAGACATATCCATAACCACCAAGGATTTGAACTGCATCTGTGGTGACTTGCATGGCAGTATCAGAAGCTAAACATTTACATGCCGCAGAGTAAAAAGTTAAATCAGAACTGCCATTCTGACTCTTTACAGCAGCAGCGTAAGTTAATTGACGGGCAGCTTCGATTTTCATAGCCATATCTGCCAACATGAATTGAATTGCTTGAAAATCAAAAATTTCTTTGCCAAATTGCTTACGCTCATGTGAATACTTATTTGCTATATCAAATGCGCCTTGAGCCAGTCCTATTGCTTGTGCAGCAATAGTGATTCGAGTGTGGTCCAAAGTTTTCATAGCCAGTGCAAACCCAGTGCCTTCGGCGCCTAACATTCGATCGCTTGCTAATTCAACTTGATCAAAATAAACCTCACGAGTTGGAGAACCTTTAAATCCCATTTTCTTTTCATGCGCACCAAAAGAAATACCTTTATCGCTTTTTTCAACTACAAATGCGCTAATACCTTTGCTTCCTTTTTCAGGATCTGTTACTGCTAACACTGTATAAAACTCGGACTCGCCTGCATTTGAAATCCATTTTTTACTTCCTGACAGAATCCATTTATCTCCAGAGCGAACCGCTTTTGTCTTTAATGCGGATGCATCTGATCCTGCTTCCGACTCAGATAAGCAATATGAGAAACCTTTGCCATTTGAAAGCGGACGTAACCATCGTTCCTTTTGCTCTTTGCTGCCAGCCAATATCAATGGAAGGGAACCCAATTTATTTACTGCAGGAATGAGTGAGGATGATCCGCAGACCCGAGCAATCTCTTCAATAATTAAAACCACTGCTAGGGCATCTGCCCCTTCGCCACCAAATTCTTCAGGAACATGAGCTGCTGATAATTTATTTGCTGATAGCGCTAATGCTGCTTCTTCTGGGAATCTTGCATTCTCATCAACTTCTCTAGCAAATGGTGCAATCTTTTCTTCCGCTAATGCGCGCACAGATTTACGTAAAGAGATGTACTCATCAGGTAATTGAAAAAGCGCGTCCATGGCTTAATTAATGCAGAGTTTTCGCTACCGCGCTACTTATTAGCTTCCTTATCTGGCTTATCTGGCTTATCTCGCGGAGTATTCCTTTGATTTAATCCTGAGAGGTACTGGTTATATTTGTCTAATTCGTCCGGTTCTCCAAATTCATGTGCTCTCCTTGAATTGCGCTCAATTCGCACGGCATCTCTTTCGTCGGCTCTAACCCATTGAATGAAAGTAGCGATTAGTGCCAACAAAATTGGAATCTCGCCCATCGCCCAACCAATCGATGCGCCCATACGTTGATCTGCCAAGAAATCTGGCCACCACGGCCTCGCAATTTGGGCAAAGTAGCCACCGTCAACTAATTGTGATGAAGACATCAGCGCTACAGAGAAGAAGGCGTGAATGCTAATAGCCACAAAAAGAATCACTATTCGCAAAATGAATGGGCTTTTTTGTGGTGATGGATCAACTCCAATGATTACAAAAAACAGTAATACTCCCGAAAGTAGAAAATGTAGCCCCATAAAGAAATGACCAAAGTGATAACTCATAAGCCAGTTAAATAGATTTGTGAAATAAAGTGCAAAAAGTGAGGCCTCGAAAATAACCAAGGCGCTTACTGGGTGAGTAATGATCCTTGAATATCTTGAATGCAAAATTGCAATTGCATAACCTCGAACTCCTCGCTCTTCTTCAGTGCGTCCAATCGGTAAGGTACGCAGGGCCAAAGTAATTGGCGCTCCTAAAACTATTCCGATTGGTGCAAGAGTGGCTAAAACCATATGTGAAATCATGTGAAATGAGAAAGCAACTTGTGCATAGACGCCCAGCCCACCATTAACTGCATAATCGATCGCGCTGATTCCAAGTGCAAAAGCGATTGTGCGTCCAATTGGCCATTTATCTCCACGTCGAGTCAAAACAATTACGCCTTTTATATAGAGAGCTACAGCAAGGATTAAAAGTGAGAGAAATAAGCCGTCAGGCTCATATTCAAAAAGTAATCTAGCGACTGTTGGAGTTCCGGGCATTTTTACACCAATTGCTTCAACCACATCCTTAGAACTATTTACCGGAGGATTCCCTTGACCAAGAAAAATTCCTAGAATTAAAACAGTTGTTAGTAAAATCAGCTCTTGAACTAGCTGTTTTACAAAATTTTTCTTCTCCAAGTTTTTTCTACTGTATGCAACAAGCCCAAGTATAAATATAAAAATCAGAGTTTTTAGAATTACCAAAATTCCATACTCAGATGTGATGTTTGCAAACTTTCCGATTCGAATATAGGCATTAACAACTCCGGTTAACGCGATAGCTGAAACACACCAAAACGCTAGGGATGCAAATCTTTTTCGCCCAAATTCTCGGCCCTCTGCAGGCATTAAAAAAAGCGAAATCACCCCACCAAACCATAAAGAAAGTGCAGCTACATGAACTATTACTAAGCCGATAGCCAACATGTGGTGACCTGCACCGCTTCCATGGCTTTCTAAGTAAGGAGCTAATCCACCTATCCATGCAATAATAATTAAAAAAACTGCCCCGCCTGTTTTCTTAACTCGAACTGCGGCGAATGTGCAAATCAAGGCAGCAATTATTTGAATCTCAAAAAGTTTACCTAAAGTAGTTTGCGTTATGAAAGATCGCAAAATGTTCCCATTAATAACTTCAGAGATATTGGTATTTAAGATAAAAGCCACTTCTGAAATCAGGAAAAAAATACTTCCGAGCAGCCACGCAAGTGAAACTGATGGAAGTAATCTTTGTAAACGGGATGGTTGAAGATATCCCTTTTTCTCGGGAGCTAAAAAGGCAAGCCCTAATAAAATTCCAATTAGTGTAATGAATGAGGAAAGTACAATAAATTTAGCTAAAAAATGTAGTACCAAATTTATTTCTTCCGTTTTCACTTCTTGCGTTTCTTTTTCTTTGGCTTTCGTAATGATCTAGAAATTAAAACTAATACCAAAATTGATAAGGCCAGTAATCCCATCATGAAAAAATCAGTTGCTCTTGATGATTTTGTTTCTTTATTTAAATCAGGAGCGGGAGATTCACTACTCTCTGGGGTTGGAGATGCTAAAGCTGCTGGAGCAACAAAAGTAAATTTGTATTTACCCGTTAAAGTTTCACCTTCAGTTGTGACAACTTCATATTCAACCGCATAGTCGCCGCCAATACTTAATGGTTTTAGTCCAACTAATATTTGAGTATCTGCGATTTGGAGTGATCCATCATCTACTCGATCGCCATTAGGCGCAGTGACAGTTACTGAGTTTCCAACATCGCCTATGGAGTTTGAAAAAGTAATTGTTGCGACGCTAGGTGCCGAAGATATAGAGGCGCCAGAAGCTGGGGATGAGGAGGTTAAATCTGCTGCAGCCGCCAAATTTGGGTTTACTTGGATGAGAATCAAGAGCAAGCAAGCGCTAAAAGCCAACTTAAATTTCTTCATAACCCCCCTCAATTAGCCCCAATCGTGCCACTTCCCTAAACTCTGCAATGACAGGAGGTGGCTGTGCCTACATACCAATATATCTGTACCGAGTGCGAACACTCTTTTGAACTGAATCAAGCCTTCACAGATTCAACAGTCCCAACCTGTCCTGAGTGCAAAGGGATTGTCCGCAAAGTTTTTTCATCAGTAGGAGTTGTCTTCAAAGGCTCTGGTTTTTATCGCACCGATTCACGTGGGGCGGCTACCTCTAGTTCAGCACCTGCAGCTACTTCGACTCCGCCGGTTTCAGCTTCTCCCTCGTCCTCAGCCACATCAACTCCGCCATCCACTCCTCCATCATCATCCACAGGAACTAAATAAGTAAGTAGCTAGCCTTCAGATCTCTGCCACATTTGCACGATGCTAATTAATCTACTTAATCCACGAAGAATAATTCCCCCACAAGACATTGAAAAGATAAAAAGAATTTTGGCATTATTTTCAATACGCAGAAGATTTATACTTGCAACTTCACTTACCGTAATTATTGGCGTGACACTTTTTTACCGTCCTACTGCTTCAAAAGTGGAAATCACTGTTCCGGTAATTCACAATGGTGAGGTTGGGATTTCATTAATTCTCTCTGGTGCTGAAAATATTTTACATCCACAAGACCGTATAGATTTAATTGCAACAACTGTGCAGCAAAACATCATTGATGATGAAGTATCAGCAAGATCTTGGACGCTAGCAAGAAACATTAGAGTTATTAAAAGTATTTCTCAGAATCAAGATGTACGTGCCCTACTCGCCGTTCAAGAGAAGGACGTTTTAGCTATTGCACAGGCGCGTCGCGAAGGCGAACTAGATTTTTTGCTGCTTCCTTAATTTTAAGAGTGATGTGGAGGAACATCTCTCAAGATTTCCTCATCTCTTGCCCGCTCATCTGATGGGTCAATAAATTCTGGCTTAGACAGTGGGCCCTTTTCTGCAGGCTTTTTTACTGGTTTAGGCCCTTTGTTTTCCATATTAGGATTTAACCATGTTTGAGCGTCTTGGGCGAGTAATAGTTCATCGTAAAGCCAGGATTCTGGCTTTATTTCTAGTAATTTTCATTAGCGCAGGGGCGATTGGCTCTCTTGCTTTTGGCAGGTTAGATAGTGGTGGGTATACAAACCCAAAAAGCGAATCGGCAAAAGCTTACAAATACTTAGAAGACAATTTTAATATTGAGGATC
The DNA here is from genome assembly GCA_903902965.1 of uncultured Actinomycetes bacterium. Taxonomy (GTDB): domain Bacteria; phylum Actinomycetota; class Actinomycetes; order Nanopelagicales; family Nanopelagicaceae; genus UBA3012. Next base: position 24,733 of record CAIUXE010000102.1, read on the forward strand.
CAGCAGTCGTTCTAGTTGTTGATTCAGGATCACGAAGCGTTGATGATCCGAAAGTTGTTTCTGATGTTCTCTCGTTGACCGCTGAACTACAGCAAATTCAAAATGTTAGTAAAACTTTCTCTTATTGGGATATGCGAGCACCTCAGCTTAAGAGTAGCGATGGAAAAGCTGCTTACATATTTATATATGCCACAAAATCAGATTTCGATTTACTAAGTACTGTCGCAGGGGTAGTTACAAAAACTTTTGGAAATAAATATCGATCGCTAACCTTGTACGCCACCGGTACCGGAGTAGCAGGAAATTCTATTAATGGCCAAATTAGTAAGGACTTAGCGAAATCTGAAGCTATAGCAATACCGCTAACGTTTTTACTTTTGCTTTTTATTTTTGGAGGATTAGTCGCATCTGCCACTCCATTAGTTGTCGGAGTTAGTGCGATACTCGGTTCTTTCTTCGTTATTTTTCTAGTTTCATTAGTTACAGATGTGAGTATTTTTGCTATCAATTTAATTACTGGCCTTGGACTGGGTCTTGGCATAGATTATTCATTGCTTGTTGTTAATAGGTTTCGCGAGGAGTTACATCACGGATTATCTGTAAATGATGCAGTAGTTAAAACTGTTGCAACAGCTGGAAGAACCGTATTTTTCTCTGGCTTAACAATTATGGTGACGTTGGGCTCGATGTTAATTTTCCCTTTGTACTTTTTGAAATCTTTTGGTTACGCCGGCATCACAGTTGTTGCCATGGCAGTGATAGGTGCGCTTATCCCACTTCCGGCAATGCTTGCTCTATTGGGTCATCGCATCGACAAGTACACAGTGCGGAAAAGTGCCATTACGCCTAAAGAACATGGTGGATGGGCAAATACTGCACATTTTGTAATGCGCCGACCAGTAGCAGTTCTACTTTTAACTCTCGTCGGTTTGGGAATTTTTGCTGCTCCTATAAAAGATATTGCTTTTGGACAAGTGGACTCACAAGTTCTTCCTAAGAATCATCCAGCTGCTGTAGCTGCTCGAGTTGTAGATGAAAGGTTCCCTGGTCGTGAATCCGTTCCAGTTGAATTTGTCATTCAAGATGGAATCAAGTTTTTGGGCAGTGCTGAACTTGAAAAATATCAAACAGCAGTAAGTTCTACTAAAGGAATCTTGCACTTAACTGACCCTGTTACTTCAGGAAAAATCTTACGCTTTACCGCTATCCACTCAATGGCTCCACGTTCATTGCCAGCTGAAGCACTGATTGATAAACTGCGCGAAATTCCGGCTCCAGCTGGCACATTAATTGGTGGTGCTGCTGCTGATTACACAGATACGCAACAAGGAATAGCAGATGCACTTCCTTGGGCACTCCTTTGGATATCTGTCTCTGTTTTATTGCTCTTATTTGTTTTTACTGGCTCAATTCTTTTGCCAATAAAAGCTGTTCTACTTAATATTCTTTCTCTTGCTGCCACCTTAGGCGTCGTAACTTGGATATTCATTGATGGAAATCTCGCAGACTTATTAGGTGGATTTACAGTCACTGGAACTCTAGATACCGGTTCGGTAATTTTAATCGCGGTAACTACTTTTGGTCTCTCAATGGATTACGAAGTTTTTCTCCTCTCTCGAATAAAAGAAGAGTACGAAGCTGGAAAATCAAATTCCGATGCGGTGGCAATTGGATTGCAAAGATCTGCACGCATTATTACCGCAGCAGCTTTCGTGCTCGCCGTCGTCTTTGGCGCTTTCATTCTTGGTGGTGTTACCTCAATAAAAATGCTCGGTTTCGGCGTCGCTTTTGCAATTTTGATTGATGCCACAATTGTTCGAGGATTGCTTGTTCCTGCTCTAATGAGGCTCTTTGGAGCGGCAAATTGGTGGGCTCCCAAGCGATTAAAACGCTTCACCATCTCGCATTAATGATGCAATAGACTTAAGCACATGTCCTCAGTTGATTTATTGGCCACTCTTACTTGCAAAGACCAGCCTGGAATTGTCCATGCAATGACGACAGCCGTGTTAAATTCAAAAGGAAATATTATTGAGAATCAACAATTTACAGATCCAGTAACGGGTTTATTCTGTATGCGGACTCGTTTTACAACAGCAGAAACTCTTTCAGTTGCAAAAGAGATTTTAAACAAAGAGTTAAGTAGATTCACTCCGACTTTAGAAATTCGACCATTTGAGAATCGTAAGCGCGCACTGATACTTGTAACCAAAGAGAGCCACTGCTTGCGAGATTTGTTGTACCTGCGTGACCTTGGCGAACTACCAGTTGATATTCCATTAGTTGTCTCTAATCACGAGGAGTTACGTAGTCTAGTTGAATCTCACGGGATCACATTTGAGTATCTTCCTGTTACTGCGACCACGAAAAAAGATCAAGAAGCTCAATTAATCGAAAGAATTGAAAAGCATCAAATCGATGTAGTTGTACTTGCCAGATACATGCAAATTCTTTCACCAGACTTTTGTCGTAAATTTACAGGCCACATCATTAATATTCATCATTCATTTCTTCCCGGATTCAAAGGTGCGAAGCCTTATCACCAAGCTCACGCACGCGGTGTGAAAATTATTGGAGCAACTGCACATTTTGTAACTGAAGATTTAGATGAAGGTCCAATCATTGAACAAGACATCACTCATGTTTCTCACTCTGCAACTCCAGAAGATTTAGTTGCAATTGGCCGTGACATTGAAAGAAGAGTTCTTGCAAAAGCGGTTCGTTTATATGCCGAAGATCGAGTATTCCTAGTCGGAGCGCGTACCGTAGTCTTTTCTTAGCAACAAAATCCTTAGTGGTGTCCTCGACCAGAATCGAACTGGTGACCTACCGCTTAGGAGGCGATCGCTCTATCCAACTGAGCTACGAGGACAAGACAAAAAGAGCCAAAAGCAGAGTTTACTCTTTATGCCCTGATCCTTCGCGCAGCATCTTTAAACAGCTCAAGTGCATCTCGATTTAATTCAATTCCAAGTCCTGGTCGTTGTGGGATCGTAACTTTCCCATCAACCATGGTTACCTCATCAACTACCAACTCTTTGCGAAGTCGAGATTCACATAAAGCAGGAGGTAAAAACTCAAAAAATGGCATATGCGGAGTAACGGTAGCTAAATGTGCAGCTGCTGCAACTGAAATTCCAGTTTTCCAAAGATGCGGAACCACAATCTTGTTATTTTCTTTTGCCATATTGCAAACATTGCGCGCTTCAGATAATCCACCAACGCGGCCAATATCTGGCTGTACTACTCCAACATTTCCATACTTGATCAAGTCGGAAAATTCATAACGAGTGCTCAACCATTCCCCTGAAGCAATCTTGATTGGAGTTGCTGCAACTAGTTTTGATAATCCTTCAAGATCATCGACCCAAAGTGGAGTTTCTACAAAGAATAAATCAAACTCTTGCCAAGTATTAATAGTTTTTATTGCCCGGTCTACAGAATCAAATGCATATTGCACATCCACCATCAAAGTGAAATCTGGGCCAACTGCATTTCTTACTGCTCTGATTACTTCAGTCATTTTTTCATCATCTTCTCTGATTCCCATATTTGCATATGGTCCAGAGAAAGTTGTTTCTAATTTAGCTGCGCGAAAACCCATCTCTTTTGCAGAGTGAGCCCACTTAACCATTGAAGTTATATAAGCATCAAAGGATCCAACTTCGGGTTGCAATGATGCATAAGCACCAAGATGGTCGCGAGACTTTTCACCTAATAATTGCCAAACCGGTTTGTCTGCTGCTTTTCCAGCAATATCCCAAAGCGCCATATCAATCGCACCAAGTGCATTAATTAATGCACCACGTCTTCCGGTCATCGCGGTTGCTTGGTACGCCTTCCACCAAAGCTTTTCGATCTCAAGCGGATTCTCACCAATTAACATAGAACCAAGACCTTGATCCATGGTGTGAGTACCAGGTGCCTCAATGCACTCACGTGCAATCCATGGATTTAGATCAGTTTCACCAATTCCAACAATTCCCTCATCTGTGTGGACTTCTACAACAAGATCATCCTGAGCCGAGCTAGTTGCGGCTGGGTCATACTCTGGATCTAGGAGAACGTGGCATTCAATCTTGGTTATCTTCATATAAAAAACTTACACCACCCACTCGCAAATGTAACTACCCTCCCGTAGATTAATTACATGGCAACAAGCCGATCTCAAAATTTTGACGTAGTTGTTGTGGGTTCTGGTTTTGGTGGGTCAGTGGCAGCGCTAAGGCTGCGTGAAAAAGGATACTCAATCGCCGTACTGGAAGCTGGAAAACGTTTTGAAGATAAAGACTTCCCAAAAACTTCCTGGCGAATCAACAAATTTTTATTTGCTCCCAAATTGGGCCTCTTTGGAATTCAAAGGATTCACGCATTGCCTAATGTTTTGATATTAGCCGGCGCTGGAGTTGGTGGCGGGTCTCTAGTTTATGCAAATACTTTATATCAGCCAGGTGATAAGTATTTTAATGATAAACAATGGAATGAAATTACGGATTGGAAAGCCGAATTAACTCCATGGTATGAGCAAGCAAAACTCATGTTAGGTGTGGTGCAAAATCCATATTTTTCAGCCAGCGATCAGGCGATAAAAGATGCTGCAGATGAAATGGGAGTAGGCCACACTTTTCAATTGGCACCATTGGGAGTTTATTTTGGTGAAGGGGCTGGCGTTGTCGCAAAAGATCCATTTTTTGGTGGAGTAGGACCTGATCGAACTGGGTGTTTGCAATGTGGTGCATGCATGACTGGATGCCGGAACAATGCAAAAAATACATTGCCTAAAAATTATTTAGGATTAGCAGAAAATGCTGGGGCGCAAGTTTTCCCCATGACTACCGCGACTCAAATTGAACTTTGCGAAAATGGAGATTGGAAGATAACAACTAAAAATACAGATGGGTTTCTAGGTGGAAAAACTAAAACGTTCTATGCAAAAGAAGTGGTAGTTGCTGCAGGAACTTTCAACACTCAAAAATTGCTCCATCGCATGAAAAGTAAGGGTTTGTTACCAAAACTATCTAGCCAATTAGGTAAGTTGTCCAGAACAAATAGTGAAGCACTTACAGGCGCGCTGATGCCTAATTCTTCGATTGATTACAGTGCTGGATGTGCAATTACCTCTTCGTTTTTCCCAGATGAAAATACACATATAGAACCAGTCCGTTACGGCAAAGGCAGCAATTTAATGGGCTTGCTTCAAACAATCATGACGGACGGCTCTTCTGCAAAAGTGCGTAGGAGACAATGGTTAAAACAATTCAGATTGAAGCCGATACTTCTTTTTAAAATTTTAAATGTTAGAAAATGGAGTGAGCGCACTGTGATTGCATTAACTATGCAAAATGTAGACTCATCTATTTCAGTCCGTGGAAAGCGAAGTATTTTTGGTTGGCATTTAACTTCGGAAAATGATTCCAGCAATCCAAATGCAACTTATATCCCCGCTGCAAATGAGGTAGTTAAACGAATAGCAAGCAAGAATCAAGGAATTACTGGTGGACACATAGGCGATTTGATCAACGCCCCGTTCACTGCACATTTTGTTGGAGGCTGCGTCATTGGACGTGATGAAAACAAAGGTGTTATCGACCCATACCATCGTGTTTGGAATTACCCCACCTTGCACGTAGTCGACGGCTCTACTATTACTGCAAACCTAGGTGTAAATCCTTCTCTAACAATTACTGCTCAGGCAGAGCGTGCATTCTCATTATGGCCAAACAAAGGTGAAGTGGATTCAAGACCCAATCAAAATCAAAAGTATCAACGTTTGTTACAAGTTGTTCCAAATAACCCTGTTGTTCCAACTAATGCCCCAGCAGCGCTCAGAATTATCTCTTAGGATTAAATCATGTGGGCATTGGTAACTGGAGCTACGTCAGGCATCGGGGCAGAATTTACAAAGCTTTTAGCTCGAGCGCATTACGACATCATTCTGGTTGCCCGCGATGAGATTCGATTGAAAAAATCTGCAGAGGAATTAGAAAAAGAATTTGGAGTTACGACTGAAGTAATTGTGGCCGACCTCTCGGTTGAAAATGAAATCGTTAAAGTTGAAAAACGCTTGCTCACTACAGATCCAACTCTTGCTGTAGGTGTGCTGATTAACAGTGCTGGATACGGCTTAAAAGGAAGATTTGTTGACGTCACATCTGCAGCAGAAGTTGATTTACTCAATGTATTAGTAACTGCGATATTACGTCTCACGCATGCAGCACTTCCAAACATGCGAAACGTAAAAAGTGGTTACATCATTAATGTCGGCAGTGTTGCTGGATGGTTGACAGGTAGTACTTATAGTGCGGCAAAAGCTTGGGTAAATGTCTTTTCTGAGTATCTAAATGTCGATTTGGCTAAAGATGGAGTGACAGTTACTTCATTAGCGCCGGGATTTACCCACACGGAATTCCACCAACGTGGTGGAATGAAGATGGGCGCATTGCCAGAATTTTTCTGGGAAAAAGCACCAGAGGTAGTTAAAGCCGGCTGGGAGGGAGCCCTACGTGGTGAGGCAATAGTGATTTCCGGAAAACAGTATCGAGCTATAGTTTTTCTGGCCCGACACTTGCCCCGCAAGTTAGTGCGCAGGTTTGGGTTATCAATTAGATCAAAGCAGCGAGTGAGTAAGAAATAAGTAACTCAAATACAGACTCACAGAGAGTTCACTCGAAAATCCGGCGATTTCACGGTTTCTCAAGTTAAGGTTGGCCCATGATCAGACGTAACGGCTTAGCAATCGCAGTTTCAGTTCTTCTAATTGGCGCGGTTGTTTCCCCCGCTCAAGCTGCTAATAAATCTGGCGCCGCATGCAAAACTGCTAACGCAAAGGCGACAATCGGAGGCAAGCAATATGTCTGCTCAAAAAATCCGATTGTTGTAAATGCCAAAAACACTTGGGTGGTTGTAGATTGCTTAAACTCAAATGTGGCTTACAAAAAAGGCACTACCCAATTGTCTGAGGAGAAAATCAAGAGAGGCGTATTTTTGGCTCAAACAGCTGCAACCGAAGCTGACCAAACTCTTAGTGCCGCCGATCGTGAAATGTTAGCTCAGGCGAAAAAAGATGGATTGAACCTCTATGACACAATTATTAATACCTATAACACTTTAAGTAAAATGAACAAGCAGGTTCGCGATTTAGCTTGCACTCCTGGTTTATAACTAACCAAGAATTACAGTTTTGCCTGCAACTTCCGTATTAATTTTATTTAATCCAACTTGTGCTGGTCCAATTTTCACTGCCCCTGTTTTTGTAAATTCTGATCCATGGGCTGGGCATTTAAAACTTCCTGAGATCAATTTTGAGGTAACTCCTTGATGGGTGCAACGCAGATCTAATCCTTGATACGAATTTTTTCCGGTTCGTACTAGAGCTGTAGGAATATTATTTACATTCCCGACTAAAAGTGCGCCACCAATCTTTGCGAGAGCTTTAAATTTTGAAATCTCAACTTCTACGCGTCCATCTCGCAAAATAATTATGCCACCGGCAGCTTCGGCAGGCGGGGCTGAAATTGCCACTCCAGCAGCAGTTGCCAATCCGGCACAGATAAATCCTCTACGGCTGATCTGATTGTCCATGCCGTAATTATCCCCAAAAACGCTGATCTGTCTATTCAGCCCTTCTCAATCTCCTGAATTGGATTTACCTTTAACGTATGTGGTTATCTGTTCGAGCTGCTTGCATCGGAGTTCTATCTGCCCATGCCATCGAAAGAGTGATCACTCCTGAACCTTCCTTTTTATGGGATCTAGTAATTTACAACTTAATTGTTTTCGCTTTGGCCGTAGCTTTGCTCATGGAATCTGAAGTACTCCTCGGTGTTGGTTTTGTTTGCTGGGGATTGAGCTCCACCGCTTCCAGTTGGTTTGCACTGAACAACTTTTCCAATTCCCCCATCATCCTTGACCTTGGCTACGTTCTCTTCTTCCCGTTTCTAATATTGCATTTTTTGAAATTCTTTGACAGCGATCCAAAATCAAAAATTCAGTTTTTGGATGCGGCAATTATTGCTCTTGGAGTCTCATCTTTTTTGACAGCTTTTGCGCTAGAACCGATTCAAGGTCTTGGAGGAACAGAATACCTCCGTAATGTTTTAAATAATTTTTACCCAATCTCTGATGTAATTTTATGCGCCCTTGTAATTACTATTTTTTCTAAGCACAAAATTTCATTAATAAACCTTTTACAAGGGTTTGGATTTCTTGCTTTCACTCTTACAGATATAAAATTCTTTTGGATATCTGCTAATGAGAATTACTCACTAGGCTCCTGGATAGAAAGTGGTTGGATAGTTGCTTTAATACTTATATCCTTACATGACAATAATATTTCTAAAAAAGAAAATGAAAACCAAATCTTCAATCAAAAAATGATATTTCTTTCAATCTTACTGAGTTTCTTAACCCTTGTTTCTTTAACTATTTGGCCAGATTCTCTTTCCAGAATTGCCGCCATACCGGCAGCACTTGCGCTGATAATTGCTTTCTTTCGTATGTCAATTGCATTAAAACATTCACAAAATCTTGATGTCGAGCATAAGCTGGCACGTACAGATGAGCTGACTGGCATCGCAAACAGAAGATCATTACTAGCTAAATTGGTTGAAGTAGAAAATGATGATACCTATTGCATGTTGCTATTGGATTTAGATTTATTTAAAGAAATTAATGATCTCTTCGGACATGATGCAGGCGATACGGTACTTATAGAGGTCGCTCGCCGTTTTCAACAAGTGCTTCCAGCCAATTCTCTTCTAGCAAGACTAGGTGGTGATGAATTTGGGGTTTTGGTCAAAACAGATTTTGAACAAGCTTTACAGATATCAAAACGTTTAGAACTTTCACTTGCCTCTCCTATTTATGTCAATCAACTTCCCAGGTATTTAACTGTAAGTATTGGAGTTGTAGCGAATGAGAGCGGAATTGATTTAATTCGAGCCGCAGATGAGGCGATGTATCTTGTTAAAGGTGCGCGCTAACCTTAATTTCTTCTAGTCGAGCAAGAGACTCAACTCGTTCAGTCGCATGATCCACGATTCGCTCAACATACCCACCTGAATATCCATCAAGATATAGCCAAGGTTCATGGATATCGGCACCAGTTAAGTGAGCAAGTTCGGGTACATATTTTCTAATGTAATCCCCTTCCGGATCGAATCTTTTACCCTGTTCTATCGGGTTGAAAATTCGGTAGTAAGGAGAGGCGTCAGTTCCACAACCTGCAGTCCATTGCCATCCGTGTGAATTTGAAGCTACATCATTATCAATTAAATATCGCATAAAGAAATTTGCTCCGTGTTGCCATTCGATGTGCAAATCCTTAGCTAAAAACGATGCAACAACCATTCGAACCCGATTATGCATCCAACCTGTTTGTATCAGTTGTCTCATTCCTGCATCTACAAACGGAAATCCGGTTTTACCTTCGCACCAAGCTTCAAATTTTTTGCCGGGCTTTTCATAACGCATTTTAGTAAATTGTGGATTTAAATATTCACGAGATGTATGTGGATTGTGGTGTAGAACATCGGCATAAAATTCCCGCCAGGCAATCTCTTTGCGATACACCTCTTGGTCCGCAGAATTATTCAAATTCGCCAACAAAGTTCTTGGGTGAACCTCACCCCAACGTAAATGTGGACTCATTCCACTTGTTCCGCCGATTCCAGGAAAATTTCGATTATGGTTGTAAGAATTTATTGGTCCTTTAAAAAATTGATTCCATTTTTCTAGTGCGATATCTGTGCCAACTTCAAAAGTTTTTATGTTTTTTGCTCTATCCCAATCTGGAAAATATCGTTTTGCATCTTTTGCGGTTACCCAATTAGGAGATTTAGGGGAATTGTATGGTCGCTCCCAACCGATGACACTCCATGCCTTAAAAAATGGGGTGTAAACCTTGTAAGGAGTACCGTCAGGTTTACGAACTTTTCCGGGATCAACTGCATAATCAGAACCAGTAAAAGTTAAATCAATTTCGCTTTGGGCAATTCTTTTCTCTAATGCAACCCCATAAGGTGCGTACTGTTTTGCACAATGAATTGAAGTTGCGTTGTATTTCTTTGTAAGGTTTTGCAAAATTTCGACAGCATCGCCTTCAAAAACTTGTAAATTTCCATCGAGGGTTTTATCCAAATGCTTCAAAGCACTTGCTAAATAGGAGCGCCTAAATTCACCTGCACGATCTGAAATTGCTTGATCCACAATAAAAATCGGCAAGACTTCATCGCCTTCAGCTAATGCTGCCAATAAAGCCGGGTTATCGGAGATCCGTAAATCGCGTCGAAACCAAAGGATTGAAGTTTGTGGCATCTAGCTGTAGCTCCCTCAGGTGTGCAGAGAAACTACGCTGTCATCCCAGCCTTTTACATCTTCTGGCTTGCGAGGACCTTTGCCAATGTAGGTAGCAGACGGACGTACTAAACGACCAGTTCGCTTCTGTTCAAGGATGTGCGCACTCCAACCAGCGGTACGTGCAGCAGTGAACATTGAAGTAAAGAGCGGTCCTGGAACTTCTGCGAAATCAAGAACGATTGCAGCCCAAAACTCAACGTTAGTTGCAAGGACGCGATCTGGATGACGCTCTTTAAGTTCGGCGAGCGCTGCTTCTTCAAGTGCGAGAGCTACTTGGTAGCGAGGTGCACCTAATTCTTCAGCGGTGCGGCGCAAAGTACGTGCACGTGGATCTTCAGCGCGATAAACACGGTGACCAAATCCCATTAAACGTTCGCCACGATCCATTAAATCTTTTACATATTTACGCGCATCGCCAGTCTTTTCTACGCCTTCAATCATGTGCAGTACGCGTGAAGGTGCACCACCATGTAATGGGCCGGACATTGCACCAATTGCACCGGACAAAGCGGCGGCGACATCAGCACCAGTTGATGCGATAACTCGAGCTGTAAATGTAGAGGCATTCATTCCGTGTTCTGCTGCAGAAACAAAATATGCATCGATTGCTCTTACATGTTTTGGATCTGGCTCTCCGCGCCAACGAATCATCATGCGCTCAACAACAGTGTGCGCTTTATCAACTTCAGATTGCGGAATCATTGGTTGCCAAGTTCCACGAGCGGATTGTGCAACGTACGACAAAACCATTACAGATGCGCGAGCAAGGTTGCTACGAGCTTCTTCATCAGTAATATCTAAAAGTGGTTTGAATCCCCAGGCTGGTGCCAACATTGCAATCGCTGATTGCACATCCACGCGCACGTCACCGGAGTGCACTGGCAATGGAAATGGTTCAGCTGGTGGAAGACCTGGATTAAATTCATCATCAACTAGTAAGCCCCAAGCGTTTCCAAAAGTAACGCGACCAACTAAGTCTTCAATATCAACACCGCGGTAACGCAGTGCACTTCCTTCTTTATCAGGTTCAGCAATCTCTGATTCAAATGCAATTACACCTTCAAGACCTGGTTTGAATTCGCTCATGAGATTCCTTAACCCCTTAACTAAAAGTCACTGGCGATGAGCCCGTGTCCACTCGCTTATTCTGCCCCTCTTGGCCAACTATTCATAAATTCAACCGGTATTTCTCGACTCGCTATGAGGGCAGCCACCTGCTCTAATACTCCAATGGATCGGGATGAAATCAGGGCAATGCGCCGCTCGTACGGTGAATTAGGGCTAAGTGAGAGTGACGCCAACCCAAATCCAATTACTCAATTTGAGATCTGGCTCACAACCGCCGCCGAGAACCCGTATGTGGTTGAAGCAAATGCCATGGTGCTGGGAACAATCTCTGGCGATCAACCCAAGGCGCGTTCGGTTCTGCTCAAAGAGGTCAGTGAAAATGGTTTTGTTTTTTACTCGAATTACGAATCAGACAAGGGTAAACAGATCAGCCAAAATCAAAATGTCAGCCTAACTTTCCCGTGGTTTCCAATGGAACGACAGGTAATTGTTTTGGGTACTGCAACGAAAGTTAGTAAGGCTGAATCTGCGGATTACTTCGCTACTCGCCCATGGCCTAGTCAAATTGGTGCATGGGCAAGCAATCAATCCGAAGTAATTGCTGATCGGGATAGCTTGCAAAAAAATTGGGATGAGATCGCCGCGAAATATCCAGAGGGCAGCACTGTGCCACTTCCGCCAAATTGGGGCGGTTACTGTGTTGAGCCCCACTCGATTGAATTTTGGCAGGGTCGTTACTCACGGCTCCACGATCGCCTGCGCTATGCATTAGATGCGAACAAAAAGTGGCAATTAACTCGTCTCGCCCCATAACAAATCATCGGTAGGCTTATCACATGGCCAACGAAATAATTATCCCAAGCAATCTCAAACCAAAAGATGGACGTTTTGGTTGTGGACCTTCAAAAATTCGCCCAGAAGCGCTAGGCGCACTAGCCGCTAGTGGCTCATCAATTTTAGGAACATCACATCGCCAACCTGCAGTTAAAAACGTTGTTGGTCGTGTGCGAAATGGTTTAAAAGATTTATTTAATTTGCCCGATGGCTATGAAGTAGTTCTCGGCAATGGTGGATCAACTGCATTTTGGGATGTTGCAACTTTCTGCTTGATCAAAGAAAAATCACAACACTTAGTATTTGGTGAGTTCTCATCTAAATTTGCAAGTGGAGTTAAATCTGCACCATTCCTTGGCGAACCAACTGTGATTTCAGCTGAACCTGGTTCACATCCAGAAGCTGTTGCAGAGGCTGGCATTGATGCTTACGCGCTTACTCACAATGAAACCAGTACTGGTGTGGCTATGAATATTAAGCGACCAGCTGGATCAGAAGGATTAGTTCTCGTTGATGCAACAAGTGCCGCTGGTGGATTAACTGTTAAAGCAAGCGAGTTTGATGCTTACTACTTCGCTCCACAAAAATCATTTGCTTCCGATGGCGGTCTTTGGTTTTCTCTTATGAGTCCTGCAGCTTTAGCTAGAGTAGAAGAAATTGCTGCAACAAAGCGATGGACGCCGGCAATCCTGGATCTTGGAATTGCTATTGAAAACAGCAAGTTAGATCAAACTTATAACACTCCCGCTGTCGCAACTTTGATTTTGCTTGCGGAGCAAATCGAGTGGATGAACAGCAATGGTGGACTTGAATTCTCAACAGGGCGATCTGCTAAATCTGCCGAAACTTTGTACGGTTGGGCTGAGAAAACTTCTTATACAACTCCATTTGTGGTTGATCCAGCAATGCGATCTAAAGTTGTCGGAACTATCAACTTTGATGAATCAATCGATGCAAATGCTGTTGCAAAGACTTTACGCGCCAATGGAATCGTCGACACTGAGTCCTATCGCAAGTTGGGCAAAAACCAACTTCGCATTGGAATGTTCCCAGCTATTGACCCAGCAGATGTTGAAGCTCTCACCGCTTCAATTGATTTCGTAGTAAAAGCGATGGCGTAGCAGTTGAGTCCGCGCGCTCGTCGCATAACCTCTTTGGTGATTCTTATTGCACTGCTGGGCCTAATCGCAATCGGTGGCCTTTAAGAAAATTAATCCTTCTTGGATTGCTTTTCTTGCTTCTTCAAACGCTTTTCTTTTAGCGAAAGCTTTGGTTCCTTTTTCGCGTTTGCATTGCTTTTTTGTTCCTTGTTAGCCATTTCAACTCCAAAGTGAATTTGTTGCGGTTAGCCGATTCTATTCAATTTTAACCAGTACTAAAGGCTATTTACCTAGTGTGGCACTAATTGATAAATCTTCCGGTGCTTCGAGTCGACCATGAAAGCGTAAATACACAAATGTTGACGCAATTATCGTCAAAGCTCCACTACAGGCCACAGCCTCCCGAGGACCAAAAAATTCAGTTATCCAACCAATAAGTGGGGCACCAAAAACAACTCCACCCATAGAAACTGAAATATAAATCCCCATTATTCGCCCTCTAACTGCTGAATCAATCCCTAGCTGTGCGGTCCTGAGTGCTGAAATTCCAGTAATTAGCATGATTGCGCCATAAACGGGAAGGATTAATGCGTACAAATAATAAGTTGGGGCTAATGAAGAAATGATTATCGCCAATCCCCACCAGCAAGTTAATACGATCACACTTCTAGAAGATGGCTTCCACTCAAATTTCGTTGCAAGGATTGATCCAGACATTGAACCAACTGCAATACAACTTCCCAAAATTCCGAAATCCAGTGCATCTTTATCAAATACCTTAGTAGCCATTGTCGCGCTAAATAGTTCTGGCAATGCAGCAAAGGTTCCAAAGAAGAGAACAATCAATAATAATGCTTTTAGGTCTGGTCTAGCCTTTATATATTCAATCGCTTCTTTTATATAGACTTTTTCTTTGAGTGGATTCACCTCAGTTATATCTTCTTTGTTCATAAATGCCAGAGCTGAAATTACAAATGCAAATGAGAGAGAATTAAATAAAAAGGAAGGTCCTGTTCCAAAAGTATTAATCATAAATCCAGAAACTGCGGGACCAAATAGCCTAGCCGTATTGAAATTTACCGATCTAAGACTTATTGAGTTGGAGATATCTTCAGGTGGAACTAATTGAGTTAAAAACGATTGGGTTATTGGTGATTCAATAGCACTAGAGATACCAAGCAATGAGGCAATTATGTAAACATGCCAAATTTGCACATTTCCAGAAATCACAAGTGTCCCCAGTATCGCTGCCCAGAGCGAGGCACTTAAATTTAAGAGAATAATCATTTTTCGCATTGAAAATCTATCTGCGAGTTTTCCACCGAAGCTTGAAAGGACTATGTATGGAAATGATTGCAATCCGGCAACAATTCCTAATTGAAATGCATCATCGGTCAATTCAAGAACTAGCCAATACTGAGCAATTCGCTGAGCCCACGTTCCCATATTTCCTAAAAAACTAGCAAAAAACCATAAGCGAAAATTTCGATGCCGGAAAGATCGAAGTGAGCCGCTGGATTTAGCTTCTTCTAGCATCCTTCATCCCTTCACTCTCTTATATTCATCGATTAAAAGTTGCACTTAAAGAAACATCTTTTGGCGGTTCTAATCTGCCTCGAAAGCGCCAAGCAACAAATAGTGAGCCAAAAATTACAATTAAGCCAGCTGTAATTAACGCTTCTCTTGGCCCAAAGATTTCAGCTAACCAACCTATGAATGGTGCACCTATAGGAGTGCCACCCATAAATATTGCAAAATAAATTCCCATTACTCGCCCACGTATTAGCGGATCACTGCCAAGTTGAGCAGTTCTATTTGCGGCAATTCCAGTAGTAAGCATTCCTGCACCAAATAATGGCAAAGCTATTGCATAAAATGTGTAAGAAGGCGCTAGCGAGCCAATTATTATTGCGAATCCAAAGCCAATAGAACTAGCGATAACTCTCTTTGTCCCCGGTTTCCACTCCAGCTTTGTTGCAAGCAAGGAGCCAGATAACGAACCTACGGCTATACAACTTCCTAGAAGACCAAACTCTTTTGCATCTTTACCAAAAGCCATTGTTGCCATGGTTGCACTGAATAATTCAGGATTAAATCCAAAAGTCGCAAAAAAGAAAGTTAAAAGCATTAGAGCTTTTAAATCAGGCCTCGCCCTGATGTAATTCAAAGCTTCGCGGATATAAACTTTCCCTTGCTCCGGATTTAGTTCTGTAATTCCACCGGTTCTCATAAAAAATAAGGCGCTTAAGATAAATACAAATGAAATTGAATTGAATATAAAGGATGGTCCAGTTCCAAAAGCACTAATCATGAACCCTGAAACTGCTGGCCCGATTAACCTGGCGGAATTGAAATTTACCGCTCGTAAACTAATCGCATTCGCCATATCCTCTTGCGGGACTATCTGCGTCACAAATGATTGGGCAATCGGAGCTTCAATCGAGCTTGAAATTCCAAGTAGCAATGCAATTACGTAAACATGCCAGATCTGTACATTGCCAGAAATAACTAGTATCCCAAGAATTAATGCCCATAACGCGACAGTTGAATTGGCAATAATTAATAGTTTGCGTTTTGGAAAGCGATCAGCAAGTTTGCCGCCAAAACTGGAGAAAAATATGAATGGGATTGCCTGCAATCCAGTGACAATTCCTAGTTGAAATGCATCATTTGTTAACTCAAGTACTAGCCAATCTTGAGCGATTCGCTGCACCCATGTGCCAATATTTGAGAAAAAACTAGCAATAAAGAAGATCCGAAAATTTCTGTGCTTGAAGGAGCGGAAAGTTCCTGAAGATTTCGCCAACTTCTCGCCACGCATTCTCTGGTTATCTCTGTATGTGCTCCTACAATAGTCTTATGCAACTCAAAGATGAACAGGTGGTGAAGATTGGTATCACTATCTGGACAATTATTTTTGCTGGAGCCCTTATTTTGCAATTAGTAAATGGCAAATATGGACATTGGGCGATAACAAGTTTGATAGGTGTTGCTTTAGGTTTATACGGCTTGCGTGCAATAAAAAATCGAAAATAAATTAAATTTAAGCTTCGATCTGATCTGCAATACCGCGCAATACTTTTCCTAGTCGCTCAGCTTCACTTGTTGATGGATGACGACCATGACGCAATCCATTTCCAACACGATCTAAAATCTTTATCGCGTCTTCAATGATTGCCGCTAAATCATCAGGATTAATTCTTGAGCTTGCAACTAATGATGGTGGCGCTTCGAGAATGCTCACTGAAAGTGCTTGTGGCCCGCGACGACCATCAGCTACACCGAATTCAAGTCGTGTTCCAGGTTTGACGCTCGTTACTCCAGCAGGAAGTGAAGTTGCTGGAAGAAAAACATCATCGCCTTCTTCGGATGCAATGAAACCAAAGCCCTTTTCAAGGCTAAACCATTTAACGCGACCGCTAGGCATCATCATCTCCATCAAGAGTTCAGGTCTAGCTGGGAAGTAGCTAGGGGTGGGAGTTTACCGAGAAATAGGCCAGCCTTGCTGAACTCTTTTTTGGCTCGATTCCCCTGAGTTGAGCCTGAATCCCGCGCTCGGATTAAATAACTTGGGCTTGCGAGTGGGCTCCACACCCATGATCTATCGAAACTACATGGCCATCGGCCGGTGAGATTTCGTTGGCGCAAACTCCAAATGCAGATCGCATAGAGCCTGCCATAGGAATAAAGAATGCACATGCTGCACAAGGAAGTGGAGCAGCTTTTGCCATTTGGGCTTCTGGTCCAAAATCGCCGCGATACCAACGTTGGCTTGTTGCATCTCTTCCGAATGCGGAAAGCACTCGCTCTCTTCCTAATCCCAATTCAAATAATTGCGCCATATCCAACTCTTCATCACCCGGAAGTGCGGCATAACCAGGAGTTAAGCGCGCATCATCATGTGATGTAGGCACAATCGCACCAGGTGTTAAATCGCCAGCTTGAATTCTCTCGTGATACGGAATCCATTTCGGGGCAAGCAAAGCATCTGGGCCAGGAAGTAAAACAACATCACAAACAGTTGCCTCACTAGTTGTATCTTCATCAGCGCGAGTTAGTGTTACCGCCCAACGCCAATCACGATACCCGGAAAGCCCGGTCCTAAATAGGTGTGTTAAAAATCTTTCACCATCAACTTCAACACCGAGATGTTCTCCGACTAATTCACCTTCATAAGGAAGACCACTTGCGCGCGCCTCATCAACTGCTGCTGCGCGCGCTAAATCGATCGCGTTAATTAAAAATTGATCTGTGGCTATTTCCATTTTGAATTTAGAAATCCATGTCCCCGCCGCCAGGAGCTGCAGGAGCTGCACTCTTTGGCTCAGGCTTGTCAGCGATTACAGCTTCTGTTGTTAAGAACAGCGCTGCGATTGATGCGGCATTTTGAAGCGCAGAGCGAGTTACCTTGGCAGGATCAATAATTCCAGCTTTGATCATGTCAACGTATTCACCTGTTGCAGCATTTAATCCAAATCCTGCTTCAAGGTGACTTACTTTCTCAACTACAACTCCACCTTCCATGCCAGCGTTAATTGCAATCTGCTTTAGCGGTGCTTCAACTGCTAATTCAACAATTTTTGCACCAGTTGCTTCATCGCCAGTTAATTTCAATTTTGCGAATGCAACTTTGGCTGCTTGTAGAAGTGCAACGCCACCACCGGCAACGATTCCTTCTTCAACAGCTGCTTTTGCATTTCGTACAGCATCTTCGATTCGGTGCTTACGCTCTTTTAGCTCTACTTCTGTTGCTGCTCCAGCTTTGATTACTGCAACTCCACCAGCAAGTTTTGCTAAACGCTCTTGCAATTTCTCACGATCATAATCTGAATCACTCTTTTCAATTTCTGCACGGATTTGCGCAACGCGTCCTGCAATTTGCTCTGCATCTCCGGCGCCTTCAACAATTGTGGTCTCATCTTTAGTAACCACAATCTTGCGGGCACGTCCAAGTAGATCCATGGTGGTTGCTTCGAGTTTCAATCCAACTTCTTCTGAAACTACTTGAGCACCTGTAAGGATTGCAATGTCTTGCAACATTGCTTTGCGGCGATCGCCAAATCCTGGAGCTTTAACAGCAACTGAGCGGAAAGTTCCGCGAATTTTATTTACAACTAGAGTTGCAAGTGCTTCGCCTTCTACATCTTCAGCGATTATTGCAAGTGGCTTTCCTGATTGCATTACTTTCTCAAGGATTGGCAACATATCTTTGATGTTGGTGATCTTTGAGTTTGCGATCAAAATGTAAGCATCTTCTAGAACAGTTTCCATGCGATCTGTATCAGTCACAAAGTATGGAGAGATATAACCTTTATCAAAACGCATACCTTCGGTGAGTTCTAATTCCAAACCAAATGTATTGCTCTCTTCAACAGTGATAACGCCTTCTTTGCCGACTTTATCCATTGCTTCAGCAATCATCGCGCCAATAGTTGCATCAGCAGCAGAGATAGATGCTGTTGCAGCAATCTGTTCTTTGGTTTCAACATTTTTGGCCATTTTGCTTAATTCATCAGTTACAGCAATTACAGCTTTTTCAATTCCACGCTTTAGTGCCATTGGGTTTGATCCTGCAGCAACGTTGCGAAGACCTTCGCGTACTAATGCTTGTGCAAGAACGGTTGCTGTTGTTGTTCCATCGCCAGCGACATCATCAGTCTTCTTGGCAACTTCTTTAACAAGCTCAGCGCCAATTTTCTCATAAGGATCATCAAGTTCAATTTCTTTTGCAATCGAAACGCCATCGTTAGTGATTGTTGGGGCGCCCCATTTTTTCTCAAGCACCACATTTCGACCACGAGGTCCGAGTGTTACTTTGACTGCATCTGCGAGCACATTCATTCCGCGCTCTAAGCCGCGACGAGCCTCTTCATTAAAAGCGATGATCTTTGCCACTTTTTACTCCTTGCAAAATTAAGCACATTTACAGCTCTTGGCTGTCACTCTCATCGGGAGAGTGCTAACGCATAATCTACGGCAGGAAGGGTGAGTCGGCCAAACGGAGATTGGGTCTAACTGGCTTTACAGGTGTAGCGGAGCGATCGGAGATCGAGCCTGAGTTCGGCTCTCACGCAAGCGGCGTAAACGCCGTACGAGCGTGGGATAAGCACTCTCAGCCGCGCTGTTATCCAACAATGCGTTCAATAATTGGTAATACCGAGGGGTGCTGATCGAGAACAACTCGCGAATAGCCGCCTCTTTTGAGCCTGGGTAGCGCCACCATTGCCGCTCAAACTCCAATATTTGGAGCTCAAGTTCAGTGAGCGCGCTTGCGCCACTGTTTTGTACCGGTTCACCCATGTTCCTATCGTAGGGCTAAATTACATCGGTGTCATTTACCCCAATTAGTCCAATTTAAAGAGTCGCCAGGATCGCTTGGATATCTGTGATCTTGGTCCATGGGTTAACAATGGCAAAGCGCAAGATCGGTGCACCTTCATGTGATGAAGGCGTAACGAACCCAATTTGGTCAGCCAATAATTTGTCGCTCCACTCTTGATAATCATTTAACTTCCACCCATCGCGCGTAAATGCAACTATAGAAAGTGTTGGTTCGCACAAAAGAGTCAACCGCGGATGTGCCTCTATTAATTCAGTTGCTTCTTTAGTGATTTGCAAAGATTTTTCTATCGCATCTTCGTAAGCAGCACTTCCATTCGCTGCAAGTGAAAACCAAAATGGTAATCCTCGTGCACGTCTGGTCAATTGAATTGCATAATCCGAGGGATTGAATTCACTCTCGTCTTCTAGTGTTTCTAAATATGGCGCACGTTGGGTGTGCGCAGCTTTGCCAAGTGCGGCGTCTCTATAAATAAGTGCGCAGGCATCAAAAGGAGCGAATAACCATTTATGCGGATCAACAATTAATGAATCAGCGCGTTCTACGCCATTAAATAATTCGCGAACTGATGGTGCTGCCAATGCAGCAAGCCCATATGCACCATCGACATGAAACCAAATTTTTAATTTACTTGCTGCGTCTGCTAATCCGTTTAGATCATCAATAATCCCCAAATTAGTGGTTCCGGCAGTTCCCACTAATGCAAAAACTTT
This sequence comes from uncultured Actinomycetes bacterium, assembly GCA_903902965.1. GTDB lineage: Bacteria > Actinomycetota > Actinomycetes > Nanopelagicales > Nanopelagicaceae > UBA3012. Next base: position 45,144 of record CAIUXE010000102.1, read on the forward strand.
ATGATTTGAGTTTTCATTTTCAAATTTTGTGATCGCTTCATATGCATTTGTTCCAGTAAGTTTCCCAACTCCATCAGTTTCGATTGGGAGAATTTCTACATCCATCACATCAGCGGCTGCAGCTATTGAAGAGTGCGCATCTGCACTACACGCTATTACCCAACGTTTGGAAGATCCAAATTCTTTTTTAGCATGAAACCTTGCTGCCACTAATGCAGAAAGATTTCCGACAGTTCCGCCTTGTACAAAAACTCCCCCGGCGGTTTCCGGAAATTTTGCTAAATCACTTATCCACCGCAGAGCTTGATTTTCTGCATAAACAGCACCGGCACCCTCTAACCAAGAGCCGCCGTAAAGTGAAGTTGCAGCAACTACTAAGTCGAAAAGACTTGCATACTCACTTGGCGCGGATGGGATAAAAGCTAAATACCGTGGGTGATCTGTGGAAATGCATGAAGTTGCTAAATATTTCTGGAAAAGCTCAAGAGCATCATGTCCGCCTAGACCATTCTCAGTAATTGTTTGACCCACTAAGGAGTGCAACTCGGCTTCACTTCGTGGATGATCCAAAGGTGGATCTATTCGCAAACGATCCAAACTGTAATTAAGGATCTCGTGTGCCAAGGCTTCTACTTCAGCGGTAAATTCATGCATGTTAGCCATTCTCTCACGCATCTGAGTAAGGGATACTTAACACGTGTTCTCTAAATTAAAAGCCTTTTTGGCTGCCTCACATTTCCAACCCACACTCTTTGTCACTGCCGTCAGCTTTTTACTGGCGCGAGAACTTTGGTGGGAAGGTCCAGCTTACATAATTGCCATCGGGGTATTTTTCGGACAGCTTGTTGTTGGTTTTACAAATGATTTAAATGATTTTGCAGATGATAAGAAACATCGCCGGATAGAGAAACCATTAGTAGCCGGAACAATCACTGAAAAGCAACTGCGAAAAGGAATTTGGTTCGCACTAGTTTTGGCAATTGTAATTAATTTATTTGGCCCTCTTGGAATTAAAGGCGGTTTGATTTACTTATTTGGAATCGGCAGTGGTGTTACCTATAACTTTTACTTAAAAGCAACACCGCTATCTCCACTGCCTTACTTTTTAGCGTTCGCAGCGTTGCCTGCTTGTATCGTTGTTGCGACTGACAGGACACCGCCACTCTGGTTGATAAGCGCAGGCGCCTTGCTAGGTGTAGGTGCTCATTTTGCAAATGTCATAAAAGATTTAAAAGAAGATGTAGAAAGTGGAATTCGTGGATTACCACAAATCATCGGTGAGAAAAATTCAAGAGCGGCAACAGCTTTTATTCTGATCTTAACCACAATAATTTTGACTCAGGTGATTGAGAATGTTTTAACGCTAACTATTGGTCTTGTCGGATCACTGTTCTTGCTTTTTGGTGGGAAGCGTTTTGTTTTCCCGGCAATTATGTTGGTCTCACTGTTAAACGTTTTATTACTGATAGCTGCTGCAAGTGTGGAAATTGGCTCTAAGAGTCTTTGAAATATTCTTTTCTCTTTGCTCCACGGACAATATTTCTTAACATAATTGGAAAAATGAATGCATGCATGGGCAAAATTGCGAACCAATACAATTGACCGCCCAAACCACGCGGAGAAAATGTTGCTTCCTGAATCACTTTTACTGTCTCTGAACCATCAGTTGATTTAATCGGTTCAATTCGAAATTCCAGCCAAGCTTTCCCTGGCAAAATCATCTCAGCGTACAACTTTAAGAAATTAGGACGATTTAATGCTTCAACTCTCCAAAAATCTAAGCCGTCACCAACTCGTAAAGTTTTCGGATCACGACGACCGCGACGAAGTCCAACACCACCAATGGAACGGTCGATCAATCCGCGCAACCACCACAACCAATCTGATCCATACCAACCAGTTTCACCACCGATTGCCTCAATTGTTTCCCAAAGATAAATTGTTTTAGCTTCAGTGATTACTTCACGATGATCTTTATAAATTACTTCGCCAGCCCATGAAGGATCTGATTGTGCTTTTTGCCATGGCAACATCGGTGCGGTTGCATCTGACCATCGAGATTGCACTTGATTCTTGTCTATCCGTGTTAACGCGTAAATCATTGCATCGTTAACGTCTAACAATCCTTCTGTAGGTGGTGGAATTAATTTGTCAATACTTTTTTCGGGATCGGCAACGACTTCACTAATTAATGAGCCGACTAGTGGTTTTGCTAATGCGGCTGGTAATGGAGTGACCAATCCAATCCAATGACTGGCAAGTCTCGGAGTTAAAACTGGGATTTTTATAATCCATCTGCGCCTTAATCCAGATAGTTTTGCAAATTTTTGTAACATCTCAGAATAAGGAAGAACTTCAGGTCCACCGATATCAAAAACCGCACTTACTGGTGACGGCAATAGAGCGGCATGACTTAAATACCAAAGCACATCTCTGATTGCAATTGGATGCGTTAAGTTTGAAATCCATTTAGGTGTTGTCATTATCGGTAACCGGTGTGTTAAGTGTCGAACCATTTCAAATGATGCTGAACCTGAACCAATAATGATTCCGGCTCTTAATTCAAGAGTTGCTACACCAGTTGATGCTAAGACTTCTCCTACACGAGCTCTTGATGACAGATGTTTACTTGTTTTCGTGTCATTTGCGATTCCACCCAAATAAACAATCTGCTTTACTCCAGCTTCGGCTGCTGCCCGAGCAAAGTTGGCAGCCATTTCACTTTCAATTTCGTCGAACTTTGGACCTAAATTTAGGGAATGCAATAAATAGAACGCTGTGTGGATTCCAGTTAGTGCCTGTCTTGTGGTTTCAAAATCACTGGCATTTCCAACTGTTACCTCTACTTTATCTGCCCATGGCTGGTCAGTTATTTTTGACCGATCACGTACAAAGATCCGCACTTCCAGCTCTTCATTTAGCAAGGCACGAACTAGTCGGCCACCGACATAACCGGTAGCCCCCGTAATTAGTATTTTTCGAGGTGCGCTCACACTGGGCAACAATAGACTTATAGTTGCGAGTTGGTAATTTGAAAGCTGGGAGCCATGAATAAAAATAAGCCGCGGGTGCTAATTTTGGGCGCCGGATTTGGCGGCCTAACCGCTGCGATTGCGCTAGCCAAAATAGCTAAGGTGACTTTGGTAGACCGACATAATTTCCAAACTTTTTTACCGCTGCTGTATCAAGTATCAACTGCTGGGTTGGCGGCAGATCATGTTGCTTATCCAATTCGAGGCGCACTTCGAGGTTTGCCAATTGAATTTCGGATGGGTTCTCCAATTTCAATTAACCACCGAGAAAAATCTGTGAAACTTGATAGCAGCGAAGAGATTTATTTTGACCATCTAATAATTGCACTTGGTTCGGCTACTGCTGATTTTGGAATTCCAGGGGTTGCAGAACATGCATTAGGCATGAAAACAATTCATGAAGCATTAACTATTCGCGCAGAAGTTATGCGCCGATTTGAAGATCTCTGCAGATTTAATGACGACACAAAATTAGGAATAGTGGTTGTTGGTGGCGGGCCCACGGGTGTTGAAATGGCAGGAGCGCTTGCTGAATTGATTCGAGGGCCACTAAAAGGTGATCACTCTCATGCCGCCGCCAATATCAATATTTCGTTAGTCGAAGCTGGTGACAGATTATTACCAGCGCTACACCCAGCATTGTCCGCTCGCACTTCTCGTGATCTTGAAAAAATGGGTGTGCAAGTTTTAACTAACACCGCAGTGGCCGAAGTTGCACCTCGAATTATTAAATTTAAAGATGGCACTCAAATTGGAGCGGAAATCACAATTTGGGCCGCTGGTGTACGTGGCGTCCCAATTTTAGAAGAATTAAATATTCCTCTTAATAGAGGAAGAATTGATTCTGATCAAACTCTGCAAGTTAAGAATTATCCTTACATTTGGGCAATTGGTGATAACTCTGGATCTGTTGATGAGAATGGCAAGCCTTACCCAATGATTGCTCCCGTTGCTATGCAGCAAGCGAAATTTGTAGCACAACAGATTATGCAATTTACACAAGGCAAGGATCTAAAGAAATTTAAATATCGAGACAAAGGTGCGATGGCCACAATTGGCAGACACAAAGCCGTAGTCGAAGTAAAAGGTTTGCGAATTTCCGGCTTTGTGGCGTGGGGTATTTGGTTGTTCTTGCATCTATTTTATTTACTTGGTGGGCGCAACAAAATTGGAACAATTGCAGATTGGTCCTGGAACTATTTAACGTTTGATCGAGGCAACCGCCATATTATGGATGCGCTTTAATTTAATTAGCTTGCAAAGCCGCACTTAATTGATTTGCGTGATCATTTATGTGCGAACGAGCTTTTTTGATTAATGCAATCAATACAAACTCATTCCCATCAGAGGTTATGCCTTTGCGTTGCCAATCTTCATCCTTGAAATTATTAAAAAGAGAAACGCTGGATGCTCTTATGCTTTCAATTAAAGCAATAGAAGCGTTTACGGCACGTTTTTCATAATGCAAAAGTTCTGGATAAACATCTTCGTCAAAAAATTCTGTAGTTGGGATATTTTCAGTTAGTACACGTAAGTATCTAATGTAGAAATGCGCTTCGGCATCTGCCATATGATGAATGATGTTTGCCGGAGACCATTCTTCACTTGTTTGGCTCTTGTGCAACTTTTCACTCGATGCACTCTTAGCTAACTTCACAAAATTTTCTCCTGAATCCCGGAACTCAGTTATGACTTCATTCGACATTTAGATTCCAATCATTAATCAGCTAGAAGTTGACATAATTTATCGAGATCTTCTGAATGTCTTGAGATTACTTCAATACTTGCCTGTTCAAGTGCTTTAATGGTTTCAGGGCGAGCGTCATCGATCGCAGATCTCATGCCAGACATTAGAGGTTGCACTCTAAAATAATGTCCTTTGCGCAAAATATGGTTTAACTGCCAATCAATTGCATGGTTGCTTGCTTGCGAAGTTATATCCAAGATTGGTCTAGCCCAGTTTGCTAATCCCCAGTGGCGCACCTCTTCATATTGCAAAATCCGAGATACGGCTCCAGTGCCTAAAGAAATTATTGTCATTTCATCTTCATCAAATCCTAATGATTGCGCATGGGCAAAAGCACACATAGAAGGATTATTTGCAAAAACTGCCCCATCTAGAAAAGCCATGCTTTCTTCATGATTAAATTTTGCTGCTGGTTCAAAATAGGTAGGGGCTGCACTTGTAGCTCTAGCCACAAAACTCATTAAGTGATCTTTTTTAGGATTTTCTCTTGCTTCGCTCCTCAAGAAAAAGTGTGGCTCTCCGCTTTCGACCTCAAATGCAGTGATTAAAACTTCAACTAATGCTTCCCTTAACTTTGTTTCTCCAAATATTTCATTTAAAGCAGCATCAATTCCAGACGCAGAATATCTCTCGCTTGTTAAACCTTTCAAAACATCAAGCACTTTAAAACCAGAGTTATCAAAGATCCGTCCATATGCTTCGCGATAATAAGCGGCTAATTCTGGTGCGCTCCATTTAGGTTTTCCGTCTGCTCCAGGAGTAGCAAGGGCCAAAGCGATATGCCCGCCAGCCGATGTTCCAGAGATCAAATCAAAAAGTCGGCTGATTGGCTTACCCATACGCTTTTCAATTTCGACGATAACCATGCCAGGGATTAGCCCGCGCACGCCACCACCGTCAATTGAAAGGATTTTCATATCTCTACTTTATCGACTGGAGAGTGTTGTTGCTACTAACCTAGAATTTTTACCAACTTTGTGGCTGCAATTTCAATTTGCTCTGTGCTTACATCCATATGTGTAACTAAGCGCAAATACTTTGGACCTAGCGCACTCCCGAAAACGCCTTCTGCTCTTAGCGCAGCGCTGGCTTGGCTGGCATTTAATCTATGAGATTTCAGATTCAACCCCACAATATTTGAATCAACATGCTTGGGATCTACCACATCTGGAGATATCGAATGGATTGCTTTTGCCAAAATTTGAGCGTGATGATGATCATCTGCCAATCGTGAAATGTTTTTATCAAGTGCATAATGCGCTGCAGATGCAAGAATTCCAACTTGACGCATTCCAGCACCTAATCGTTTCCGCAATACTCGTGCAGTTGCTATTTTTTCTTTACTAGAAAGTAAAATTGAACCGATTGGCGCACCTAGGCCTTTCGATAAACAAACACTTATGGTTTCAAAATATTTTCCATATTCCAATAATGGTGTACCAGTTGCTACATGTGCATTCCAGATCCGAGCGCCATCTAAATGTAATGAAATTCCAACTTCTTTACTTTGTAAATACAACTTTGCAATTTCGCTAATCGGCTGAATAGTTCCACCACCAAAATTATGTGTGTTCTCAATTGCGATTGCTGCTGTGGAAACTAAATATGCACCGGCATCTGGTCTAGCCAATCGAATTGCTTCATCAGCATTTAACAATCCACGTTCTGCGTGCCATGTCCGAGTAGTGATGCCACCTTGCGCAGCACCTGCGCCCAACTCCGCACGCACCACATGTGCATCTTCTTCGCAAAGTAACTCTTCCCCCGGTTTTACAAGTAAGCGAATTCCCAATTGATTAGCCATTGATCCAGTTGGTGTAAATAACCCCGATTCTTTTCCAAACATTTTTGCTACACGTTCTTCGAGTGAGTTAACAGTTGGGTCCTCACCGTAAACATCATCACCAACTTCAGCGCTTGCCATAGCAAGTCGCATTCCTTCAGTTGGCTTAGTGAGGGTGTCAGATCGAAGATCAATATTCATGCGGTGAGATTATCGGTTTTGCCTTAAAACCCAAATGGCCCTGGATTTTCATCCAGAGCCAAAGGGCAATCCCCCACGGAGAGTTAGGGGACTAGATCGTCGCCTCTTCAGGAGTGCGACGAAGATGCCTGTATCCCAATATCGTCATTAGCAACATAAGTGCTCCAGCTAATAAAGCTGCGTATGAAGATAGTTTGGCGATCTGTCCTAACTGCCAAAATGCAAATGCGGTTAACAATGTTCCTCTTAATGTTTCTCCACGAAACAAAGTTTGCACTTGCTCAGCCAATGCCGCATCTGTTGGATTTTCCCGAGAGAGAGTACTGACTTCCGAATAAGTTTTTCCGCCAGCCATCAACTTTAAATGTTCGGCAATGTAATGGTCGGCATACATCTGTGCCTGTTTTCCAGTTGTCATCTGCATGCCGCCGTACTGCTGCAAAGTTGGATAAGTTTCTGCATCAAACCCCGGTGATCCTTTTTCTGGAAAATAAATATTTTGTGCTGACAATTGAGATTTCACAGTGTTATCTGCAAATGAATAACCCCAATTAAGCAACCCAGCTGCAACAATTAAAAATACGCTTAAACCTAATCCTACTAGGCTTACCATTGCATCAAATCTTTTTCTTCTCATGGTTACATCTCTCCCTGCATTTAGAAGACTTTTGCCTTCATCTCTATTGAACTCCTGATCAATAGGCAGGATTTACAAATATACGGGGGCTACCCCTAAGTGTGAATTGTTGAGTGCTGACACTTAGATATAGATCACAAATAAAACTAAAATTGCGTTAGTGAAATGCAAAAGTTAAATGTGTCTAGTGCAGATTTGCTTTCCATCTGGGCCAATTTCAAGATGGCTGCAAGCTACATTTATTTTATCAAAAGCAGCATCTCCAAAATGAGAGCGATAAGCAAGAGCTAACAAAACTCTAATGTTTATGTCGGGTGCTGATTTAAGTGCAAATGCTTTTGCTAGTCGTGAAATAGTATTTTCAATTACTTTCTCAGTGTGAGCAGTTTTAATTGCGATAGCGCCGTTAGAAAGTCCGTCGCACATATGTTTACCTACGAGATGCTCGAAAGGTGTTAACTCTCGGGTCAGAATGGTTAAATCCATTGGACTCTCCGTTCATCCGTGAATCGTTTATTGAATTATTCGGGCCGAAGAGGGGAATCGAACCCCTAACCGCCCGATTACAAGTCGGGTGCGCTACCAATTGCGCCACTTCGGCAATGCAGGAGTTCAAAACCCCAACGGGATAATTATGGCAGGTTTATCTTCCCTACAGAAATAATCACTTGCTAGGCTCGCGACCATGAAAATCACAATGACTGGCGCATTAGGCCGAATCGGAAAAGTTACCACCCAACTCCTCGTAGATCGTGGCCATGAGGTGGTCGCAGTCGATATTGCAGACGGGCCAGTGCCTGCTGGCGTCAAATTGCATGTGGGTGATTTAACAGATCTTGATTTTGCCGACAAAGTAGTAGCCGGCTCAGATGCGGTGATCCATATGGCTGGAATTCCAAGCCCAAGAGATGAACGCCAATACAACATCTACAAAAACAACGTCAATTCAACTTTTGCAATTTTCAGCGCTGCGGCAAATGCAAAATGCCGCGTCGTTGCATATGCATCAAGTTGTTCTGCATACGGCCAAGCATGGTCAGATGAATGGACTTCACCAATCTATGCACCTATGACTGAACCACACCCACTTATGTGCACCGAGAGTTATTCACTTTGCAAAGAGGCGAATGAACAAGCCGCTTTAATGTGGTCCAAGCGCAGCAATACTACTTTTGTTGGTTTTCGTTTTCCTTATACAAATAATATGGATGAACTTGAAGATTTTGCGATTAAATTTAATCATCATGACGCTGAACTCGCTAAAACTGCAGCAAAAATTGGTTGGGCATACTTAGATGCACGCGATGCAGCCGCAGCTCTTGAACTTACAGTTCGCAGTGATCTAAAAGGTGCTCAGGTATTTAACTTGATGGCGCCCGACACAATGGCAATTGAAACCACAGACAAATTGTTAGCTAAATACCACCCAACAACTGAGTTGCGTGGAGATTTCTCTGGTTATCAATCTATCTTTAGCTCTGACCACTGGTTAGAGGTGATGGGTTACAAACCCCAGCACCTCTTCGACCGTGAAAAAATTAGAAACGCGAAATAATTTAAACGGTTGGCGTTGTGTAAAGAACTTTTCCGCCAACCTTTATTTCTGTTTCAACTAAATACTTTTTGACTGCCGCTAAGTTAATTTCAAGACCGATGCCAGGGCGATCTGGAATAGTGATCATTCCATCGCTTTCGACTTCAATCTTATCTACAGTTAATTCAACACAAAGAGATTTTGGTTCCATTGGATACTCGGTAATCCAAGAGTCTTTGAGACCAGCAAATGGCTGCAATGATGCTGAAAGTGCTGAGTGCGAAGTAAAGGTGTGATTAACGAATTGCACCCCACGTGTTTTTGCATACTGAGCAACACGATATGCATCGCCAATTCCACCAATATATCCAGTATCAATTTGTACAAATCCAACACCACCATGATCAATTAAATGTTCAGCTTGATATGGGTTATGTGCACCTTCGCCGCCAGCTAATTTAACTTTAGGTGTCCGCTTTGCTAATTCGCCGTATGAGGCCAAAGCTGCAGCATCAAATGGTTCTTCGTACCAAAGTACATTTGCATCAGACAATGCTTGCAATCTTGCAGCAGCTGCTTCTACATCCTCATGGAAAATAGTTCCGGCATCAATCATTAAATGTGCATCGGCGCCAATGCCCTCACGTGCAGCGTGAATATGGTCTGCATCATCTTGCACACTTCCACGACCAAAAGGTCCCCAGCCAAATTTAATTGCACTAAAGCCAACTTTTCTAATATCACTTGCTTTCTTCAAAGTTTCTTCTACAGTATCGCCAAATAAAACTGAAGCATATGGAAGTTTGCGAGTAGCTTCTTTATAGCCAAGCAATTTATAAATAGGCTCTTCTTTAACTTGTCCAAGCAAATCCCAAAGCGCAATTTCAATTCCAGAAAGAGTTAGGTCGCTTTGAATAATTGCATAGAAAGAGTTTGCACGTACTTTACGGGTAATTGCGAATATATCTTCTGGTGAATTTAATTGCTCACCTAAAACTGAATCAATTACTGGATGACAAGCGCTGTGCGACATTGGCGCAATCCAACTTGCGATCGAAGTTAGTGGCGATGCCTCTGCTTCACCCCATCCAACATAACCGTCTGCAGTAACGCGAACTAACAATGCATCTTGACTGCCATCACCGATATCAAGGACCTCTGGCATACGTAAATAAAATAGATCTACTGAATCGATTTTCATGGCTTACCTTTCTCAACGGTTACGAAAGTGTAATTGGCTCCCGGTGCTTTGCAACCCTGCCATCCCCTGATGAGATGCCCCTAATTCGGCGTGATATCCAAGGAATCAAGAAAGTAATAATCCAATTCATCTCTATCCGAGCACTTTCAAGCTTCCCCAATTCTGGAAGGGGTACCAATGGAGCATTCCAATTTGGATCAAAATCTGCCCCTATAAGTTGTAAAACTGATTCGGCGACTCTCGCATGACCAGCGGGGTTCAAATGCAGCCGATCCGCATCCAAGAATCTGCGCGAGGCAATATCTGGATCTAAATTAGCATCAGCAACAATCGCACCTACTTCTGCGGCAATTGCTCTCACGTTGTTATTAAAAGTACTAAATCTTTGGTGCCACAACTCCTGCATTTTCCCAGATTTTGCTACTCGCTCAATTGCAGTAAATAGAAGTAATTGGGCTCCAGTGGCCGCAAGCTTTCGCACCGCTTCTCGATACTGTGGCAACACAACCTCTGGAACATATCCGGGACGTAAAACATCATTTGCTCCTGCATGAAATGAAAGAAGTGTTGTTGGGCCTTCTATCCATTTCATAGCTTCTGGAATTTGATCTTCAATCACCTGTGAAAGCAATTTTCCGCGTATTGCTAAATTGTAAAAAGAAAAATCAGATTTTTTTAAAGCTACGCGCTCTGCAACCCGATCTGCCCATCCTTTGAATTGACCATCAAATTGGATATCCCCAACACCTTCAGTGAATGAATCACCTAAAGCAATAAATCGAGAATACCTAATCATTTTATTTTATAGCTTTCCTTTTTTCCGAAATTGAGAACAGTGCGATTGCCGCCGCAATACTGGCGTTTAATGATTCCATTTCTGAAGACATTGGAATTGAAACTACTAAATCGCAATGCTCACGCACTAAGCGAGATAGACCTTTACCTTCTCCACCAACAATTAACAGCAAAGGTTCTGTTGCTGCAGCTAATTCACCGATTAACGCTTCACCATCTGCATCTAATCCAATTACAAAGTAACCCTCTTTTTGTACTTCCTGAATCGTTGCTACTAAATTGCGAATTTGTGTAACAGGTGTTCTTGCCGCGGCACCAGCTGATGCTTTCCATGCAACTGCACTCATTCCGGCAGAACGTCGCTCTGGAACTACAACACCATGTGCGCCAAAAGCACACGCACTTCGAACAATTGCACCAAGGTTACGAGGATCGGTTACTCCATCAAGTGCTACAAAAAGTGGAACACCTTCTACTTTCCCGCGTACATCATCAAACTCTTTATAAACATATGGTGAAATTCGCAGTGCAATTCCTTGATGAGCAGGATAAGCATCCAACTCTCGTCTTGCGCATTCCTCTATCGGAATTTTCTTCTCGCGTGCCAATTCAACGATTTCACGAACTCGATCATCAATATCAATTCCGCGTGCCATTAAAACTTTACGTGATGGCATTTCAGCACGTAACGCTTCTAATACTGGATTTCGCCCGACAATAATGTCTTCTTCAAGCGGAGTTTCACGGCCTGCAGATCTTGGAGTACGAGCTACAGATTTAGATCTTGCTCCATCACCTACGCCGCTCTGCTCCGTTGATCTTCTTGAATCTCTAGTTCCGGGTCTTTTGGCGCCAGCTTTTGCAGGTTTACCTTTTTTCGCTGCCGCTTTTTTGCGCTTTGCAGCAGGGTGATATGTGCGATCTTCAGCTTTTGGCGTCGGACCTTTTCCAGCTAAACGTCTCTTGTTATTTCCACCAGTACCAACTTTTTTCTTAACCACTTTTGTCTACCTATTCTCACCACGAGTGATGGTCCATCGCGGACCGCTCGAAGTATCTTCGATGGAAATCCCAACTGCAGAGATTGCATCCCGAATGCGATCTGCACTCTGCCAATCTTGACGAATTCTGGCCTCTTCTCGCTCTGCAAGAGCAAGTTTGACCAAGCCATCGACAATTTCAGTTAAATCATTACTTTCATCACCAACCCAATTGTCATCAAATGGGTCACATCCTAAAATTGAAAGCGCACCACGTACGTACGCTGCGTTTTCAGAAATAGTTTTTTTATCATTTGCAGTTATTGCGGCATTACCTGATCGCACTAACTCAGCGATAGTTGCTAATCCCTCTGGTACCGCTAAATCATTATCCATAGCAGCAGCAAAATCTTTAGAAATTTTGATTTCAGGATTTTGACCAATAATTTCTTTCGCACGTTTCAAAAAGTTTTCTACTCTGCGGAACCCGGCTGCTGATTCCTCAAGTGCTTCTGGCGAATACTCCAACATAGAACGATATTGAGCACTTCCTAAATACCAACGTAATTCAATTCCACGCACTTTGCTCAACAACTCATTCACTCGCAATGAATTACCGAGTGATTTACTCATTTTCTCACCAGCTGTAGTAACCCATGCGTTGTGCATCCACAGTTTTGCAAATGGATAACCCGCTGCATTTGATTGGGCAATTTCATTTTCATGATGTGGGAAAACTAGATCTAGTCCTCCACCATGAATATCAAAGGCCTCGCCTAAATAAGCATGTGCCATCGCTGAACATTCAATGTGCCAACCTGGTCGTCCTGCGCCCCACGGAGTTGGCCATGAAGGCTCACCAGATTTAGCACCTTTCCATAATGCAAAATCTTGTGGGTTTTTCTTAAAGCTTTGATCGCCATCAGGTGAAACTAAAAGATCAGCTAATTTTTGTTTAGAGATTGTTAAATACTCATCTAGTGAATGAACATCCAGATAAACATCCCCGTTACCTGGCGCATAAGCCTTCCCACGTAAAATCAATTTTTCAATTAATTCAATCATCTGAGTTATGTGACCGGTGGCGCGTGGTTCATATGTTGGTGGAAGCACATTCAACTCTTTATATGCGTTAGTAAATACTCGCTCATACTTAAGCGCTAAGGCCCACCAAGGTATTTCTTCTTTTAAAGCATTTTGTAAAATTTTGTCATCAATATCCGTGACATTTCGAATGAAAGTAACTTGAAACCCAGAGTGGGTTAACCAGCGACGCAAAATATCAAAATTGATTCCGCTTCTAACATGCCCAATATGAGGCGGGGCTTGCACTGTTGCACCACAGAGATAAATAGAAACCGCACCTGGAGTTAGCGGTTTAAAGACTCGAATTTCTCGAGTTGCGCTGTCGTATAGGTGGATGCTCACTTGGTCAGTCTAACTAACGAGCAATGAGGACAGTTGCCAGCGCGGCCAATCCTTCGCCAGAGCCGGTGAATCCCATTCCATCAGTAGTGGTGGCTGAGAGGCTCACTCGTGCACCATTCAAAGCTGAACTAATTGCTTTAATTGCTTCATCTCGCCTTGGACCGATTTTTGGTGAATTACCTATTAATTGTGCGCTCACATTCTGAATCGCAAATTTTTCTGCAGTAATCAATTTGTAAACTTCAGCTAACAAATTAGCTCCGCTTACTCCAGCCCATTTCGGATCTGAAGTCCCAAAATTACTTCCAAGATCACCAAGCCTTGCTGCTGAAAGTAATGCATCACAGATTGCGTGCGCGACAACATCTCCATCGGAATGACCCTCACATACCAAACTTTCTGGCCATTGAAGGCAAGCAATCCATGCTCCCTTTTTATCGCCAAATTTATGAGCATCAAAACCTATTCCGGTAAACATTTCACTCATTTGTTTCTACCAATCTATTCGCCCACTCTAAATCTTCTGGTGTTGTAATTTTATGCGCGTTTGGTTCTCCAGCTACAACTCTTACTGGAATTCCGAGTGCCTCAACCAATGCCGCATCATCAGTTGCATCATTTCCAGATTGGTGCGCACGATGCAAAATTCTTGCACTGAAACCTTGTGGCGTTTGTATCGCTCTGAGCGAAGAACGTAATGGAGTTGACTCGGCAAAATTATTTGAATCAATAACTTTTATAGTGTCTATTACTTCAATTCCAGGAACCACTGCATGATCACCTTCTAGTAAAGCATTTATAACTCTCATAGTTTGCGCTTGCGTTGCAAAACAACGAGCTGCATCATGTACCAAAATAAAGTCAGCATTTTCATTGACTTGGGAAAGCGCTGCGGCAACACTCTTGCTTCGTGCTGCGCCGCCAGAGATTACTTTTACTTTGTCGCTGCCTGAGAATAATCCTGAAATTTCTAACTCGAAATCTTTCGGTGCCGCAATAATTATTTCATCGACATGCGGAAAAAGAGATTCGACTGATCGTTGAATTAAAGTTTTACCATTTATGACCACGAGTGCCTTTGGAATTGAAGCACCGAGACGATCACCACTGCCAGCTGCTGGAATTATTGCCGAAAAAAATTGGCCATTTATTCCCATGGTTTCAGCCGATTAGGAGGCAAGTACCTCGTCGAGAATTACTTCAGCCTTCAACTCATCTGTTTTCTCGGCGAGCGCTAATTCACTAATTAAAATTTGACGTGCTTTTGCAAGCATCCGCTTCTCGCCGGCAGATAATCCACGGTCGAGATCGCGGCGATAAAGATCGCGAACAACTTCAGCAACTTTGATTACATCTCCTGAAGCAAGTTTTTCAAGATTTGCTTTGTATCTGCGTGACCAGTTTGTTGGCTCTTCCGTGTAAGGCTGACGCAAAACTCCAAATACTCGATCTAGCCCGGCGCTATCAACCACATCGCGCACTCCAACTAAATCAACATTTTCAGCAGGGACTCGTACAGTTAGATCACCTTGAGTCACCTTTAAAACTAAGTAAATCTTCTCTTCGCCCTTGATGGTCCGAGTCTCAATCGCTTCGATTAGAGCAGCTCCGTGATGAGGATAAACGACTGTTTCGCCAACTTTAAATGACATTTAAGGCCTTTCGAGGGCGTTCTTGGGGTTATTTATAGCCCTAAGTCTACCAGCCAAATGTGAGTAAGAACGCGTCAGATTTTTACTATCTTTGCAGGTCAGGGGCTGTATTTTTCGATAAATTGCGGTTGACAAAATATGTAAATCTGTGCCCAACTAAGGATTTCACATTTACCGCCTACGCCAAGGAGAATAGCCACTGTGCAAAAACTAGTTAAAGCAGCTACCGCAACATTGGCACTATCCGCACTTCTTCTTTTAAGTGGTTGTGGCGCTGGCCCAGATGCACAAACGCGCTTAAGTTCTCAACTTACTGATGGCATCGAAGCAAATATTGGCGATCTTCGAATGGTAAATGTACTTCTTGTGGCACAAGCTGATGGAAGTGCTGTACTTGTTGGTACGGTTGTTAATAATGGAATGACAGCTGATCGAGTCGGTGGAATAAATGCAAACGGTATTGAAGCAACATTAACTCCTTTTGCTCCAGCACTGAATATTGGTGACAAAGCCGTATTTTCTGGAGATAGTGCAAATGCAATTGCAGTATTCCCTGGATTGAATGCGAAAATTGGCGATCGAGTTCCAGTTGAATTTACTTTCTCAAGATCCGGCAAATTAAAGGTAGATCTTTTGGTCCGCGAAAAAAGTGCAGAGTTTGCTTCTGTTAGCGGATCACCTTTAACTAATTAAATTGCTTAACCTAAGAATTTATAACCAAGTCCACGCACGGTCTCGATCATTTCAGGATTAGCGGGATCCTGCTCAATTTTTGCGCGTAGCCGCTTCACGTGCACATCTAGCGTTTTCGTATCTCCGACGTAATCACTGCCCCAGACTCGATCAATGAGCTGAATTCTGGTGAGAACTCTTCCTGAATTACGCATTAAAAATTCCAGCAACTCAAACTCTTTCAAAGGAAGTGAAATTGCAACATTGTCAACACTCACAATATGGCGTTCGATATCCATCCGAACGTTACCTCCAACAAGCACTCCGTTTACTTCATCTGGTTCTTCTTGTCGGCGTAGTACAGCGCGAACTCGAGCAATTAACTCTCTTGAGGAATAAGGCTTAGTTACGTAATCATCGGCACCAAGTTCAAGTCCAACGACTTTATCTACCTCAGTATCTTTGGCAGTTAACATGATGATTGGAACTTGCGAGCGAGTACGAATCTGACGGCAAACCTCTGTTCCATTTAAACCTGGGAGCATCAAATCCAACAGAATCAAATCTGCGCCACCTTTTTCAAACTCTGCAATCGCCTTAGGGCCAGTGTCAGCTATAACTGTCTCAAACCCCTCCTTTTGCAGCAAGAAAGCAAGGGCATCAGAAAATGAATCTTCGTCCTCGACTACCAATATTTTTGTCATGAGGGCTCCTTAGTTGTTGGTTCGTTTTTAATAAGTGGTAAGCGCAAGGTGAAGGAACTTCCTTCGCCAATTTGACTCCATACAGAAACATCTCCACCATGATTTGCGACTACATGTTTTACTATCGAAAGTCCTAACCCGGTCCCACCAGTTTCCCTGGATCTGGCTGGATCTACTCGGTAAAATCTTTCAAATATTCGCAGTTGCTCGCGCTCGGCTATTCCAATTCCCTGATCTTTAACAACTATCTCAACAAGATTATCAATTGCTCTTGTGGAGATGGCTACTTTTGTTTTGTCAGGGCTGTAATTAATTGCATTTTCAATTAAGTTATGCAAAGCCATAACTAATTGCTCACGATCACCAAGCACTGGGGCATAAGTTTCTGAATCAAGCGATATAGAAATTCCACGGGCTTCGGAATTGGTTTGACTTTGAGCCACTGCCGTTTCAATTACAGAT
The DNA here is from genome assembly GCA_903902965.1 of uncultured Actinomycetes bacterium. Taxonomy (GTDB): domain Bacteria; phylum Actinomycetota; class Actinomycetes; order Nanopelagicales; family Nanopelagicaceae; genus UBA3012. The sequence continues at coordinate 61,972 of CAIUXE010000102.1, forward strand.
GAAATATCGACAGGTAATGCATCAGTAAGTGGATCAGTATCTTGCAATCGTGAAAGTGAAATGATTTGTTGAACCAATTCGGTTAAGCGATTTGCCGTTTCACCCATTTTGTTTGCAAAATGCCTGACCATCGCAGGATCGTCACTTGCTTGCATAACTGCTTCGCTCAAAATAGATAAAGCACCAATTGGAGTTTTTAACTCATGGGAGATGTTGGCCACGAAATCTCGTCTGACATTATCAATTCGATCTGCTTCACTAACGTCATCTGCCAAAATTAAAACTAGTCCATCTTTTCCTAGTGGCGTAACTTTAACTAATAAGTTTTTTATACCTTCACCAACAGGTCCACGTGGGATTTCTATATTTCCTTCTTGTGATTGATCGGTGCGGCGAACAACGCGAATTAACGCGAGGAGCTCTTCGCTAAGTAATCGACCATCAGTCATTAATCCAATCTGCAAAGCAGGCGCTGATGCATACAAAATCGAATTTCCTGGGGCTAAAACGATTACAGATGAATCCAAGGTCTCTAGGACGTCCATCGCAGCACGAGGAAGTATCCCGCCAGAGTCCTCTACCTTGTTTAATCTGCGCCGGGCTAATCCCATACCTATATCGTAGAGAGTCCCAGCCGCTATCTATTCAAAATTTACTTTACATTCAGGTAAAAGAAAATAATGTTCAGGACGAGTTCAGCCAATGTTCACTAATGCCCTTCCTCTGAGCTCTATTCCAAAGTAAAGTGCGTCCATGCGCGATGCCTTTCATGAAGAGTTAGATGCCATAAATAACAAAATGGTCGAATTGAGCCACAGAGTAAATAAGGCTATAGAGCAAGCCACGCATGCACTTTTGACTGCCGACCTTGCCCTCGCTGAACAAGTGATCGCCGAAGATAATCAAATTGATGAGATCCAACATGCACTTGATGCGCAGACAATTGACTTGATGGCAAGACAACAACCTGTAGCAAGCGACCTGCGTGCTCTGGTTGTATCTTTGCGAATGAGTGCGGACCTTGAGCGTATGGGAGATCTTGCACACCACATCGCTAAATCCGCACGTATGCGCTTTCCTGCAACCGCAGTGCCACCAGAACTTTTATTAACTATCCAAGAGATGGGCGCTGCTGCTGCAAAGATTTGTAAAAAAACTAGCACCGTGATTTCAAGCAGAGATACCGTTTTGGCCCTTGAGCTAGAAAAAGATGATGACGAACTTGATCATCTGCATCGCAAACTTTTTATTGCATTACTTGATCCTGCATGGCCACATGGAATTGAAACTGCGATCGACATGACGCTAATCGGCAGATACTACGAACGATTTGGCGACCATGCGGTTTCGATTTCGCGTCGTGTTTATTTCATGGTTACTGGAGAGTACGCCAAAAAGAGCTAACTTACTTTCCACTTACTTTAAATCTAAACAAAAGTGTGTTATCAATTTTTAAATCTTCGCCCCAAATTAATTTCGCTTTTTCATCCCAATTTATCTCAAGGTATCCATCTTTCACGCCAACTTCAGATTCTGAGTATTCACGTGCAAACAGCCATTTACTATCCTTAAAAGAACTCTTGGACCAATTTAATGGAACTGATTTTTCAATAAATTTACAATCTCGTACGGGATCATTTGATGTAACACACTCGCTATTTAAAGGAGCCTGTTGAATCGCAAGCACCCGCCACTTCTTATTTGTAGTTGAGACAATTTTTCCTGATGCTGCTTCTTTTATTTGCAAGACTATTCCGCCGTCGCCAATTTGTTGACGATTACTCCCAATGTACTCTAGGCCAGAATCATTCTCTTTAAAGTCTTTGCCAATTAATCCAATTGTTAGCGGATAAGTAGCCTTAAAAGTTATTTGCACTGAATTGAAGGATCTTTCAGTTGTTATGGGAACTGAATCCTGGCCGACCATCTTCCCATTTATATAGAGCGCAAACCAATTATCTGCCCAAACATCTGCCGTAAAAGTAACACTCTTATTTGCTGCATTTACTGGTGTTACTTGAAGTGTTAATACTAGAGAAAGTATTAAAAAAATTAATCTTTTCATCTTCTTTGATAGCTTTCTTGCACTATTGCACCTGTGCTATCCGTAAATTTCATTTCTACTGACGCTAGAGTTGTTGAATACTCAATTTTATTTTCTAGTTCATTGACTTTGTACCTTAATGAATAAGAAGCTGTACCTGATTGTTCAAATGCAATTATTTTCGCACCCCGCAATGGGGCTCCAGCCTCTCTAAATGGACGAGTCTCCGGCTGTGGTGAAATTTGACCTTCGGCCACTGCCACCACTCCACGCATTCCGCCGTTTATATAAGGATAAGTTTTCGTGCCGTGATAGTGATAATTTTTCTTAGCATCGTAATGTCCATTAAATTCATCAAGTCCTTTTACTGCTTTCCCATCTACTTCTACTTCTCCAAATATTGGGAACCCATCTAGTGCATAGGCAATTGGTTTTTTCTTCCCCACAATTTTCTGTAGATGCAGTGGCGCTACGTGATAGTGATAATCATCAGCACGCCCACAATGCCCACCCCACTCATCGAGTTCGCCAATTAAATTCGAATCTTCACCGCGATTGTTGAATGCATTAAAAATGGGTATGCCATTTACCGCTAAAGCGATAGCTCCACGGAAAAGGTTATTTTTGGCGGAGATGGGATTTTTTGAAATTACTGGCTTAACTGGAATCTTCCAAGCATTATCACCTGTGTAGGGCTGAACAGTTGGGACTTGTTGTTGCCAGTTAGTGATACCAACCATCATATTGTGGCTAGGAATTCCATTTGATTCCACGAGGTAATACTTTCCAGATTTGAGCGTTTTCACTGATTTTGAAAATGCATCAAAACCAGGGAGCGTACTAGTCGCTGCAAATGAATCATCAATCGCTAGTGAGCTAAGCAACGAGGCGCCAACCCCTATCCCGAATCCCTTAATTAAAGCTCTTCGAGTTATCTCTGAAGGAAAGGTGATTTCGTGATTACTGTGGTGGAGGTGGTGGACCATCTGTAGCCCCTTCAGGCCTAGTGTAATTAACATTTAGAGTCGCTTTCCCTAATGTTATTTTTGAAATCGCGCTCAAAAGGAGTTCTCGATTAACCGATCCGGTTGAGGCGTCACCAAGGTTTGCAGATTTTGAAAGTGCATAAAGTGTGTAGGTATAAAGTTTCTCACCTGGACCTTTTGAACACGGTGGTGCATATCCAATATTTCTGTTTACGCTATTCCCGCCGATTTTTCCAATAGAAGTACTATTTTTTGGAAGAGATTTTATATTTGTAGGAATATCCCAAATTATCCAATACCAGTGAGGGGTTTCTGGTCCACCTGGCCCAGTTGGCGGTATGTGCGACATCAATAATGCGAAACTTTTACTTCCTTTAGGAGGGTTGCTCCATCGCAATTCCGGCGTTGCACTTGCTCCATCGCAGGTGTACTCGGCCGGCAACATTCCTTTTTCTTTAACCACTGGAGATGTAAGCGTAAATTTCTTATTTGCAGCTTGCACGCTCGGAGTAATAAAAAAAGAATTTAGGATAAATAAAGCAGTAAGTGCAAGCGCAACTTTTTTTCGCATAGTGAAAGGTAAAGCATTTCATTAGTTTTTTCTGCTTAAAATTCACAATCTCCGACTATTCACACAAAATTCGCAGAACTTATTTACGCCCTTGATTGGCAACAGCCTCTATTGCCGACTTGGCTGCGGCCGGATCCAGATATTCGCCGCCATTTGTTATTGGTTTGAAATCATCATCTAGCTCGTACAGCAATGGGATCCCAGTTGGAATATTAAGTGCAGCAATATCCTGATCATTTATTCTGTCCAAATGTTTTACCAAAGCTCGGAGGGAATTTCCGTGAGCAGTAACTAAAGTAACTTTCCCACTTTTTAGATCAGGAATAATCTCTTGCTCCCAGTATGGAATTAGTCTTTGTACAACATCTTTTAAACATTCGGTTTTAGGAATCTGATTTCCTAATTCCTGGTATCGCAGTTCTTCTACTTGGCTAAATTCGTTGCCATCTTCAATAGGGGGTGGTGGTACATCAAATGATCTGCGCCACAGTTGAAATTGCTCATCGCCATATTGAGCGAGAGTCGCTTTCTTATCTTTGCCTTGCAGAGCGCCATAGTGGCGCTCATTTAATTTCCAAGATCTGCGCACTGGAATCCAATGACGATCAGCTTTATCCAAAGCAATTTGCGCGGTGGTTATTGCTCGTCGCAAAAGTGATGTGTGTAAAAGTTCAGGTAATAAATTATGTTCCTTGAACAACTCTCCTGCTCGTGCCGCTTCTTGTTCGCCTTTTTGAGTTAAACGCACATCTACCCAGCCAGTGAATAGATTTTTTTCGTTCCACTCACTTTCTCCGTGTCTAAGTAAGATTAACTTGTAGGTCATAGCCTTAATCCTACCTTTCGGCTTCTACAAGATGCGCGAAAGCTTTTAAATTCTCCATGGACTCTCCTCGACTCAAGCGCCAAGCCCACTCGCGTCTAATCGCATCAGCAAAACCCATTTCTAGCAAGGTGTTAAAAGTTATATCGCAATACTCAAGTACTGCTCCAAATATCCGATCTATCTCATTTGCAGTCACCGAGGAAAGTGGCAACCGTCCGACTAGGTAGATATCTCCTAATTCATTCACACCATAAGAAAGTGCATAAAGATTGATATTTTTATGGAGTAGCCATTCATGAATCTGACTTTGATTTTGATCAGGTTTTCGGATCACGAAAGCATTGATGCTCAATGAGTGCTGTCCAATTAGCAATACACAGTGAGTTTGTAATTTTTTTATTCCTGGCAATGTAACAATAATTGTATTTTTAATTGGTTCTTCATAATCTAATTTATGTTCGATAAGCGTTTCAATAATTGTTTCGCGCGGTCCCATCTTGATCACGCAAGAAAACGATTTGATGCGCTGTTTGGTTTACTCAATAATTGGTCATAAATATCTAAGGTGCCACGAGCAGTGTTTTCCCAACCAAAACGTTTTGAGTGCTCAAGTGCGCCCATGGAGAGCAAAATTCGACGTTGTGGCTCATTTAATAATCGACTTATGACCGAGCTCCATGCTTTTGGATCATGACCATCTACTAATGAGCCAGAGAAACCATCTGCAACAGCAGTTCGAAGACCTCCAACCGCAGCAGCGATTACTGGCGTGCCACATGCTTGCGCCTCTATAGCTACGAGGCCGAAGGATTCGCTATAGCTTGGAACGCAAACTAAATCTGAAGCTCGATACCAGTCAGGAAGATTATCTTGCGAAGCAGGTTCAACAAATCTAACTGATTCGGAAATGCCTAACCAATTGGCTAACTCTTTTAATCGACTTAATTCATTCAATCCAGAACCGGAAGCGCCACCGATTATTAAAACTAATAATTTGGAACGCAAACTTTGATCATGAGTTAAAAGTTCGGCTGCAGTTCTAATTAATACTTCCGGACCTTTATGAGGTTGTAGGCGACCAACAAAAGTAAGGATTTGCGCATCTTTTGGTAATCCAAGTCTGGTTCTTGCTTCACGCTTTCCACCACCGGGAGAAAACTTTTGCAAATCAACACCAGGAGATACCACGTGCACTAAATCAGGACAGGCGTTATAAAGTCCTACCAAATTTGCTGCCTCAGCATCGGTATTTGCAATTAATGCACTTGCTGCATTCACAACTTGTTCTTCTCCAATTGCGCGCGCTATTGGTTCAGGCTTTTCATTTTCTGCAAGTGCTAAGTTTTTTACTTTTGCCATTGTGTGCATCGTATGTACTAAAGGAATTTTCCATCTTTCTGCGGCAAGCCATCCGACTTGTCCTGAAATCCAATAATGCGAATGTATTAAGTCATATCTGCCTTTTGGAAAAGCCGCTTCGACGCGCATTAATTCTGATGCCATAGCGCACATCTGTGAAGGCAAATCTTCTTTTGATAAACCTTGATATGGGCCAGCTGTTATATGTCGAACATTTACGCCATCAGCAATTTCAACAACATCAGGTAAATCAGATGAGTTTGCTCGCGTGAAAATATCTACTTCGATTCCGGCTTTTGCAATTCTTTTGGCACTCTCGACAACATAAACATTCATACCACCAGCATCTCCAACACCAGCTTGCTCAAGTGGCGAGGTGTGCATCATGAGGGTCGCAATGCGACCTTTAGTGGTCATCGATTACCAGCGCGGTCCGCGCAAAATATCTGTCACTGCTGGTTTTACATCAACTAGATAAACTATTGCAGCAACTGCGGCAATCACACCAAATAAATCAAGCGGAGATGCAAAAGTTAAACGCGCAATCAGCGCTGCGCCAAGCAAAAATCCCCAAAATTGTTTTGATTGCTTGCTAGCCGCTGGAAATGCGGCCGATGGAGTACGCAGAAGATGGAAAAGCGCAAAACCGAGTCCAAGCAATTCGGCTAATGAAATAGCCAAGATGACATAGGTAGATAGCGAACCCAGTGGATTTAAAATTGACTCCATGTGCTAACTCTACCGAGGTCAAAAAGTGGCGCGAATTGACCCTACTGGGGCTCCGCCACCGAAGACGCTTACGCTCTCATCAGGGGCTTTGACTCCAAATTGAGCCAAAGCTGCGGCAGTTATAACTGAAAAAGCTCGAAATCCTCCATCAGAGATTTTGAAAGACAGTGTCTGTCCACCTGAGAGTGAAGCGATTTGAACACCCTCGGCGCCTTCCTTCATTAGCAGCCCAGGAATCACACTCATCCAACGTTGGGTTAGTCGACCGACTCCGGAAACCAATTCCGGAAATTCGCGCATTGCATTTCGAATCTGAGTTGAAGCCGAATCTTTAGCAATAGTTATATCTTGAATTGCGCGCGCCAATCCGAGAGTTGAAATTGCAAACAAAGGCGCTCCGCATCCATCAAAAGTTTTATTAATACTTTTTTCACTCGATGCACTTTCAATTTCGCTAAGAATAAGTTTTTGCAGCGGATGATCCATGGCTAGGTAATTTTCAATCGGCCAATTATTGGCAACACATGTTGCAAGCATTCCGGCATGTTTGCCACTGCAGTTCATCGCAATTCGCGTTGGCTCAGCACTTCCCCACTCTTTTCTTTCAACTTCAC
>CAIUXE010000103.1 GCA_903902965.1 uncultured Actinomycetes bacterium
AGTAAGTCATACTCCACTTTTGTCACATGGGTAATCATCAAAACATGAGCCAGTAGTCCGAATAATGGATTGAAGAGCCACTTCCAAATAAGAGCTACAACCACCTCTGGAAAGAGCCAAGGTAACATCAAAATTACTTTGAAAAAGTTTGCTAATGGAATTTTTTGGTTAACAATTACTGCAAGTAATAAACCAACACATAAATTTCCTAGTACTACGCAGAATGCAAATAACCCGGTGGTTTTTAAAGTAGCGAAAAAAGCCGGATCAGTTAGTAATTGCCGGTAATACTTTGTCCCAACAAATTCCCAACTATCAATTAAATTAGTTTTCTGGGTACTAATAAAAAATCCATACAAGAGCGGATAAACCACAAGCCCTAACATCAACAATGCTGCTGGTCCGGTAAAGAAATAACCGGAGCGAGACTCCCGCTTAGCAAAAGCTGATTTCATGATCCCCCACCAACTGGTTGTAAATTAAATAAGTTATGGGGTGAAAATTAATTCACCCCATAACTCGGATACTTACTTAAGCGTTGTCTGCAATCAGTTTCTTGACTGCTTTAACGCTTGCATCTTGAATTTCTTTAGATGTCTTCTTTCCTTGTAGAGCATCAGAGAAATCGATGATCTGTTGGTTTGTAATGCTTCCCAAGTAGCTAGCGGTTGAATCTGACCAGATTTCGCCCTTAAGCGCATTAACGAAGCCTGCGGCCATTCCGTTAGCAACTTGTGGATCCTTTTGGGCTTTCAAACGTGAAGGCAAGCGGTACTCCAAATCGTTGTAAACCAAGATGTTCTTGGTTGACAACATGAATTTGATGTACTGCACAGCAACAGCTGTGTTCTTGCTGTTACGTGATATTGCATACCCGTGTTGTCCCAATGTAGTTATTGGCTTTTGGCCATTAGCAGTTGGGAGTGGGAATGCAGCAAGTTTGCCTTTTAGGTCTGGGTTGGCGGTAACGATGATTCCCATTGAGTGAGGTCCGGTTGTCATCATCACAGCTTTACCAGTTGCAAGTTGTGCACTTGCTTCTGGGTAGCCGGTTGAGGTGAATCCTGGTGGGACTACGCCCTCTTTAACAGCATTTCTGAATAGATCAAGTGCTGTTATGTAACCTGGCTTATCTAAACCGGTTACAAATCCTCCGGAATCAGCTGCCTTCAGTGGGTAAGCGCCACTGTTTAGTACGACCAAGTTGAATCGGCCGGCGCATGAGCCATTTGGCAATCCGCACAATGCCCATCCGTATTGATCAAATTTTCCGTCGCCATTTGTATCGACAGTTAACTTCTTGGCAGTTGCGAGGAACTCATCCCAAGTCTTAGGGAATTCCTTGATTCCAGCTTTCTCCCAAAGATCTTTGCGGTAAAGAACTGCAGATGGGATTCCTACCCATGGAGCCCAAAGCAATTTTCCGTTTTGGATTGCTTCACTTAAAAATAGTGGGTCAAAGCCATCTACATAATCTTGTCCAAGAAGTGGAATCAAGTCTTGGAAGATACGCATTGAAAGCGCTTTACCGGTGAAGCTGGTGAAGTGCATGTACATATCTGGAAGGTTTCCGCCAATTGCCATTGTTGTCAGTTTTTCTGGCAAGTTATTTGAAGGAATACCAATGAACTTAACAGTTACATTTGGACATTTCTTCATGAACTCATCGGCATTGTTCTGATCAGCTTTTCCGCCTGGGTTTTCCAAAATAACTGCTGATGCGATTGTCAGAGTTGTTGGCTTTGCAGGACATGTTGGATTTAGAAATTCATTTAGCTCTTTTGCTGCAGCTGGTTTTGCAGCTGGTTTTGCAGCTGGTTTTGCAGCAGGCTTCTTTGTTGCAGCCTCTGCAGAGATGGAACCGATTCCGCCGATTAATAATGCGGTTGCGATTCCCGCAGCAATTGCCTTGCGGCTAATGCCAACGCGAGTACGTGTTAATTGCATTTTGGTCCTTTCGGGTGACCAGAAGATGGCCAGAGGATGGCCAGCAGTTGGAACTACTGAGGAAAAATACTACTAATTAGTCAAAATGACTATACGAATGGGTCAAAAAGCTAATTTTTCTGAAATTCGTGTTTCGGTTTTTAGGCCGACCTTTTGGGCTATTTGTCGGTTTTCTCGACCGACACCAGCTTTAACGAAGCGGACTGCGTGGCTTCAGATCTGGAAATAGTGACTCGTTTGGGGATTCAGCCGCGGTTAGCCGTTCTACCTGCGCCGATGTCAGCTTTAACGCTGAGGAGCGGATAATCGAATCCACGGTGGCCGTCTTAGTGGCTCCTGGGATCGGGATCATCACGGGGGTCAGGGCCAAAAGCCAGGCGAGTACAACCTCTTGGGCAGTTGCTCCAACCTCGGTCGCCACCGCTGCGAAATCGCTGTAACGAGAGCCGACTTCCCCTGCTTGGGCTGCCCCGCCAAGGGGAGACCAGGGCAAAAAGGCGATGCCTAGCTCGGTGCACTTATCTAATACATCCTGCTCGCCACGGTATCGAGGTGAGTACTCATTTTGAATTGAGACAACGCCACCATCATTTGGTCCGCCCAAAATTTCAAGGGCGACTGCAAGTTCTGGCCCTTGTGCATTTGATAAACCAATCCGCTTAACCATGCCGGCATCTTTTAACGCTTTAAGTGACAACATCTGTTCGGTGTAAGTAACGCTTGGATCATGTCGATGGAATTGATACAACTCAATACTTGAAGTATTCAGACGCTTTAAACTCGCCTCACACGCTTTCAATAATCCTTCACGCGTACCATCGCGCTCAACAACATTATCAGCTGGCTTAATAATGCCACCCTTAGTTGCAATGATTACTTTTGAAATATCTGCACTACCAGAATAAGTGCGCACCGCTTCAGCAACTAAAGTTTCATTGTGCCCAAAGGTGTCCCACGTTGGTGAATACACATTTGCGGTATCCAACAAAGTAATTCCAGAATCAATCGCGTGGTGAATTGTGGCAATAGCTTGCTCACGATGATCCACCATTTTGATATTTGAAAGTGGCATACAGCCAAGTCCAACAAGTGAGACAGTTAAATCTGCAATTTTGCGTGTTTGTAAGGTCATGACTTAGAGGTTATCTTAAATAAAATTATTTAGCACTAAAAGTTTTTAAAATTACTAGCACCCTTCTTACTAAGTGCCTACAATCTATCTATGGCTCAATACACACTCTTGAATTCACCAGTTGAAGTGGCTGGCGCTTTTGGATATGACCACGATCAACCAAACAGACCAGATTGGGTAATTCCACGCCGTTTGCCAGATTGGACCAGAGCTCAATACGCCGACAATGGCATCAACCAAACCGCTCGTACACCATCAGGTGTTCGACTTCGGTTTCGCACCAGTGCGAGTGAAATAAAATTAAATCTTTTAATCTCCCGAGTAGTCATAACCGGATTAGTTGAAAACAAGCGTCCAGCAGCCTTTGATTTATTCGTGAATGGAAAAGAAGCGCAATCTGTACTTGCCCAAAACGGAAATACTTTGCGCTTGGAGTTATCGCTTCCAAATGTGGCCATTTTGAAAGAAACGATTGAGCCTGGGGATGACGATCTAATAGTTTTTAATAACCTCGGCGATGAGATGAAAGATATTGAGATTTGGTTTCCATCATCTGCTGTTGTTGAAGTTGGTCCAATTGAAACAAATAGTGAGATTCTTGCACCGACTCAAGACAATAATAAAAAATGGATTCATTACGGAAGTTCAATTAGCCAATGTGGTGAAGCAGAAAGACCACTTGATATTTGGCCAGTGCGCGCATCAAAATTATTAGGGTTGAATTTAACAAGTTACGGATTTGGTGGACAATGTCATATTGACGGATTTGTTGCGCGGTCAATTGCAAATACTCCCGCAGATTTTATTTCACTCAAGCTTGGCATAAATGTTGTGAACGCAGACACTATGCGCGAACGCACATTTATTCCGGCAATCCATAATTTCCTAGACATCATCCGCGAAAAACAACCCAACGTTCCAATTTTAATTATCTCTCCAATCTGGTGCCCGTTCCATGAAACAACTCCAGGTCCAACATTGCTCGGAGATAACGGACTGTATTCAAAAGAGCGCCCGGCCGAACTGCAAACCGGAGTTTTGACTCTGACAAAAGTACGGACATTGCTCCCAGAAATCATCAAAAAGCGAAACGATAAAAACTTGCATTTCATGAGTGGCCTGGATTTATTTGATAAAGAAGATGTGGCCAACATGCCAGATCTTTTGCATCCAAACTCTGCTGGGTATCGCGATATGGCTGATCGATTCGCAAAGGCCCAAAAAGCCTTCATTGCAGCTCTCTAACTCGCCGGTAGCAAATACTTTTAGTACCTTTGGGTTCTATGAGCCAAAGTAACGAAGCATTTGATGATCTTTTCGCTGCAAATAATGAGTTCGCAAAGAACTTCCAACCACACCAATTAACCGGTCGTGCAATAAAGGGTCTAGCAATTGTTACTTG
>CAIUXE010000104.1 GCA_903902965.1 uncultured Actinomycetes bacterium
AACTTTAGGCACCTCATGCGATATGTCGATACCGATTTCTTTCATCGCTTCAACTACTGCGGGGTTAATCGAATCTGCAGGTGCTGATCCTGCTGATCTAACTTCGACTTCTCCTTTGGATAAGTGAGTTAGAAACGCTGCTGCCATTTGTGATCTGCCGGCATTATGGACACAAACAAATAAAACTGATGGTTTGCTCATTGAATTACTTGCCTTTCAAAACTGTTGCTAAGCCTAAGCCGATTGCGCCGCCAACTACTTGGGCAAAGATAAAAGGCAAGACGCCATTAGGTGCTATCCCAACAACGGAATCAGTAAATATGCGACCGATGGTCACCGCTGGATTCGCTAGAGCGGTGGATGAGGTGAAGAAAAATGCAGAGCCAATCCAGGCTGCAACAGCTGTTGGGATTTTTTTACCGCGATCACTATTTACCAGCAAAATTATTAAAAAGACCAAACCAGCTGTTGCCACGATTTCACCGGTAACTGGACCATAACCGGTGCGATCAACTTTGGATATCTCGAATAAAGTTTTTTCAAACATTAGATTTGCCAAAGTTGCACCGAGAATGGCGCCGATTATCTGCAATATTATGTAAATAATTGCATCTGTAGTTGAGATTGCTTTTCGATAAGCCATTACGAGAGATACAACTGGGTTGAAATGTGCGCCGCTGATCGGCCCTAATGTTGTAATAAGAATCCAAAGCATTGCTACAACAGAAAGCGCGTTCAATGTTAAACCCACGCCACTATCGCGAGACATTTGGGTTCCCATGGTCCCCGAACCAACTATTGCCGCAACCAATAATGCCGATCCAATAAATTCTGCTAAATAGGCTCTCTGATTCTTAAAGTTGCTCATTCCTAAAGCATACTTATGAAATGGCAGCCTCAGCAGCAAGCCTTCCCGACAGAAGCGCTCCATTTTGAGATGGTCCGCATAGATAATCTCCAGCTATAAATAGTTCATCTGAAATTTGCAGAAAATTTGATCTAATGTGGTTCGGAGGAAATCCCGGTAATGATCTAGGAATGTGATATTCCTTAATCAATTGCAAATCTTTAGGCAATTTCCCAATCATTAAACGCAGATGCGCTTTCACTTCATTTTCATTGCACGGTATCAAAGTTGTAATCGATAGTAATTGCATACCCGGAGGCGCGAAAGTTGAACAAACTTGATCCATGGCGATCAAATTGACGATTGGGCCCCTGCTTTCGCCATCCACCATTAAAAAGCTATCGGTTTGTACTTTTTCAGCTGTTGCGAAATACCAAGTTGTCGAAAGATTAAATCTGGGTGGAACCACTTCTGGAATTAAATTCGCAGCATTGGCTCCATCTATTGCGACGATGATTTTCTCAGCGGTATAAATCGTTTGATCAGTAGTGACGACCTTCCCGTTAATTGAAATTACTGACTCATTTACATGTACTTACCCGTGCTGATTGCACCACTCGCAATAAAACAAAGGCTGCGCGTCTTGCAAGTGTTTATGACTCACTTGAAGCTCGTATTGAAGTTCTTATGGAGCAAGAGGAGCTCTCAAAGATTCGCCCAGATCTAGATGGTGAACAGGTTATGCAGTTATTGAAGTTAAAG
>CAIUXE010000105.1 GCA_903902965.1 uncultured Actinomycetes bacterium
CGATCAGCAGCGCAGCTAAGTTGATATTGGTAGCACCATGTTGCCAAAATAATTTGCAGTCTCAGTTTAAAGATATTCCTGATCCATGGTCGGTAGTAACAAAACATGGAATTCTTAAAGAACGCCTCGCTGATATTTTGACAGATGCAATTCGAGCCCAGATATTACGTCTGCTTGGATATAGGACAGATGTAATTGAATTTATTGGAGGAGAACATACTCCAAAGAATTTAATGATTCGCGCAACAAAAACAGATTCAATTCCAAGCGCGGTAGATGTTTCTACTTACAAATCCTTACTTGCTGACTGGAAAATTACTCCGTATTTAACGCAAAAATTAAGCGTGCTACTCGCGAAGTTTTAATCATATTTTATTGATTTCATTGAGTGGTAGCACCGTTTCTATATATTGAAGCCTCTTTCAAAGCGACTAGCCTCAATCTAGTTAAGAGCGAATCTGCTCTATTAATTAGGGGGGCAAAAGTGACTGGGTTTTTCTCAGAATTTATGAATTTGAATGCTGTTTATCTGAAAGCTAATAGTTGGTTATCAATATCTGTTTCAAATTTAGTGGTGATAATTTCAATGTTAGTTATCTTTTTCATCGCGATTTCTATTCCATTTCCAAAAGACCATCATGAATCCAGTAAAAATGGAAGAGGGCAGAAATGATGTCCAATAAAATCGAAACCCAGAAGCCGGACATGTGGACAGCGCGCCTGCGGCAGAGTTGGCAAAAAAATCTTCCAATTGAAAAGCTACTTCCGGATACTCAGCCAGCTTATGTCGCCTCTTGGATTTACGTTTTTGGCGTTCTTACCCTTTCTGCACTTGCCGTAATTATTGCATCAGGAGTTGTTTTGGCTTTTGAAGGGCCCTCTTGGTATCACATTTCAGATGCCGGAAGGTTTGTGAATAGTTTGCACTTTTGGTCTGTTCAACTTTTCTTCTTTTTTATGGTTGTACATCTTTGGGGCAAGTTCTGGATGGCGGCTTGGCGCGGCAAAAGGCAAGCAACCTGGATCACAGGTTCCATTGCTTTTGTGGTTTCAATTGCAACAGCATTCACTGGTTATTTAACTCAAACAAATTTCGATTCACAATGGATTGCTTTTGAAGCGAAAGATGGCTTTAACTCTGTCGGAATCGGCGCTTGGTTTACGGTTACAAACCTAGGACAAATGCTATTGATGCACGTTGCATTCCTGCCACTAGTACTTGGTTTGATAACAGTAATTCATGTTTTGCAAGTTAGACGTAAAGGCGTTGTTCCGCCAATTGATGCTTTTGATCAAACTTTAAAAGGAGTCAACAAATGAGTGCAGATAAATCAGCAATACATTCTAAAGAGTCTGCACCATGGCAAGGACAGGTTCGACGATACGACATAGTAAAAGAGGGCGTTATCGCTCTACTTATTGTTTCTTTACTTACATTGACCTTATCTATTTTTATGGGCTCACCTGATGAACCATCACTGACTTTTAAAGGTTGGGCCGCATCTAATTCTGACAACTTCTATACAACAGCTGTTCAGGAATTGGCAGGAACATCAGAAAGTGCCGGATATGGCGCCCCATACAACGATGCAGGGGTTGGGTTAAATCTCGGACCACTGTGGTTACAGAAGTGGGCAGGAATTCACCATCCAATTAACAGTGCTAATGATTTCGTAATTACTCCACTAGGTGAACAACAACAACCGGCTGAAGTCGCGGCAGCACTTTCAACTTGGCGCAGTGCTGCGGTTGTAGATAAGCAGAGGTGGGCCGTCGATTACGACGCAGCACTTTCTGCAGTTGAAGGAAAAGTTTCAGCTGTTAAGAGTGGAGATTACGGACCTGTTCCCACTCTGGCTAAAGGGTTAACTGCAATGGCAACATCGGGTGCTCTTGATGGTTTGCTCCTATCGCAAGGTGGATTTTTTCAAACCGATCACACCAAGCAAATTCTTTTCTTTGGAGATGGCGCTTACTTAGATGATGCAGGCACAGCGGCAAATCTTCAGGGTGGCACATGGGGCATGATGAATGAAACTGGAAGATATCCGGGGCAGGCTTGGTTGTGGCTTTATTCACTTTGGTATCAGATCCCACCATTTAACAATGAAGAATCTCATCCAATTGGCGCCAATGCAGATGCTTACATCTTGGCGTTAATGGGCTTTATGACTCTTGGCTTAGTCATGATTCCGTTCATTCCTGGAGTGCGTTCACTTCCTATACGAATACCACTACATCGGGCGATATGGCGTCAGTATTACCAAACTGAAGGAATCGGAAAGCGCAAGAAGAAATAAAAGGCTAAAAGCGTATGTGGCAGCGGTAACTCTCAAATTTTAGGAGCCGCTGCCACTTTCTTGCTATGGTCGCTACGTGAAACTTGCTGCACGAACCAGCGCATACGTGGCGCTAATGAAGCTGCGTGTTGTCGAGCTTTTAATTATCACCACGATTCCCGCTTTAGTTTTAGCTCAACATAAATTTCCATCTATGAGTGTTGCTATTGCAACTCTAATTGGCGGGACGTTGGCAGCTGGTAGTGCAAATGCTTACAATCAAGTTTTTGATCGTGATATTGATCAATTAATGGAACGCACTAAGTCCAGACCCTTGGTTAAGCATGTAATTAGCCCAACGGAAAGTACAATTTTTGCAACAGCAGTGGGGTTAATTTCATTATTGATATTTTGGATTTTCACTACACCACTTGCCACCCTCTTAACTTTTATTGCGATCGCATATTATGTTTTGATTTATACAGCCTTATTAAAGCGAAATACTCGACAAAATATTGTTTGGGGTGGTGCAGCCGGATGTATGCCAGTACTAATCGGCTGGGCGGCAGTCACAAATAAGCTTTCTTGGAGTGCGGTAATTTTCTTTTTTGTAATATTTTTCTGGACGCCACCACACTTTTGGGCACTGGCTATAAAATACAAAGAGGATTACAGCAGAGCGAAAATTCCAATGCTTCCCGTAGTTGCATCCCATGAAATAGTGGCTTCGCAAATGTGGTGGCACTCAGTTGCAATGGTAATTTGTTCATCAGCGCTTGGAATTACAGCAGAACTTTCAATGTGGTATCAAGTTATTGCTAGCGTTTTGGGTATTGGTTTCTTGTACCTAGTTTGGAAAGTTCGAACCGTAGATGTTAAGGAATCTGAGAAGATTGCAGCTAAAATTTTTCATGGCTCAATTACTTACTTAAGTGTTCTCTCTCTGGCTATTACTGTTTTTGCTCTTATCTAAAAAGCTGGTTCATTCCGCTGGTAAATCAGGTTTTGGGATTTTGGGTAAATTCCCAGACAGGAATCTTCGCCACAAGTAAATTGCGGTAAATCCGATTAGTGGCCATTCAAAACTGTAGACCCATGCTCGCCAGTTTCCATGTACAGCACGCGTTAATTCAAACCAGCCCGCCCAAATACAAAAAGGAAAAATTATTGAGATGGCAATATGCAAGAAAATTCGCTGTCGGGCAGTTGCCGGTTTTGAAACTTTATCTTCATGTATCCAATCAGGTTCTTTCATAATTTCTCGCTAGCTATTTCGGCGTTAATGCGCTCACCTTCGCGCTCTTCGCTTTTCAACCAAGCAGAAACTGCCATTGAGATCCAGATTGCATCTATGACCATGCTGCCAGCCCACATCAAAGAGCCGCCTATCCTCTGATCTGTAAGTGTGAACATGCCATCGTAAAGAGAGGTGGGGGACACATAAATAAAGAATCCGGTCAGCGTTTCAGGAATCATCATCAAGAAAAGGCAGATAACTGAAAGAGCGTGAGAGATGCGACGATTTTTGTCTTTTTTATCAAGGAGGTTGTAATAGAAAAGATAAGCGACGATTATGTAGAGGGGAACTTCGACCAAACGGTGCATCCAAATTCCATTCATCAAGAAATTATGCAACCCAGTAAAGTGCACACCTACCATTGTCGATGCATAAGAAATCCAGATAAATACCGGATTAGTCAATCTTAAAAAGATTACATTTTTAAGCACTACAACACCATGTAATCCCAAAACTAATAATGGTCCAGATATCATCATTAAAACCATATGCTGCAACATGTGACACCAAAAAAGATTTGTTGCATGAGTTCCGATAGGCGAAAGTACAACTGCAAGTATCGATGCAATTCCAAAGTAAAAATATTTTTCATTACTTAAAGGTGTTTTACTATCTGTCCTTAATGTCCGAATTGTCTTCACGTACCAAATAAGTATGAATAATGTTGGGAAAGTAATCTCTGGTGCTAATTGCCAATCAGATAATGTTTTTAAACTTTCATGTCCGATCATTTTGAAAATAGTAGCCCTCATTTAGTATCAATACGCGCTCATAGATAAAATAAATTCAGAATCGCACAAAAACTTGTTGACATGAAGTCATTAAGGTTTAACCTATGTAGGTCGATGCCACAAGTGGCACACTCAAGGAGGAACCATGATTCGACTCTGTTCACTTGTTTAAGCGGTTAGTAGGGGCTATCGCCACTATTGCTGCCGGTTCATTGTTTATTGCTGGTGTTGGAATTTATGTGGCCTCAGCTAAAAATGATGACCGGGTCTTAAAAGCTAGAGCAGATGGAACCATGGTTACTTCAAAAGGCACCTTGCCACATTTCACTCTTGAGATGCAGGTTTACCCAGACAGCATGTTTGGCGGGAAAGGCCCAGATGGCGGAGCTCATCCAGATTGGGTTGCATACGGGGATGCTACAAATTTTGAAGTACCGGCAAACTCAGCAATAACTATCACCGTTACAAATTATGACGGTGGCGAAAGTTTAAATAATGATTTCTTTGGAAAAATTCGCGGAACCATAGATGGAACCGCAACTCTTAATGGCAAGACAATAACTTCCGTTCCTGCAGATGCTGTTGGTCATACATTCACAGTTCATGGAATGGCTAATGGACAAGACGAACTTTTCTTTAGCGTTCCAATGCGTGCGGTTCCTGAGGAAGCTATGCCAGACGAGGGATATACCAAAACTCCAAACGTAACTGTTTTCACAGTTATCACTGGTGATGCTGGTGAATACATCTGGAATTGTGAATACCCATGCGGTGATGGCACGATCGCAAAATTTGGTCATGCGATGTCAACCATGGGTTACATGTCCGGCCACTTCAACGTAGTGAAAGCCTAGGGTGCAGATATGTCACTAAACGAAACTGGCGCAAAGCAAACTACTTGGTGGAAAAAGAAAGATGTTAAGCAAACTGCATTGATTTGGGTGATTGTTACCCCAATCATTGGATATGTCGCAACTGAGGTTCAGGTGCGATCAATGGGCGCTCCCGCATCTGAAATTATGGCAAGCACAATTAATCTGATGCGAATTTTTACCTGGGCCGCAGCTCCTGTCGCAGGTTTAGTTTTTGCAATGTCAGCAACTGTTTTGTTATCAAAAAGTTTTTACGGAGATACCCCACCACCTGAAGCGGAAATTGGATATCGAAACTCTCCGCGGGCAAATGCTCTGTGGGTAGCCGTATCTGCTCTTTTGTGTTTATTTGCATTAGTTGTTGGAATGGTTGCGGTACAAAAAGATTCAGCAAGTCTGACTGATGCAACCGCTATGGAAATAAAAGTCACTGGCCAGCAGTGGGTTTGGAGTTATGACTACACCGGTGGAAGTGGGGTACGTAGTGATGTGCTTTACCTTCCAGTAAACAAACCAGTTGTATTCCATGTAACAAGTGTTGATGTAAAGCATTCATTTTGGATCGTACAAATGGGAATCAAAATTGATGCCAATCCCGGTTACATAACTGAAACCGCAGTAACGCCGAATAAAATTGGGGTTTTTGATGTCCGATGTGCCGAACTTTGCGGATTGCTTCATGCATATATGCAAAACAAAGTTCATGTTGTGAGCCAAGCGGATTATGACGCCTGGATAAAAGCGCAATCTAAATTGGAGGCGGCAACAGCATGACTACTACCTTAAATCGACCTTCAGCTTCTGCTCATAGTGCACCAAAGCGTGCCTTGATCGAGCGTTTAAATATTTTCACTGCACTTGCACTAGGAGTCATTAGTGCAGTTGTTGTATGGAGACTTGCTTTGCAATTTCTCCCACAAGATTCTGAAGAAGCGATTTTCTTCAACCGTGAAGACAAAATCACTTTACTTTCTATGATTGCCTGGTTTATTGGTTTCATGGTGGGTATTGGCGCATTGATCGGTCCTTTCCGTTGGGTGATGGGAAAAGATCTCTCTCACGATGAAAATATGTTTTATGCAGGTAAAGATTTGGGTGTAAAACGGTACTTCCGTTACACCACAGATCATAAAGTTGTCGGAATTCAATACCTTGTAGTCACCGTAGTTATTTTCTTTATCGGTGGCGTACTAGCAATGTTGATCAGAACTAACTTAGGAAATCCAGAAGGTGGCTGGATACATCCTCAGGCGTATAACGCAATTGTTGGAACTCATGGAATTGTGATGATTGTTGCAACCATAATCATGGTTACAGGTCCTTTTGGAAACTTCATCATGCCAATCATGATTGGTGCAAGGGACATGGCGTTCCCAAGATTAAATGCATTAAGTCTCTGGTTAATTGTTGCCGCAGCTGCCCCGATTTTGTGGGGATTGGCTATTGGTGGAATATCGACCGGATGGACCGCATATAACCCGCTTGCGTCACAAGCGCCGCTTGGCCAAAACGGTTACATCATGTTTATCTGCATCTTTGCAATTTCAACAATGGTCGCTGGTGCAAATATAACTACAACAGTTATACGGATGCGCGCCAAAGGTATGACGTGGAACCGTACGCCGATATTTATTTATGGCGTTGTGGCTTCTGTTGCTCTAGCACTTCCTGCATTTCCAGTTTTCTTTTTGTCACAAATTATGTCAGCGATGGATCGCGCAATCGGAACTTCATTTTATGATGCTCAACATGGTGGTAGTGGTTGGCTTTATGAAAATCTCTTTTGGCTTATGGGACATCCGGAAGTTTACGTAATTTTGATCCCTGCAGTAGCGGCTCTAATGGAGATGGCTCCCGTATTTACGCGTAATCCACTATTTAGTTTTAATTTAGCTGTTATCGGCATTGCCGGTATTTCTGGCTTGTCAGCTCTGGTTTGGGCACACCATATGTATATGAGTGGCTGGGCTCCATTACTAAACATTCCATTCATGTTAACTACAGAATTAATTTCAATTCCAACTGGAATGCTATTCCTGGTTTTGATTGGAACTTTATGGCGAGGCAGACTTTGGGTAACTATGCCTATGGCATCGGTATTCGCCCTGCTTTGGAACTTCATGATTGGTGGAGTTACTGGAATTTATCTTTCTGATATTCCTGCCGATGCCTTCTTACATGGTTCGATGTATGTGACAGCACATTTCCATTACACATTGATGGGCGCAGGTCTCACCGGTGCAATTGCTGCACTTGTTTTCTGGTTCCCAAAGATGACTGGTCGGATATTTGATGCAAAACTCAGTTGGATCTCATTTTGGATGGTACAAATTGGTTTCCAAATCGCTTTCATAGGAATGTTCCTAGTGGGACTTGCTGGGCAACCACGTCGCGTTGAAGGCTATGCCGAAACATTTAATACTGGAAACATGGTTACAACTGGCGGGGCATATCTCATTATGGCCGGCATGTTGGTTTTGCTCTACGCGTTAATCCATTCATGGATGAATGGCGAAAAAGCTTCAATGAATCCATGGCATTCAAAAACACTTGAGTGGACTGTTGCAAATCCAATTCCACTTGAGAATTTTGATGTGCTTCCAACGGTCACCACAGATGCTTATGGTTATGGAAAGGAGATTCGATGAGTACGCATACAACTAATCATCATGTTGAAGATCCAGATGTTGTTGGAAGTCGTAACCGGCTTGGGGTAATTTTGATTTTAGTAGCCGATATTGCTTTCGCTCTAAGCGTGCTCTTTGTTTACTTTTACCTAAAAGGGCAAAACGTAAATGACATGTGGCTTCCAAAAGCGACCGAGGATACAGCTGCAGTTTTGCCGCTATCTAGCTCTGGGGCGTGGATTGTTACTGCACTTGCTGGAGTGGGGTTACTTTCCCATGGATCCGCGTTGCGTGCGGCTAAGGCAAAGCAGAATTCACAATTGGTATTGGGTTCACTCGTTGCTTTAGTTTTAAGTATTGGAGCAATCGCTTACCAATTAAATTTGATTTTCTCCGTCAACTTTGTGATGGGAATGGGCTCGTACTACTCCTGCTACATGTTGATTGCTTGGTTAAACGTAGTTCACCTTGCACTAACTGTTTTCATTTCACTGGGAAACTGGAACCGCGCGCGATTGAATCTATACGCTAAAGATCACTGGCATGTTGCGATTGTAAATGTTTGGTGGATCTGGATGTTTGTCTCTTCAGGCCTCGGCGCATTTGCACTTTCATTTACCTAGAAAATTCTTGCAAGGATCCAGGTAAACCCGAATCAATTAGAGTGCTGCTGTGGATTTAGTCTCTGGGTTGCTGCCAGTCTTGCAGTGGCTTGATCGTGTATTGGCGATTGGTGTCG
Organism: uncultured Actinomycetes bacterium; assembly: GCA_903902965.1. GTDB lineage: Bacteria > Actinomycetota > Actinomycetes > Nanopelagicales > Nanopelagicaceae > UBA3012. Next base: position 8,546 of record CAIUXE010000105.1, read on the forward strand.
TCGGGGCTTTATTCGCAGTTAATTTTTTACTTCCAAGCCAGGCCGAAAACCCACATTTTAAAGTGCGCCGAGCCATCTCAATAAGTAGTTGCATTTGGGCGATTGCTACTTTCCTCTTAGTAATTTTCAAATTGGCCGAGATCGTAAACATTTCGATACCTGAGACATTCAGCCAGCCAACTATGTTGAAAAGTTATCTTTTACAAATACGAGCCGGCCAAGCTTTCCTGATTCAGATCCTTGGTGCGCTGATTTTGGCAAGTTTTGTTTTGTGGGTGCGATCTAAAACTGGAATGCGATTACTCTTTTTGTTTTCACTAGCACTATTAATTCCCACTGCATTTAGTGGTCATTCCCACTCAGGGGCAGAATCAAAACATCAATTAGCGATCGCCAGTTGGGCGGTACACATAATTGCGATTTCCCTTTGGGTTGGGGGAGTTCTTGTTCTTGTGGTTATGGGATTTATGCGTTCTCAAGAGTTTTCTATTGCGGCACGAGCATTTTCACCTTATGCACTATTTTTCTATTGGACAATCCTTGCAAGTGGAATAGTTAATGGATCTTTGCGACTTGGAGTGATAGATCAGTTATGGGCAACTAGCTATGGGCAATTAATGCTTGCAAAAATAGCTTTGCTGATTTTGTTAGGTTTTTTTGGAGCTTATTATCGAAAAAGAATTCTTTCGAGAATTGATAATTCAGAAGTGAAACCAATGTTTCAAAAGCTCTTAAGTGCTGAATTATTTTTTATGGCCTTTACGGTGATGCTTGGTGTCCTTCTTAGTCAGACCAGTACGCCACCTGCTCTAGCCCATCTCGAACCGAAAAGTTATTCGACCCATGAATTGGATTCACAAGTTATTACAATTGCAGATAGAAAAGTTGCCCCAATTTTGGAAGGAAAGACACTTGCAGGAGATTCACTGTCGGTGACGCCAGGCAAAATTACTTTGGTAAACGTTTGGGCATCATGGTGTGAACCTTGCAAGGCTGAGGCGCCACTTTTGCAAAATTTGTCAGTGCAATTCCCAGAAATTACTTTTATCGGAATATTGGCTCGTGATCACCAAGGTCCAGCAAAGAAATTTGTTGCTAAGTACAGAATTGAGTATCCAACTTTGATCGATGATTCAATACTTTATAAATTCGATGATCCGTTGGTGGCTAGCGCCGTTCCCACCACCACGGTCATAGACAAAAATGGGAGAGTTGCGATTCGGATAGCTGGCGAAGTACATCGAGAATCTCTGACCTCTCTTTTGCAGAAATTAAGTGCCGAATAACCGAAATTTCAAGGTTTTACCCGTCATCCGCCCCGCCTCGGTTAGGCTGTACCCATGTCAAAAGTATTAGCCTCACTTCCTGTTGGCGAACGAGTTGGGATCGCCTTCTCAGGCGGCCTAGACACCTCTGTAGCGGTGGCCTGGATGCGGGCAAAGGGTGCGATTCCCTGCACGTACACGGCAGATCTTGGCCAATATGACGAACCGGATATCGATTCCGTTCCGGGAAGAGCCAAAGAGTACGGGGCAGAAATTGCTCGACTAGTTGATTGCAAAAGTGCACTAGTTGAAGAGGGTTTAGCTGCAATCGCTTGCGGCGCTTTCCATATTCGCTCTGGTGGAAAACAGTATTTCAATACAACTCCACTAGGCCGCGCAGTAACTGGAACTTTCTTAGTGCGCGCGATGTTGCAAGACAAAGTTGAAATTTGGGGAGATGGTTCAACTTACAAAGGTAATGACATTGAACGTTTTTATCGTTACGGATTATTAGCTAATCCAAATTTAAGAATTTACAAGCCATGGCTTGATGCAGATTTTGTGCGCGAACTCGGCGGACGTAAAGAGATGTCTGAATGGTTAGTTGCAAACAAGTTGCCTTATCGCGATAGTACTGAAAAGGCTTATTCGACTGATGCAAATATTCTTGGCGCAACTCACGAAGCAAAAAGTTTAGAGAATCTTGATTCATCAATTGAAATTGTTAACCCAATCATGGGCGTTAAGTTTTGGGATGAGTCAGTAAAAATTGCAACAGAAGATGTAAAAATTGCATTTGTGCAAGGAAGGCCAGTATCGATTAATGGCAAGAGCTTTACCGATGTGGTTGCTTTGATGAATGAAGCCAATCAAATCGGTGGACGTCATGGCCTTGGTATGGCAGATCAGATTGAAAACCGAATTATCGAAGCAAAGAGCCGTGGCATATATGAAGCACCAGGTATGGCATTGTTGTTCATTGCTTATGAAAGATTGATAAGTGGTATTCACAATGAAGATACCGTTGCAAATTATCACGCCGAAGGCAGACGCCTTGGAAGATTGCTTTATGAAGGCCGTTGGTTAGATCCACAAGCTTTGATGTTGCGCGAATCTTTACAACGTTGGGTTGCATCAGCTGTTACTGGTGAAGTGACATTACGTCTTCGTCGTGGTGATGATTATTCAATTATTAATACGACTGGATCAACGCTCACTTATCACCCAGAGAAACTCTCAATGGAGCGCACTGAAAACGCCGCATTTGGACCAGTTGATCGTATTGGTCAACTAACGATGCGCAATCTCGATATAGCCGATACGCGCGCCAAACTTGAGATGTACGCCGCCCAAGGACAACTTGGTGGGGGAGAGTTCAAATTGATCGGGCAGCTGGAAATGGGCCAGGAGTAGTTGATCGAAGTTGGGTAATCCCTATTCGCAACCCGTGATTTTGAGTTCAGATTTAAGTATGGAGTTGTAAAGACCGCACGAATGCAGAACCATAAGCCAAGACTTTTTGACGCAGGACTAAAAAGGGGGCATTCATGTCAATGCAAAATTTGGGGAAATCTAATAACAATTCAGAGATCAATAAACCCCAAAATGATTTCACCAATTTAACTGTTAGAAAATTACCTGAACCTCCTGAAGCCCCCGAAGAGCCTGACATGAGTTCGATTTACTTGAAAGTTTATGATAACAAAGTTGATGATTTAATTAAATTGTTAGCAAAGGCTGCTGGAAGTAAAGATGGTGCGAAGATAATTAAACACCTTCCTGGTTTTGAAGGTAAAAATGCCGTGAAAGATTTACAAAAACATCCTGAAACTTTCATCAAAAATCTTCAAAAAAATGAAGAAACTTTGCAATCTTTGTTGGATTTGATTCAAGATTCCAAGCTAGGAGACAAGTTAATTACTCTGCTTGAAAGAACTCCTGCAGGTCATGCCTTATTTAAGGAAATTGCCGACAAAATTGAAAATGAATTAAGTGAATACAACGACGCCATGGCCCAGTACGAAGACGATCTATCGGCTTATGAGATTGCACTGGACGAATTCATTAATCCGGCATTGCTTCCACAGCAAGACGAGGCAGCAGTTGATGAAATTATTGCCGAAGCAGAGGCCGAAGCAGAGGAAGAGGTTACGGCTGAAGATGCAGCCGCAGCTGCATTGGCAGCTGAAGAAGAACTCCTAGCCTCAGAAGAAGAGGTAGTGGTCGATGAGGAAGTAAACGCGGATGACCAGATAATTTCTGATGAAGAAGTCGTGGTCGATGAGGAAGTTTTAGTTGACGGAGAAGTGGCAGTAGAAGAAGAAATTTCTGATGAAGAAGTTATTTCTGAAAGTGTCGAAACTGATTCTGCAAACCCATCTTCCTAGGCATGTGAATCAGATGCAGCGCTATGCCTCAGTGATTAGACTTCCACAATCTCAACGGGAGCGATTTGAGCTCCATCATGCAAATGTTTGGCCGGAAGTTTTAAAGGTGTTACA
>CAIUXE010000106.1 GCA_903902965.1 uncultured Actinomycetes bacterium
CTGCTTGGGTGTAAAGATAAGTACCAAGAACGTGGACTTCAAACATCCTTTTAATTTCTTCGGGGGTGATATCTAAAATTGCTTTTACTTGGCAATGACCAGCATTGTTAACCAGGATAGCTATTTGTTTATTTGCACCATCTGAATCTTTTAGATTTGAAATCTCCTGCATTTGAGTAGTGACATCAATTGGGGAGGAGACATCACCGGGATGGAAAGTGGCTATACCTCCATTTGATTTGATGATTTCAACAGTTTCATCTCCACGTTCAGCGTTGGTTCCACAGACGGCGACGTGGAAGCCTTCTTTTGCGAAATCAATAGCAATTGCACGGCCGATACCTGCGGTAGCTCCGGTAACTATTGCAATCTTATCTTTATTTGGCATTTAGATTTGGATTAATTCTGTGGGAAACCGAGATTGATACCACCATGACTTGGGTCTAACCAGCGGCTGGTAACAACTTTTCCGCGAGTGAAGAAATGCACTCCTTCAGTTCCATGTGCGTGGGTATCACCGAAAAGAGAGTTTTTCCAACCACCAAATGAATAGTAAGCAACCGGTACTGGGATGGGCACATTGATGCCAACCATTCCAACTTGAACTTCATTTTGGAATTTGCGTGCTGCTCCGCCATCGTTGGTGAAAATTGCAGTTCCGTTTCCGTATGGGTGGTTGTTAATTAGTGATAAGCCTTCGTCATAACTTTTTACTCTAAGTACACTTAGAACCGGACCAAAAATTTCATCGGCATAGATGCTCATCTTTGGAGTTACGTGGTCAAAAAGAGTTGGACCAAGCCAAAATCCCTCGGCCTTGCCGGCAAAAACTGTTTCGCGTCCATCGGCTACCAGCGTGGCGCCTGATTTCACTCCAGCATCTAGATAAGAAGCCACTTTGTCGCGGTGTGCTTTAGTTACCAGAGGACCCATGTCGCTGCCTTCGCGACCATCACCGGTTTTAAGAGTTTTCATTCGCTCGGCAATTTTTGCGACAAGTAAATCTCCGATTGGTTCAACTGCAACAACAGCAGAGATTGCCATGCAACGCTCGCCAGCAGAACCAAATCCAGCATTGATCGCTGCATCTGCAGCCAAATCTAAATCAGCGTCAGGCAATACAAGCATGTGGTTTTTTGCTCCACCAAGTGCTTGCACGCGTTTTCCACTTTTTGCAGCATTTTCATAAACATATTTGGCAATTGCTGTCGATCCTACGAAAGAGACGGAGGAGATATCTGGATGTTCAAGAATTCTGTCAACTGCAACTTTGTCACCATGCACAACATTGAAAACACCATCTGGAAGTCCAGCTTCTTTCCACAATGCAGCAATGTAATTAATTGCTGATGGATCTTTTTCGCTTGGCTTAATGATTACTGTGTTACCGGCAGCGATTGCAACGGGGAAAAACCACATTGGAACCATCGCTGGAAAATTAAACGGCGAGATAATTGCGGCTACGCCTAATGGTTGGCGGATTGAGTAAACATCAATACCGTTTGACACTCCTTCGGAGTAACCGCCTTTTAGTAAATGCGGAATTCCGCAGGCAAATTCAACTACTTCAAGTCCACGAGTTACCTCACCAAGAGCATCTGATAAAACTTTGCCATGTTCACTTGTGATTAAGGCAGCGATCTCTGATTTACGTTCGTTTAATAGGTGACGAAAAGTAAACATTATTTGGGCACGTTTGGTTAATGAAGTTGTGCTCCACTCCGCGAAAGCTGTCTTAGCAATTGAGACAGCATGATCAACTTCAGAGTTGTTAGCAAAATCTACGTTTCCAGAGATTTGTCCAGTAGCCGGGTCATATACATCGCCAGTACGTCCGGATGCACCTTTAAATTCATTTCCGGCAATCCAGTGGTGGATTTGCTTCACGGTTATTCCCCGATTCTGGAACTGGCTAGATATTCCTTTTGTCCTATTAGCAAGGATAGTATTTATGCTTATTCACAATCTAGGGGAGTCATGATGGCAAGTCCAAAAATGCGTGTAGCTGTTGGCCAATATCCAGTTGTAACCAAGGAATATTTGGATTACGCGCTTGCTCTTGGCTGCGAGGGTGTTTCTTTCAATGTGCCAGAAATTCCAGGATCAGCAAAGTGGGATGAAAAGGACATTCGCGAATTTATTAAGCCGGTTCTTGCCGCGGGATTAACTGTTGAATCTTTTGAGAATGTACCTAACCATTTTTATGACAAAGCGATGCTTGGTCTTCCGGGACGTGACGAACAAATTGAGAATATGCGCCACACAATTAAATCCATGGGTGCAGCTGGCGTGAAAATTCTAGGAATGCATTGGATGCCACAGATTGTTTGGCGAACTGATTTGAACCACAGTGGTCGGGGAAACTCTTATGTTTCGATTTACGATCATTCGATTGTTGAAGACAGAAGCCGCGATAGTGAAATTTGGGTAGCACGTCGTGACTTAAGAGATCCAAATATTAAAGACACATTCACTCGTGGAAATTTTGTTCCACTAGGTGTTGATTCACTTTCAGTTGAGCAGATGTGGGAAAACTTTGAGTATTTTGTAAAGGGAGTTATCTCTGCATGTGAAGAATCTGGAGTTATTCTTTGTTTCCATCCAGATGATCCACCTGCACTCGAGCTACATGGCATTGGAAGAATTTTGACAAGTGTTGATAATTTGGATCGTGCAGTTCATATTGTTGATTCCCCAAATTTGAAACTCGAGCTTTGCTTGGGAACTGTTTCTGAGATGGGAGGCGAAAAATCCGTAATGGATGCAGTTAATCGCTTTGCGCCAATAGATAAAATTGCTTATATACATTTACGGGATGTGCAAGGAACCTTCCCAGTATTTGCAGAGTGCTTCTTGGGAGAAGGAAATTACAAACCGTATGAGGTTGTTAAGGCTTTGCATAAGCATGGATTTACTGGTGCGATATTAGATGATCACACACCTGGATTAACCGGTGATGATCCTTATGGATACCGTGGCCGCGCCCATGCAATCGGATATATCCAAGCCTTGATTGAGGTTGTCACGAACAATTGAGTAAAAACCAAAAAATAGGTAGCGACGAAAAATGGTTGCATCTATTTTTAGCGATTGGGATTTTCTGGGGTTGTTCGTTCCTGTTTATAGCTCAAGCTCTCAAATTCTTAAACCCGGTCGGAGTTTCCTTCCTCCGCTGTCTTTGCGGCGCTACAACAATCTGGATAATTGTTTTAATAAAGAAAATTAAAATCCCACGTGATCGAAAATTGTGGATGCATGTATTTGCTCTTGCATTGATGACAAACGTAATTCCAGGAACTTTAATCGCACTTGCACAAACAAATGTGACTTCAGTTCTTGCTGGAATTATAAACTCAACAACTCCATTAACAACGTTGCTGGCGATAATGCTTTTTTTCAGACATGAAAAAATCAAAAGCCATCAAGTTTTAGGTTTGTTTATTGGCTTTATAGGTGTTGCAACCGTTTTTGGAATCTGGAGAGGTTTGGGCGATAACGCTCCTTGGGCGATAGGGGCTTTAGTTATTGCAGTTACTTTTTACGGGATTACCTATCCGTATACGACTAAATTTGTATTTCCTCGTAAGGCAAGACCAGAAGTGTTGGCAGCACTGCAAGTTACCTTTGGCGGAATTATTTTGCTTCCCTTTTTCATAATGGGCGGAATAAAGAAATTCGAATTTATGCCGATCTCAATAATTTCAGTTATTGCTCTTGGAGCTATAACTTCTGGGTTAGCGCCAATTTGGCACTTTAGATTACTTTCAATTGTTGGTAGTTCCATAACAAGTTCAGTTGCATACATGACCCCCATCGTCGCAGTAACGGTTGGTGTTGTTCTCTTAGGCGAACCAATCACTTGGAATGAACCAGTTGGGGGCTTATTAGTTTTAGCTGGGACAGCAATTTCACAAGGTCGTCATCTACGCGATAGTTTAGAAATTGTAGAATAAACAAGTGAGTGCAACAGGTCCGAAGCAGAAAAGTTGGGTGCCAATCTATTTAGCACTTGGATTTGTTTGGGGCTGTTCATTTCTATTTATTGAACAAGGATTAACTTTTTTAACTCCTATAGGAGTGGCTTTTGCTAGGTGCGCACTCGGGGCGTTAGCTCTGTGGGTCGTTGTGTATTTCAAAAAAATAGTTATCCCAAAAGATAAAAAATTGTGGCTGCAACTTTGGGTAGTTTCACTATTGCTTAATGTTTTCCCAGGCATTCTTTTTGCTCTCGCCCAAACAGAAGTAACATCAGTTCTCGCTGGGATAGTAAACGCAACCACGCCCCTGACTACGTTGTTAGCAATTTTTGTTTTCTTTCGCAAAGAAAAAGTTAAAAGTTATCAAGTTATTGGACTTCTGATTGGATTCTCGGGCGTAGCAACAGTTTTTGGTGTTTGGCGTGGATTGGGCAGCAATGCTCCATGGGCAATTGGTGCGCTACTAATTGCAGTGAGTTGCTATGGGCTTTCATTCCCATTTTCGACTCGATTTATTATGCCTCGAAAGTTACAACCAGAAGCGCTCGCGACAATTCAAGTATCGATGGCTGCAATTACATTACTGCCATTATATTTAATCGATGGAATAGCTGAAGATAAATATTTACTTTTGCCAGTTTTATCTGTTCTAGCCCTTGGAATATTTGGTTCAGGAATTGCATATATATGGAATTTTAAAATTATTGAATTAGCTGGCAGTTCAATAGCTTCAAGCGTTACATATTTGACGCCTATCGTTGCGGTAGCAATAGGAATAGCTTTCCTCGGTGAGCCGTTCTCATGGAATGAACCCGTTGGCGGTTTAATGGTCTTAGCAGGAAGTGCAATCGCTCAAGGTCGGCACCTTCGCAAGAAGTAATTGAGTTAAGGAGCTTTTAAGATGGAAACAACGCGCAATGTTTTATTAGTACTTCATTTTGTTGGCTTAGCTGCATTGTTTGGCGGATTTTTGGCTCAGATCGCGTCCCCTATAAAAAATGTCGCAGCTGGAATGATGCATGGAGCTCTGCTTTCGTTAATCGCAGGAATTGGGTTAGTCGGTGTTCGCACCTCATTACATGAAAGCGATCCGGCGAATTGGCCTTTGACAGATAATGCAAAAGTAGCTGTGAAATCCTTAATAATCACAGTGATCTTGATTGTTGGTTATACAAGTCGCAAAAAAGGCAAAGATGCGGGTAACTCTTCCGCTTGGCTAACAGTTGGTTTACTAGCTTTTACCAATATTGTTATTGCCGTTTTCTGGCGATAAATGCTGCAAGCCCCAGGCATACATCGCAATAGCTCCTGCAGCTGATGCGTTAATTGATCTGGTGGAGCCATATTGATTTATCGCAAGCACCTCGCGACAAATCGATACTGCTTCATCCGACATTCCAGAACCTTCTTGACCAAAAAATAAGACGCAAGCTTTTGGTAATGGGCGATTTTCTAATTGTTTGCTGACTTCAATATTATCGATCCCAATTATGGGTAAATTGTTTTCGTTAGCCCAAGTGGCAAATTCGGCGATAGTTGGATGATTGTGAACTGTTAAATACCTATCAGTAACCATGGCTCCGCGTTTATTCCAATCACGCTTTCCAACTATATGGACACCTCCAACATTAAAAGCATTAGCAGTCCTGATTAAAGAGCCAATATTTAAATCATGTTTCCAATTTTCTACTGCAATATGTAGTGGAGTTCGCTTTGTATTCAAGTCTGCGACTATGGCAGCAACGGTCCAATATCGATACTCATCTAGAACATTTCTCTGGTCGCCATTTTCTAATAGCTCCTGATCAAATTCCTCACCTATAGGCCAAGGTTTTGGGTGCGGCCCAACTCCAATAAATGGATAGAACTCTCCTGCGCCCGGGTCACTCATTTGTATCAGCGATAACCAATCTTCCTTGTTAGAATTAGCAAATCAAAGTTCTCAGATACCCTATTCAGATCAATTGAAGAAATTTCACCAGTGAAGGAAGTGTAGTGGGCGCAGCGTTGGCATTACTTTCCAGCTTAACCTGGGGTGTTGCTGATTTTATGGGAGGAATTGCCTCACGTAAAAGGTCAGTAATGCAGGTTTTAGTTATCGCGTATCCAGTGGGTGCGGTGGTGCTGACGGTATTTGCAATATTTATTGTTCCAGGCAAGTTAAGTAGTGAAACATTTTTAATTGGCTCATTAGCCGGCACTATTGGAGCTACAGCAATTGGATGTTTGTATGCTGCGTTGAAACGTGGACCTATGGGGATTGTCTCTCCGATCACCGCTTTGATGTCAGCGGCTATCCCAGTATTTTCAGGATTATTAAATGGGGAAAAGCTGAGTTTGCTCGCGATCATCGGAATGGTTACGGCAGCAATCGCAGTTATTCTCGTCAGCCAAGAAGTAAATGCGCATCAAAAAGTTGCTTTTTCGACAATAGCTATATCTCTTACAAGTGGAACTTTAATCGGCACCTATTTAACTTTAATTGGAACATCAAGTGATGATTCTGGGATTTGGACCGCAACAATCGCTCGATGGTTTTCATCAATCTTGGTACTTGGTGCCGTACTAATTACTGTTCGTAAATTTGAACACAGTAATTATCCCTGGTTGCTTGTTATTGTCTCAGGAATACTAGATGCAGGCGCAAATGGAATATTTCAAATCGCCTCACAAAAAGGGATGCTGGCAATAGTCGCTGTACTTGGATCTTTGTATCCAGCGACAACTGCAATTCTTGCAAGATTTATATTGCATGAGAGATTACATAAAATTCAAATTACTGGAGTTGTGCTTGCTTTAGCTGCAGCAGTAGCGCTTTCACTCTCATGAAAAAAAGATCACAACTAACTTTTTTATTGTGTATTTGCTTAGCAAGTGCGAACTTTTCTTGGCAATCCAAAGCGGCAGAAGTAGTAGTTAGTGTTTCAACATCGGCGCAAACAAGAACTGACTTAAAATCAAAAATTGATCAGCAAATTGATGCTTTAAAAATTGCAATTGAAGAAGCGATTCCCGCCCATGAAGATTTCTTACAGGTGAAAGCAGATCCGCCTGGAAATACCAAAGCTGAGCAGGCAATTTACTTAACCTCTGCACAGGGACTTTTACAACGAAAAGTCGCTGTCATATCTCAGATTTCCGGACAAATATCGGCATTAATGAGTCAACTCTTTGCTTTGCATAAAGCAATTGACGATGCTGTTGTTTCAATTAAGGAGACAGCTAACAGCAGGCCCACTGTAACCCCACCAGTTGAATGCCCACCAGGTCTCGAATTCGGAGGTGAAAGCATTTGGGAAACCGGAACCGTTCAAGCGGTAACTGATGGAGATACTGTTGAAGTGAAAACCTGTCGGGGGATACTAGAAGTCCGACAGATTGGTATTCAAGCAACTGAAACAACAAAGCCTGATCACATATCACAGTGTGGAGCAGATGAAGCGACAAACTTGATGAGAAAAATGTTGCCAATTGGAAGTGAAGTGCAACTGCGGGCGACTAATTATGCTTCCTCTAATAATTATCAGGAAGTTGCTCGACCATTTAGAACTATTTACGCAAAAGATGGCGACGGAAAATTCACAATTGATGTACAAGCGAAATTATTGGCCGCAGGTTTATCGCTTTGGTTTCCAAATTCCACTAATGAGTATTTCCATAATTTTGAATATTTGGCTTTGTTGAACAGTGCAGCCGAGGCAAAAATTGGATTTTGGTCCAAAACGCTTTGCCCGAATGATTTAACACAATTAGATGCAATAGAACTATGGATGAATAGCGATTCTCCGTTAAGCAACGAAAATCCATTTGGTGAATATGCGCTTTTACACAATAAAACAGATAAAGAGATTGATATCTCAAATTGGAGTATTCGCGATACTTCACTTGAGTTGAGAGATGAAAAATTTGCTTTTGCTGTGGGCACTAAAATTGGCGCGGGGCAAGTACTAACGGTTTATCTTGGTACCCCATTAACAAATTATCCATTATCAGCAGGGGAAATTACTTTTGGCTTATCTTCACCCATATTGCAAAATGCAACTTTAACTAGTGACAAATTTACTGGGGATGGAATCTATTTGATGTCACCAAGAACAATAAAAGGTGGCGGAAACGTTCGTGCTTGGATTCATCGGCCTTGCATCCCAAATGATTGCGTCGCACCTGAATGGCTAGTAAAAAATACTGATGGGAGTTCTAGAGCAATTCCTTTGCCGCAAACACTCTCCATGGTGCTTAATCCGGCAAAATATGCACGGAAAGTTCCTGATCTGACCGGATTGACTGCAGAGCAAGTTACCGGTGCACTTGCCGCACTTGATTTAGTTGCTCAAATTGTTGATTTATCACCGAATGCTGGGAAGGCGAACCGAACTGTTCGCGATTTGTCGCCAAAACCCGGCACTAACCTGCCAGCTGGAGCGGTGGTAAAAGTTAATCTAATTGTCCCAGACGCTTAATTTGCTGATTAAGTTGAGGTAAGTCAAGGATTGTTGGATTTATTCACTAAATGTGCAATTGTTACAAGGTGTCAACTTCCCAAAATGCAGCTATCTCAGTAACAGATTTAACTAAACGTTATGGCGAACGAAATGCCGTTGATCATATTTCTTTTGAAGTTCCGCGTGGAACAATCTGTGGGTTTGTCGGACCTAATGGTGCGGGTAAAACAACGACTATCCGAATGCTTCTTGGTTTAGTTAAGCCAACGACAGGTGAAGGAACTGTTTTAGGTGAGCCGTTGACTCATCCTGAAAGATTTTTAGGAAAAGTTGGCGCCTTAATTGAAGGCCCGGCTTTTTATCCTGCACTATCTGGGCGAGAAAATTTAAAAGTTCTAGCCACTTTAGGAAATTTTCCGCATGATCGAGTAGATCAACTTTTAGATCAAGTAGGCTTATTAGATAGAGCGAGTTCTAAATTTAAAACATACTCATTGGGTATGAAGCAAAGATTGGGAATTGCTGCAGCATTATTACCTTCACCTGAACTATTGATTTTAGATGAGCCTACAAATGGATTAGATCCTGCTGGCATACAAGAGGTGCGGGAATTACTTGGGCATTTAGCTGGATATGGTTTAACTGTTCTGGTTTCCTCGCACTTACTTTCAGAAATTGAAGCGATTGCTGATGATTTAGTAATGCTTCGCGATGGGAAAGTTTTATTTTCAGGGCAAACGAAAGCTTTATTAACAGCCCAACAACCTACAGTGATAGCCAGCTCTAATAATCCGCAGGATTTAGCTCGACTTGTTGAGATAGCAACGAACTCCGGACACCAAGCTCAAATCGTGAATCAAAGTGTGCATGTAGTTGCTGACGCTACATTCGCAACAAGTTTTAATAAAGCCGCTTTTGAAGCCGGAGTTACTCTCTCATCATTAGTAACCGCTCTTCCAACTTTAGAAGAGACTTTCTTTGAATTGACGAGTGATAATTAATGATTCGCATATTTAAATCTGAATGGCGAAAATTACGCCGCCCTACTTTATTTTTAGGAACCATGGTTGCAGTTGTCGGTTTGACCGGATTAATTTCATCATTGCTCTTTTTACTTCTAGATTCCCCCCGCGGTAATGGCCGTGAAGGAATGATGATTACCCGCGAGACATTAGCGATGCCAAATGGCTTATATGTTGGTTTTGCAAATTCAGCAGGATTACTTGGTGTCATTGCACTTTGCGTTTTTGCGGCACAAACTGCGATCGAGTACACAAACGGAACTTTGCGTAACTTATTAGTTCGAGAGCCAAGAAGATTATTGTTATTAGCTGGAAAGTACCTAGCCATGGTTTCATTTGCTTTGGTAACAGTTTGTTTTTCAGCAATTATAAGTATCACAATTTCAATATCCTTAGCAGGTTCTAAAGGTGTTAGTACTGATCAATGGTTCACTTCAAGCGCAATTTCATTATTTGGTTCGACTTTTGGAAATGTATTCCTTTCGGTCATCGCTTATGGCACAGTGGGGATGACGCTAGGTTTGTTATTACGTTCTCCAATAAGTTCAATATCAATTGCAGTGGCTTGGATTTTAGTAATTGAGAATATTCTTTCAGCCACAGTTAGCGGCATATCAAAATGGCTCCCTGGACAATTAATGAGCGCCATCCCAGTGCAATTTGGTGTTGATTTTTCATATTCAAGGGCGCTAGTTGGAACTTCGGCATATTTGTTAATTTTCACAGTGGCTGCTGCGACATTATTTAAACGCCGCGATGTGGTCAATTAACAATTAATTAGGACACAGACTTAAAATCTATGAAATAACAGGGTTTTCTAAAGAGACTCATTTATCCTAAAGCTATTCGTCACTGCCTTAACTTCCCTAAAGCAGCGGCAAGGGGGAAATGTGTTTTTTAGCCGTAGCGCAGCTGGTCTTGTGGCCTGCGTTTTGGCTATTACATTTATAGCCACACCAATCGAAGCACAATCGGCAACTCGTAAACCAACTCTTGAGGAAATTAAAGCTGCTAAAGAAAAAGAGATTGCCAAGGCGAGCGAAGCTGCAAAAGCTAAAGCTAAGTTGGCTTCGGCAGCCAATCAGTTAAGAACTCTAACGGTAAAAGCAAACGCAGCCAGAGCGATTTATCTTAGAGAACAAGCAGAACTTAAAATTGCTATTGCAAAGGCAGAAAAAGCTGCGAAGAAAGAGAGAGCTGCAATCGCAGCGGTCGCTGATGCAAATATGCGCATCGGTAAAATGGCAGCAAACGCTTACATTATGGGTTCTGGGTTTACTGATTTTGATTCAATACTTAATGCAAATGGACCGCAAGATTTAGCAGACCGACTTTCCATTCTTGACGCTCTTGGTGAGGGAAACTCAGAAGTACTTTCAAGATTAAAAGTAGCTCAAAATGCTGCGGCAGAAGCAAAAGCCGAAGCGGATGCAGCACGAGCTGAGCAAGCTGTCGCAACTGCAAGAGTGGCTGCAGCAAAGAAAATTGCTGATGATGCAAGAGCCGCGCAACAAGTTGAAGTGAATAAATTAGAAAAAATTCAAGCTCAGATAATTAGAGAACTTTCAAATGCACGGAAAAAACGAGTAACTCTAGAACAACAAAGACAATTAGCAATTTTGGAAGAAGAGTTAGCAAATCGTGCTGGACAAACAACTGGACAAGCAAAAATATGGCCTGTAACTGGGGTTGGGTTTAGTAATGGTCGCTCAACTTTTAGAACAAGTGAAAGTCAACGAAGTGCAGCTGTTGCGTTTGCAAAAAAACAAGTGCTTGCACGCAAGCCTTACGTGTGGGGCAATGAAGGGCCAAACAGTTTTGATTGTTCGGGATTAGTTTTTGCTTCTTATAGAAATGCTGGCTTGGATTACACTCAATGGGATCGGGTGAACTCGCGGATTTATTACAGTTGGACCAAACGCGTTCCATTAAGCGAGTTGATTCCAGGAGACTTAATTTTTTACTCTTACAAAGCCGATATAGGAACGATCCACCACATCACAATTTATGCGGGAAATGGGATGATGTGGGAAGCTCATAGCACTGCAAAAGGATTATTGTTTAGTTCGATTTATTCTATTCCAGGATTGATTCCATTTGGTGGTCGGGTCTAGTCATTTGAAGTAAATTTATCTATAGTTTGCACTGCAACTTTTCGCCCACTAGCTAAAATGGAGATTTTAACGTGAAAATTATCGATGTGAAATTTGCTGGTTTAAAAGGTGCAACTCCCAAAGGTGGATGGACAGAAGAGCTAAAACCAGACAGCGTTGTTCATACCTTGATCTCAGTTAAAACAGATTCCGGAGTAGTGGGCGTCGGTACCGTATTTACAAGTTCAGATTTAGTTGCCGCATCACTAGAAATATTGAAGCCACTATTGATTGGTGAGAGCGCAGTTGAGCCTGAGCGCGTCAGTGAAAAGTTACATCAAAATACATTTTGGCTTGGACGTGGGGGTTCGATTACTCACACAATTAGTGGAATTGATATCGCATTATGGGATATTTTTGGAAAAATTACTGGGCAACCAATCGGGCGTTTTTTTGGTGGAAGATTGCGTGAGAAAGTAATGCCTTATGCATC
>CAIUXE010000107.1 GCA_903902965.1 uncultured Actinomycetes bacterium
GAAGTGTGGAAAGCGGAAGCAGCTATCCATGACGCAATAGAGAATCAAAGTGGCAGATCAGTTTTGACTGAAGTTGCAGATACTTGTGGCGGTGGTTCTGCAGGTGATTGTGTTGCAGTGCTACGCGCTTTGCTTGAAATCGATGTAAATATTAAAGCGATCTATCCTGTGGTTTCACCTAATGCTGCCGCAATAGCAATTAAATCTGGTATTGGTTCAGAAGTTGAATTGCAGATTGGCGCCGAGATTGATAAAAAGTGGGGCGCTCCAGTAAGCATCAAGGGCACTGTTCTTAATGTGAGCGATGGGCACTTTACTTATCAAGGTGGAGTCTGGGATGGCGCCAGTGGACGCATGGGTGCTACCGCAGCAGTTAGAGTTGGTGGAATCGACATTGTTATAGCGACTTTCCCAACATATGAGTGGCGCGACGAGCAGTACCTTTCAATGGGATTGAATCCAGCCGACTATAAATTAATTATTGTTAAGAATCCGATGAATTACTTCATGACTTACAGTCCAATTGCCGATAATTTTTACGTAATTGACTCACCTGGACCAACCCCTGCAACCTGCAAAGCGCTAACTTATGTGCAACGAAAACGGCCGTTCTTTCCATTTGATGGCGACATTGCCGGAGATACCGTAAAACTCTATGGAGCTGTCAACCAAAATTGAAATTTATCGGAGCGCTAGACCAAGGCACATCAAGCACTAGGTTCATCATTTTCAATCACGATGGACAGATAGTTGCAATGGAACAAATGGAGCATAAGCAGATCCTGCTCGCTGATGGTTGGGTTGAGCATGACGCATTAGAAATTTGGGATAACTGCAATCAGGTAATCAAGGGTGCACTTAATAAAGCCGGAATCGCTGGTTCGGATTTAGTGGGAATTGGGATTACTAATCAAAGAGAGACTATTTTGGCCTGGAATAAAAAAACTGGGCTACCTCTTGCAAATGCGATTGTTTGGCAAGACACCAGAGGTAAAAATAATTTAGAAAAACTATCTGAATCTCAAAAAATAAGAATCCAGTATTTGACTGGATTACCAGCGGCGCCATACTTTTCAGCAAGTAAAATGCATTGGCTCATTGAAAGTTCAACTGCAGTACGAGAAGCAATGGTGGAAGGTTCATTAATTTTTGGAACCATGGATACGTGGTTACTTTGGAACTTAACTGGTGGAGTAAATGGCGGCGTATTTGCAACAGATGTGACCAATGCCAGCCGCACATTATTAATGGATATCGAAAAGCTAGAATGGAATGATGAGTTGTTAGATATTTTTAATATTCAAAGATCTACTCTTCCAAATATTAAATCCTCTTCTGAGATTTACGGCCACACTCTCAAAGATGGAGTTTTTGGTTCAGAGATCCCTATTTCTGGCATCTTAGGCGACCAACAAGCAGCGATGGTTGGTCAAGGCTGTTTTGAAATGGGAGATTCAAAGTGCACTTATGGCACAGGTAATTTTGCATTAGTAAATACAGGGGCTCAAATAATCAGAAGTGAAATGGGCTTGCTCACGACCGTCTGCTATAAATTTGGAACAGAAGAGACCAAATACGCCCTGGAGGGATCCGTTGCCGTAACGGGAGCAGCAGTGCAGTGGTTGCGAGATCAGTTGGAGTTAATTAAAAGTGCCGATGAGATTGAAGAGTTAGCAAAGAAAGTTCCAGACAATGGAGGAGTTTATTTTGTTCCAGCTTTTTCAGGCTTATTTGCTCCACATTGGCGAAGCGATGCTCGAGGGGTAATAGTTGGGTTAACTAGAAGTGCAACTAAAGCCCATTTAGCACGCGCAGCCTTAGAAGCAATTTGCTATCAGAGCCGAGAGATTTTGGTGGCTTTAGCAGCCGAAAGTGGAGTTCACCTTAAACAGTTGCGCGTTGATGGAGGAATTACAAATAATGATTTGTGCATGCAGCTACAGGCGGACATTTTGCAAATTGAAGTTGTTCGTCCCCAAATAGTAGAAACTACAGCATTAGGTGCTGCGTATGCCGCGGGCTTAGCTGTGGGATATTGGGGAAGTGCTGAAGAAGTAAAAGCAAAAAGTGTGATCGCTAATAAATGGAGCCCAGTTAAAGATAGCGAATTAGCAACAAAAGGATTTGAACAGTGGGAGAAAGCGGTCTCTAAAACTCTTAATTGGATTGATTAATTATAGGTAACTGCTTCCGACTAGCCAAGTAAGAACCGATTAGCACCAATGGGAATCCAATGAAAATTCCCAGAGTTAGTGGTTCGTCAATCAAAATAACACCCAGTCCAATCGCTACTGCTGTATTTATATATGTGACTACTGAAGCCCTTGCCGATCCAACTTGTGCAAGTAATTTAAAGAAGTAGTAAAAAGCGGCAGCTGTACAGATTGCACCTAATCCAATAAGAGAAGTAGTCGCCTTTAGCGAAGGAGTTTCAGTTGGGAAGGTCAATGCAGCGGGTACAGCGAAAATGATTGCAGTCACCGCCATGGAGATTCCGCTTACTGCTATACCGGGAACTTCTGGTGCTTTGGTGGAAATCATGTTGGTTGCAAAGGCATAGAGGAAAGCAGATAGTAAAACCATTAACACGCCAGCAAGATCTGTTGCACCACTTAGTGCATCAACTCCAACAAGTGCAAAGACTCCGATGAAACCAATAACTAATCCGAAAAGTCGTTTTGAGTGCCATACAGTGGTATCACCGGATGCAGAAGCCAGTAATGTCGCCCAAATCGGCACTGTAGCAATAAGTAATCCTGCCAATCCTGATGAAATACTTTTTTCTGCTGTGGTAATCAAATACCAAGGGCCAACCATTTCAAGAATGGCGTAGACAGTAATCAATTTCCAGTATTTCTTAGCGGGCGCAATCGCACCTTGCTTAATCGCAATTGGAAGCAGAATAAGTGCGCCAATAACAACTCTCGAAAAAACCACCATGGGCGTCGAGAACTCTTCGACCGCAATCTTAATAAATAGATAAGGAACACCCCAAAGCACACCTACTAAAAGAAATAAGCCAAGTGATTTACGGGAGTTCATTCATTGATCCTACTAGGAATTGATCAACCTAGAATCTTATTGATCTCCTCTGAGATCTCTTCACGCAAGCGCAAACTATCGGTGACGAAAGCTCCATGGCTAAAAAATCCGTGGACCATTCCAGGGTACTCGCGCATGGAAACAGAAACTTCTTCATCGGTTAGCCGTTGCGCATACTTTTTTCCATCAGAATAAAGCACATCACATTGAGCCAAAATTACAATCGCTGGGGCTAGACCTTTTAGAGATGATGCACTTTGTGGAACTGCGTAAGGATTTTTGTCATCGGCATTACCGTTTAAATATTGATCCCAGAGATAGGCCATGCGATCACGAGTTAGGCCATAACCTTCTGCATAATCATTCATAGATTCAGTATCTGTGTCTCTTTGATTACATGGATAAATTAATAGCTGGTAAGCAAGTTTGATATTTTGATCTCGGGCTTTAAGTGCGACTGCGGAGGCAAGATTTCCGCCAGCGCTATCTCCAGATACAGCAATTTTTTTAGGATCAATATTTAAAGTTTTTGCATTTTCAATTACCCACTCAACACTTGCCCAGCAATCATCAAACGGAATCGGGAATTTGTGCTCTGGAGCTTTTTGGTAATTCACTGCAATGACTACTGATTTTGTTCTATTCGCTATTGCACTTAGCGGCGCTTGATACATCTCAATAAAGTTAAAAACCCAGCCACCACCGTGGAAAAACAGAAGTACTGGAAATGGACCTCTTCCTTCAGGAGTTATTACTAAAGCCGAAATATCTGCAGTTGGCGTTGGAATCGTTTTCATTTGAGTGGCAGCAACATTTTCGCTGGGCCCACCATCATTAATAAAGAGGTGTGTATTTTTACGCAAAGTTGAGATTGGTACATCCCCGGCAACTGGGAGGCCTAATGCAGCACGATCTGCCAGAAATTTTGCAGCTTGTGGGTGTAGAGGTGCTGGCATTTTTGCTCCAATTTTCATTCTTAATGAGTGATTACTCTAGTTTATTCAGGTTTATTCAGGTTTATTCAAGTTTATTCATTATTCCCACTGAACGGTACAATTTGAGTAGATTTCAATTAATGAGGAGCAATCGATGCGGGTAGGTGTATTGACCGGAGGCGGGGATTGTCCTGGGTTGAATGCAGTTATTCGGGCGGTTGTTCGAAAAGGCTTCAGAGAGTATGGCTATGAATTTATTGGATTTAAAGATGGCTGGAAAGGTCCACTAGAGGGCTTAACTATTCCGCTAGATGTTTCAACCACCCGAGGACTACTTCCACGTGGTGGAACTATTTTGGGTTCTTCACGAACCAACCCATTCAATATCGAGGGTGGGGTTGAAAAGATTAAGGCAAATCTGGCAAAGCAGGGTGTTGATGCGCTTATTGCTATTGGTGGAGAAGACACATTAGGAGTTGCTGCAAAATTACATTCACTTGGAGTGAATGTTGTAGGTGTTCCAAAAACAATTGATAATGATTTAAATAATACGGATTACACATTTGGTTTCGACACTGCGGTAAATATTGCTGTTGAAGCAATTGATCGTCTGCATACAACAGCTGAATCTCATCACCGGACTTTGATTGTTGAGGTTATGGGTCGACATGCAGGTTGGATTGCATTACACGCAGGATTAGCAGGTGGAGCAACATGCATCCTGATACCAGAAATTCCATTTTCAATTGAAAAAGTTTGCGCTTATGTTGAATCTCGCTATCAAACTAATTACGCACCAATTATTGTTATCGCAGAAGGTGCCGTTCCTCAAGATGGTGACATGATTACTAAGGATGCAACCTTAGATTCTTTTGGTCATGTGAAACTTTCTGGAATTGGCGAATGGCTTGCCCAGGAAATTGAAAAACGGACTGGGAAAGAAGCGCGCACCTCTGTATTGGGGCATATTCAACGTGGTGGAACACCAACTGCATTTGATCGAGTCCTTGCCACGCGATTTGGTTTACATGCAATCACGGCTGTCCATGATGGTGATTTTGGTAAAATGGTGGCTCTGCATGGAACCCAGATCGAACGGGTTTTGCTCTCAACCGCTACCGAAAAACTCAAAGTGGTGGACCCAGCCCTTTATGCCGAAGCGGAAATCTTCTTCGGATAGCTCAGATTTAAATACCCCGCCCCTAACAGCAAAGGATCTCTAGAATTATGAGTGTGACCCCCAATTCAACTCAATCATCTCAAATCGATGCCCTTTTTACCCCTGGACTAGTTGCTGCTCAGCAACCAAATTGGCCAGATAAAGAGGCATTGGCAAAAGCAGTTGAACAGTTGCGCACTTTCCCGCCTCTGGTTTTTGCAGGTGAGTGTGACACCTTGAAAGAGAAAATTGCAGAAGCTGCTGAGGGTCGTGCATTTTGGTTGCAAGGTGGGGATTGTGCCGAAACTTTTGCTGGAGCAACTGCAGATTCAATTCGAAACCGAATGAAAACCATTTTACAGATGGCTGCGGTACTGCAATACGGCGCAAGTTTGCCAGTTTTAAAAGTTGGCCGAATGGCTGGTCAGTTTGCCAAGCCACGTAGCAATGACAATGAAACACGTGGAGATGTAACGCTTCCTGCTTATCGCGGAGATGCAGTAAATGATTTGGAGTTCACCCTTGAATCTCGCACTCCCGATCCACAAAGATTAGTGCGCGTGTATCAAACCTCAGTTTCTACACTCAACTTAGTTCGCGCCTTTACTCATGGTGGCTTTGCTGATCTGCGCCGCGTGCATGAATGGAACAAGGGATTCATCCGTGACTCAGCAGTTGGTGAACGTTATGAGCAGATGGCAAATGAAATTGGCAGAGCGTTAGCATTTATGCAATCAGCTGGTGTTGATCCAGACGCATTTAGAAGTGTGGACCTTTACTCAAGCCATGAAGCATTAATTCTTGAGTATGAGCGTGCACTAACTCGAATTGATTCACGTACCCAGGAGCCATACGACGTTTCGGCTCACTTTGTTTGGATTGGGGAACGTACCCGCAAAATTGATGGCGCGCATGTTGATTTTTGCTCGAAAATTCGTAATCCAATTGGCGTAAAACTTGGACCTAAAACCCAAGTTGATGAAGTTCTGGCTTTAATTGAGAAATTAGATCCAAATCGCGAACCTGGCAGATTAACTTTCATCACTCGAATGGGCGCCGGTGTTGTTCGCGAAGCACTTCCTAAATTAGTTGAAGGTGTAACAAAATCTGGAGCTAAAGTTTTATGGGTTTGTGATCCTATGCATGGAAATACTTATGAAGCCCCAAGTGGTTACAAGACTAGAAAATTTGATGACGTGTTAGATGAGGTTCGTGGATTCTTTGAAGTGCACAAGAAACTAGGAACTCATCCAGGCGGAATCCATATTGAGTTAACCGGTGATGATGTAACTGAGTGCGTCGGTGGGGGAGAACAAATCTCACATGATGATCTTTCTTCGCGATATGAGACTGCGTGCGACCCACGTTTGAACCACACTCAATCACTTGAGCTTGCTTTTCTCGTTGCCGAAATGCTGCGTGATCGCTAGCCTTTTGCAGTGTTGTTAACTGCCTCCATCAAAACGCCAATAGGTACATTGCTCTGGATTGCAGATAATGATCTTGTCTTAGCTGCTGGATTTAGTACGTTAACTGCATTGTCATTGAAGTTATCAAATGAAGACCAAGAATTAGAAATCAAAAATTGTAAAGCCGTTGGCAAAATTGCAGATTTAGTTGAGGCATATTTTGATGGTGAATTGGATGCACTAAACGCAATTGAAGTCCGCCAGCCAGGTTCTCATTTTTCACAAGCTGCTTGGAAAGCGATGCGAAAGATAAAAAGTGGAAAAGTTATCTCTTATGCGGATCTAGCTCAACGTGCTGGCTCACCAGCAGCTGTACGTGCGGCAGGCACCGCCTGCGGACGCAATGCAGTTGCTCCGATTGTGCCTTGTCACCGTATTGTTAAAACAGGCGGCGCGCTTGGAAATTATGGATATGGAATATCCAAGAAAGAATGGCTATTAAAACACGAAGGCGCGCTTTAATAACCTTGCCGATAGGTGAGTATCTGCATACTCTTCACCAATGACAAATCCGATCTTTCTTACTGCCAAACGTGGCCCAGCGATAGCATTTGCAGTTTTAAGCACTGTCCTATTAATTATTTTGCCAATTGTAAGTGGCGTCTATCTTGCCGTAGGTAAATCTAATCCAGCGCCAAAAATTGCGCATTCCCTTTTAGCAAAGAGCGAGTTTCGAGATGCTGCAGCGAATAAATTAATTGAGAGTATTTCAAAAGATACCAAAGGTGCAGAGGCTTTACTATTTAAAGCTAAAGGAAAAGAGATCAGAGTAGCTCTTTCCGATGCTATGGGTACCAAGGCCTTTGAAGACGAAATAGTTGGAATAACTCATAAAGCTTACGATTTTTATGTTGACGGCGACACTCAAGCTGCGACAATAGATATTCGCCCAATCGCCTCAATGGCGTTAACGGCTATTTCTAAGGTGAATCCACTTTTTTCTTTAGCAGAGGATCAAATAAAAGATATAGCTCCGATTGACCTGAAAAGTGGGGACTCTGATATTAATTTATTTAAAATCAAAAAAGAATTTACCGGGCTTGTTTTTGTTTTATGGATTGGGTTTATCTTGTTTTTTGCTCTTTATTGGAGATTTGCTAGCAACTTACATAACGGGTTGAAATTTGCCGGAATTCAAAGCGCAGCATTCGCTATAATTTCTATTTTGATTTACTTGATTGGTTCTGCAGCCGGTGGAAGTATCGGTTCAAATTCAGCTGATCAATTGCCCCAAATTGCTATACCGATAGTTGCGCAAGCATTGATATCCCCATTTTTAACTCTTGCTATTTTAGGGTTAATCGCCACCGCAATCCTGGTTGGATACCTATTCACACTAGTTAAAAAGCAGCTCAAACCTAGTAGTTAAATTAGCTAGCGCCTAGGCGGTACCAACTGTTTGCAGTTTTCCACATAACAGCTTCGCGAGTAGTTAACGCGTGACGAGCAAGACTAGTTTCAAAGTCGTTCGCTAGTTTTTCCAACGAAACAAATTGGCGATCAACTGGAAAATTACTGCCCCACATAACCCGGTCTGGAGTAAATAATTCCAGAGCAGTATCAATCAAGGTATCCATCGCATCGTTCGGCCAATTGCGATGGTACATATAGAGACCACTTAATTTGATTGCGATATTTTGATGAGCGGCTAATTTCGCTAACTCTATTTTCCAATCAGCGATTCCGGCTCGGTCCCATTTAAGTGGCATGATGAAATGGTTGATCACCATCTTGGTTTGCGGAAACTCTTGCGCTAAACCTGCTGCTCCTGCTGATTGATCTGGGAAAATTTGCAGATCAAAGATCATTCCTTGGTCGCCAAGGTGAGCAAAGTTTTTACGCCAGGTTTTGTCGTACATAATCTCCGGGGAATCTGTGAATGTGTACTCAGGATCGACGTGGTAATTAAGGATCTGTCTTACGCCAACTACACGATCACTGGCTTGGCGATGGGTCGCCAGCAACTCTGGGAAATCTGCTTTTAGTAAATTACCACCAGCGATAATTGCGTACGGAGTTTCAAAACCAGCAAGTGTTTTTGCCAGCCATTTACTTTCACCAACAGGGTTAGTTGGATCCCAGGCTGCTTCAACATGTACCAGCCCAGCAAGTTCTATAGTGGCGGTATCTTTGCGATACTCGGGCAAAAGATAATCAATAGCTAAATTCTTCAAATTTCCAAAAGCTGTTTCTCGATCTTCTGGATCAGTCAGCCAGGGATAAGTACCCACCTTTAAATCCCATAGATGCATATGAGAATCGATGCATTTCATTTAATTAACCTCTCTGAAGGTCGAGGGTATCTGTGGCTTCTGGGCTCAATGCTAAGTAACCACCATCTACGGCTAGATCTGCTCCGGTCACAAAACTTGCATCAGGGCTGGCTAGCCAGGCAACAGCGGCAGCAACTTCATCTGGTTCACCGCAGCGATTCATCATTGAGTAAAGACCCCAGACAGGTTCCCACTTTTTGCGATCATTGCCAGCAGCTTCATCAAGAGTTTCAGTCCAAATCCATCCAGGACTTACAGAGTTCACGCGGATACGATCTTTGGAAAGGTCTAACGCTTGGCACTTAGTTAATTCAAGAAGTGCACCCTTCATCGCGTTGTAGGTCCAGCGACCAGTTTGGGCACGATGCGCAGAGATGCTGGCGATATTTACGATCGCTGGGTTAGCACTCTTGCGAAGTTGGCTAAGTGACTGAGTCACTAAATTAGCACCGGCTAGCAGGTTTACCTCAAAAGTCTTTTGCCATTGCTCACGGGTTGCATCAATACCAGAAAGCAAAAAGACTGCAGCGTTATTTACCAAGATATCTAGCGAACCACTTTTGCTCACCGCTAAATCAATTGCCTTGCCGCGAACCGTCTCATCGCAAACGTCGCCTGCGACAATATGCAAGTCGGGATTATTCAAATCGCTTTGCATTTTTTTCAATAGACTTTCATTTAAATCTAGCGCGACTACAGAGATCCCATCTTTTAAAAACCGGCGAACACAAGCTGCACCAATTCCGGATGCACCACCAGTTACGATCGCTGTACTTTTTCTACTCATGATTTGGATCTCCTTTAGATTAAAAAGCGCCTAAATTAAAATATGCAGTTAGGTGGGTGAATTTATTTTTCTTTCTTTTCATAATGTTCACGCCACTCAGATCCAATACTCGTCCATCTGGTGCAGTTAACTTAGCGCACCATTCCACCGTTCCTTCGTGCTTGTCACCATATGAGCGCATGACTTCGACGGATAATCCAGGATATGCGGCTGCGCTATTCTCATAGAAAGTTCGAATTTGATCATGTCCGACAAGCGTTACTCCATCCGGACCGGTCCATCTTGCATCTTCCGAGAAGAAGGACAAAATTGCTTTGATATCTCGACTCTCTTCAGCGGTCCAATACTGTCTAGCAAGCTTGGTTAATTTGTTATTCATAAATCCACTCCTGTTTCGATTTATCTATTAGTAAACCTAGAAAGATAGTACTTCGGGTTAACCTGCATGGCAATCATTGCGAAAACAATTAGCGCTCCACCAGCAAGTGTTCTAGTTGTTAGTACTTCTTGGCCAGCAATCACGGCGACAAGTGCGGCAAAAACCACTTCAAGAGTAAGAATTACCGCCACTGTTGTAGCGTCCATATGCGCTTGGGCCCAAGTTTGAATCAAGAAACCAGCAGAGGTTGCAAAGAGCGCTGTTATTAAAATAGCTTTCCAAACTTGCGCATCTGGGGGAGCCACATAGCCATTTGAGAATCCAGTGATACCGGTAAATACCGTGACCGTACCAAGTTGTACAACGGTCAAAGGGTACGTCGCGAAACGTGATGACCATTCTCCGAGCCCGATGATGTGAAGGGCAAAAAAGAGAGCACAAAGCAAGGTTAGGAACTCGCCAAAGCCAATAGCCCATCCACGAATTGAAAGTAGGCCTAGTCCAACGGTGGCCAGCAAGACTGCTGCCCATTCAATCTTGGTAACGACTTTCTTTAAGAAAACCGCACTAAGCAGCGGTGTAAAAATCACATATAAACCAGTAACAAATCCTGTTATTGCAGCAGTGGAATGTGTAAGACCTGTTGATTGGGTGATGTAGCCAAGACTAAGGAGTATTCCAAGGGGAATAGCAATACCTAACATCTTTAAATTAATCTCTTTAAGTACTTTTGGTCTAATCGCAATCAAGATTAAAGTCGCAATTGCAAATCTAGTGCCAAGAAAATCATTTACTGGCTGACGCTCAAGTGCATCCTTCATTAGCACAAACGCTGCACCCCAGACCGCGGTTACAGCGATCAAACCAATTACTGCCCAAATTCTTTTCCGATCAGTCATTTTTGGCGCGTAACTTCTTTAAGAGTTGCACCTCTGCACCGTGCTCTGGTTCTGCACCTGGAGTTTCAAGAATAAGTGGAACATTGCGCATGGCTGGATGGTTCATCAGTTCACGGAACGGCTCGCTACCTATATGTCCTTGGCCAATAGATTGATGACGATCTTTAAGTGCGCCACAAACATCCATCGAATCATTTGCATGGACTAACTTAATTCGATCGGCAGTTGCTACAGAAATTAATAAGTCAAGAGTTTCGTTCATCCCACCTTTTTTAGATATGTCATGTCCAGCGGCAAAAACATGGCAGGTATCAAGACAGATTCCAACCTTTGGGTGATATTCAAGAGCAATTAAATACTTTTCTACTTCATTGATCTTTTTGACAAGCGATTGTCCTTGTCCGGCAGTTGGTTCTAGTAACAAAAAAGGAGCATCATCAGGAAGATTTTCTAAAATTGGCATCATGCCATCGTGAATCTGTTTCCAGGATTTCTCAACATAATCTTCATTCACCGCAGAACCAGTATGAATAACCACGCCAAGTGCGCCAAGATCTCCACCGCGTTTTAATGAATACTCCGTAGCGGCTAATGAGTTTTCATATGTTGCAACAGTGGGAGAGCCAAGATTTATTAAAAACGAGGCATGTATATATGTGGTGATATCCATGTCCGCGGCACCATTACGAAAAGCTAAGTCTGCTGCTGGATCTGGGGTTGGCATTGCCCAAGCGCGAGGGCTTGACGCGAAGATCTGGATGCTTTCAGCCTCAATCGCTTTGGCATATCCAAGGGCACGTTTTGCCAGACCGCCAGAGGTAGGTACATGTGCACCAATACGTGGGCCGGTCCCGGAAGAGTTAGCTGTTTTAGATGAGGGCATACCGGTAAGCCTAGGCGGTTAACCTCGATTATTTGAGTTCAATTAATACAGTTGAACCGCGTTTAGCCTTACTTCCTTGTGCGGGTGTAACTCGGAACACCTTCGGGACCTTGCCAGCGATCTTTTTACTTGGCGGCGGTGTTTTAACGACGAATCCAGCATTCTCTAATTTCTTAGTGGCTGATTGTTGGTCAGTTTTTAATAAGCCAGTGGGTATGAGGACAAACTCTGGCCCTTTGGAAACAGTCAAAGTAATTTTTGCACCACGAGCCATTTTTAAGTCCTGCGGGTCCCGCGATATCACATTTCCGGCTTTCACAGTTTCGCTAAATTTTTCTTTAACAGTGACATTAAATCCAGCATCGTTTAATTCAGTCAAAGCTTGATCTGAACTCTTACCAGCATATGCACCGACATCAATAAGGTCAGAGCCTTTGCTAATTAGAAGATTCACTGGTGAATTCTTCTTAATCATCTCTCCGAAAGTTGGGGATGAGCCAATAATTAGATCTTTTGCAATCTTTTCATTAAAAACATAATTAGTTGTTCCTATTACAAGTTTTGATTTGGTCAGAAGCGCACCAGCATCAGCAAGAGATAATCCTGAGAGTCTAGGGACCAGATATCTTTCAGGACCTTTAGAGACAGTAACGTTAATAAATCCATCAGCTGCAATTTTTTCACCAGCCGACGGTTTCATCTCAATGATTCGACCCTTGGCAATTTCTTCGCTAAAAACTTCTTTTACAATTTTAAAATTCAATTTTACTTCGGTCAGAGTAGTTTTTGCTTCGCTACTTTTCATGCCCACGATTGAGGGGATCGACACTTTGGCGCCTGGACCAAAATAGTTATACCAAGTTGCCCCAGCAGTGAGCAGCAATGCTATAAATATCGAAATCGCAATCATTCTGTTTCGTTTAACACGTTTTGAAGTCTGCCTGCGAATTTCACCTGTGTCTGAATATTTGGCTTGGATTACAGGCGCTGTATCCGACTTCTTGACGGTCTCTTTACTCTTCTTAATTTTTGGCCTTACTGACTTTTTAATCGGGTCAGGCAAAGGTGGAAGTCCAAGTGGTAGCGAGAGCTGTCTATTGGAAGGATCAATTGCAATTTGCGCAAGACGAACTAGTTCTAATAATTCTTGAGCATTTGCTGGTCTTAAATCTGGATCTGGAGCGGTTGTTCGTATCACTAACTCATCTATCTCTTTTGGTAAATTTGAAACAACTGTTGAAGGCGCAGGTATTCTCTCATTTACATGTTGATAAGCAATATGTATTGGAGATTCGCCCTCATAAGGTTTTTTACCAGTGAGCGCTTCGAAAGTTACGACACCTAGCGAATAGACATCACTTCGTGCATCTGCAATTCCTCTTTGTACTTGCTCGGGTGCCAAATATGCAACCGTTCCAAGCAATACACTCGCATCTGCAGTTAACGTTTGACCTGCCGACATGGCTCTTGCTAAACCAAAATCTCCAACTTTAATTTTTCCCTCTGATGAGATCATAATATTTTCAGGTTTTAAATCTCGGTGCACTATTCCGGCTTTGTGAGCTACGGCAAGAGCGCTCAGCACTTCACTCAAAATAGGTAAAACTTCTTCAGGAGTCAACCGACCCTTTTGGTTCATAAGATCGCGCAAAGTACTTCCGCTTACAAGTTCCATAACCAAGAAGACTGCTGGGGTTCCGCCAGTATTCCAGCCCTGATCATGAACTGAAATTAAATTTGGGTGTGAGATCGCTGCCGCAGCTTTTGCTTCACGAATAAAACGGGCCACAAAATCTTCATCTTGGGCAAGATGAGAGTGCATGATTTTTACAGCGACTGGACGATCGAGCCTGGTATCAATAGCCGAGTAAACAGTGGCCATTCCGCCGCTGGCGATTACCGCTCCAATTTGGTACCGGCCATCTATTAACTCACCACGCAAATCGGACACATCGTGAGTGTAAACAACCAGACCGGTTTAACTTTGGAGCCTTGCCCTACTTAATTTGAGTATTGCTACCATCGATAAAAATCTGACAATTATCTTTGGTTTGGTCTTTTAAGAAATGTGCTCTTTCGCGCTCCTGCCACTTCAACATATAAGGCAAAATTTGGGCACCATCACGATTTAAGACTCTGGCTAGTCCTATTTGAGGACCGACTTCAATCCAGATCGTAAGATCGGCATGCTGGCGAATTGCCTCCTGAGCAGCCCCAACACCTTCCAAAATCAAGAGATCGAAATCTTTAATCTCAACCCATGGACCATACTCATTGCTTACCCAATTGAATTGTTGATATCTCACATTTTGCTGCGTTGCTAGCGGATCGATAATCCATTCCCTTAAATGATTGGTCAGCGTTGCCGTTAGGGCATCGTCCCACCCGTTGTAGAGATCATCCATATGAATTATTGCAAAAGCAGTTAATTTACTTGAGAGCTGATTGGCTAAAGAAGTCTTTCCAGAACCTGCCGGACCATCTATTGCCATTAAAAGTGGTCTAGTTTTAAGCAAAGACTTCTCCGAGATCGTTTTAATGATTTCAGCGATTTCATTCTCAGGAAAGTGAAACACTTACATAACTTTCTTAGATTGCCGGTGCTTTTTAAACCAGCGCATCCAGCCAAGAATTGCCATCGCAGTAAACACGGCATAAACCAAAGAGGTGAAGTAGTACTCTCCGCGAGCGTATTGAATAGTCAGCACTGCATCGACTGCAAACCACAAAACCCAACTTTCCCATTTCTGTCGCACCATCAAAATCTGAGCCGCACCACTTCCAAGCAATCCAAAAGTGTCACTCCATATGGCAACAGCACCGATTGATTTTAGGTATGGAGCGAAGCCAATCCAGATCACACTAAAGATTCCTAAGTAAATCCACTTACTTCGCAGCGACATATTGGATGGTTGCGCACCTTTTTTTCCCCAACCAAACCAGCCCCAGATTCCAAATCCGATAAAAATAAATTGAGTTGCAAAACTTGCATAGTATTTTGCTTGATAGAACCAGATTGCATATAGAACAGAGCTGGCAACCCACCACGGCCAAGTTACTTGCTTTCCAGTTGTGCCAAGATAAACGCCGATTAATGAAACTATTGCGGCAGTGAATTCAAGAAGTGATACTTCATAGCCCCAAGCAGTAAATAAAGTAAACATATTTTCCTCCTTCCAATCCGCATTACCGGACTGGTACGACGGTCGGTGAGATTTTCACCCTCTCAGCCCTGACGGCTCCCGTGTATTGTGAACTCTAGCAACTTTAGCATTGGCGTAATCGATTGTGATCTGCAAAAATCCTATATGTGAAGCATCTTTCCTATATGGCCATGTTTGCCTTTACTGTTGCTGGATCTTTCTGGCTTGAAATTGCTTTAAAAGTCGGGGTATTACGTCGCATTAAAAGAGCCATGATGGCAATTGTTCCAGTAGCGCTTTGTTTCCTACTTTGGGATGGATATGCAATCGCGAATCAACATTGGCATTTCGATAAGCAACAAATAATCGGATTATTCGGTCCACTAAATATTCCACTAGAAGAATATTTATTTTTCATAATTATTCCAATTGCAGCGATCATGACAATTGAAGCGGTTCGCACCGTTAAAAAGCATTGGGTAATCGGAGATGAAAAATGACCTATACCCAGATTTCGGTATTAGCTGTTGTGATCGCCGCTATTTTAGATTTATTTGTTATCAAAACTGCACTTTTGAAAAGAGCAGCCTTTTGGACTTCCTACGCAATAATCTTACCTTTTCAATTTCTCACTAATTGGTGGTTAACATCTCGCAATATTGTGATGTACGACCCTTCTGTGATTATTGGTTTAAGAATATTTTCAGCACCCGCAGAGGATGTTCTATTTGGGTTTGCCTTGATTCTTGCTGTCTTATCTCTTTGGATTAATCTAGGAAAAAGTGCGGGCGCGAATCGCTCGTAACCATGCCGGTAACGCAACTTTAATTCTGCGCCATGTAGAAGTTTTTGCTCGCTTCGCGAAAATTTGGTAATCAATAGCTTCAACTTCATCAACGATTCCGCAGTACAACTCACTAGCTGCCTCGATGCATGCCCTGCTACTTTTTTCTAACATCGCAATTCCTGGGGCAGCTTCGCGCTGCAACCTCCGGACGCGTTCAATATTAAATTTCAATGCGTTGATGATTTCTGGGGTAAGGATTCTTTTTTCTAAATCTGATCGAGTGACTCCGAATGATGCCAATTCATCAAGAGGGAGATAGACCCTTCCTCGGTCCAGATCTTCGCCTACATCTCGAATAAAATTAGCCAACTGGAAAGCAATTCCCAGCTTTTCGGCACATTCATAAGCTGCAGGGGATAGTGGTCCAAGAATAGGAACCATTTGTAAACCGATTACAGCTGCTGAACCGTAAACGTACTCCATTAAATCTTCGTAAGTTTGATACTGAGTTACCGATAAATCCATCTTCATCGAAAGTATAAATGCTTCAAAGTATTTTGTTGGAATCTTAAATCGAGTTACTGTGTCGATCAGTGCCGCTCCAATTAGATCTGAGCTTTTACCACCTACTAAATCCCTTAATATCTGGTCACTCCACTTTTGCAAGGCTTCTGCTTTTTCTACTTCACTGAGTGTCGAATTCAGATCATCAACGATCTCATCGGCATATCTGGCAAAGCCGTAAAGGGCATGAACAAAAGGTCGCTTTGCTTTTGGAAGAAGTAAAGTCGCCAAGTAGTAAGTTTTGCCATGAAACGAGTTCAGTCTTTTGCACTCTAAGTAAGATTCACGTAGGTCTGGTCGATGAATGCCTGCAGCTGTTAGCTCATCCATTATTTTTTCCCAAGAATCCGCTCAGCGGCTAGCCTTCCGGAGATTAAAACCATTGGTACGCCAACTCCAGGTTGAGTTCCTGAACCAGCAAAAACAATATTTTCAAAACCAGCAGCTAAATTTCTTGGCCTGAATGGACCAGTCTGGAAAAAGGTATGTGCGCTAGCAAATGGTGCACCTCGCTCCATTCCTTGAGCTTCCCAATCTAGAGGAGTAGTCAGATGTTCAACTTCAATTGAATCACCAAAATCTGTGTAGCCTCTTTGTTCTAAAGTTTTTATCATCTGGTCTCTGTACTTCGGTCCGGTAACTTTCCAATCAATATCAGCATCAAGATTGGGGGTTGGGAAAAGCACGTAGTAAGACTCTTTTCCGGGAGGGGTTAAGGATTTATCATCGAGAGAGGGAACCGTTACCAAAATAGATGGATCGGTCATTAAAATCTTCTTATTAATCAGCTCATCAAATACCCCATCCCATGAGGCGCCAAAGTGAATGTTGTGATGAGCAATATGGTCATATGATTTTTTTGATCCAACCAACATAGTCACGCAGGAAGGGGAGTAGTTCAGGCGCTTTATCGACCAAGGCTCTTTTCCGATTAATTCTTTCCAAGCAACTGGTAAATCTGGATTTAATATCAAAGCATCACATGGAATTCTTTCGCCATCTGTTGTTATTACGGCTGTAGCACGCCCATTACTTTTTTCAATCGTTGCAGCTGTTGTCGAGTACTTGAATTTAACTCCATGTTTTTCGGCAGCTGCGGCTAATGCTCTTGGGACTGCATGCATTCCGCCACGTGGAAAGAAAACACCGTTTACTGAATCCATGTAAGCGATAACCGCATAAATGGCCAGTGCTTGTTGTGGACTTACACCGGCATACATTGCCTGAAAGGAGTAAACCTTTTGAGTCCGTGGATCTTTGAGGAACTGTGAAACTTTTGGAGATAGTTTACGAAACCCACCAATAGCGATCAATCTGGCTAAATTTGGTGTTAGCAATCCAAATGGAGAATCAATATTACGATCGATGAAATCATTGATCTCATATTTATATAACTTAGTAACAAAATCTACATAGTTGCGATAACCAATTGCTTCTTCAGGCCCAATGACCTTTGCGATCTCTGCTTCCATTTCTTTTGTGTCTGGATATACGTCAAGTTGTGATCCATCGTGGTAAAAAGCACGGTAAAGCGGCCGTAGTGGAATTAAATCCAACCAATCTTTCATTTGCTCACCAACGCTATTAAATGCATCTTCGATCAAAGAAGGCATTGTTAAAACAGTTGGTCCAGTGTCAAAGTTGTAGCCATCTTTTTGTAGTAATCCACTTCGACCACCTGGAACTGATTCACGCTCGATGACAGTTACTGATCGTCCGGCGCCGGCAAGTCGCAAGGCTGCACTCAACCCAGCAAGTCCGGCACCTACGATTACCACGTTTTCAGTTGGGCCTTTAACGGTACGCATTACTTATAACTCCTCAGGTCAGATCTTGCGCTTAGTAGCCATGAGAGCTAACTCATTTAAATATGGTTTTGCTTTTTCAGAGATGTGTTCAGATTTCAAAGCTTGCAAAGCAGTAGCGGTTAAATCTTCTATTAGGGCCTCGACTTTTTCTGGGGCACCAGCTTCTGTAATTAAATTTCGGAGTTCTGTAATGTGCTCGGCGCTTATATTTAAATCTCCAAAATGTGCATTAAAACTCTGCAATTGTGAAGCGGAGAAATTTTCTATAGCCAAAGCAGTTAGTACTGTCCGTTTTCCTTCTCGCAAATCGTCACCTGCCGGCTTTCCAGTTGCTTCAGGATCGCCAAAAACTCCCAGAAGGTCATCGCGTAATTGGAATGCTTCACCCAACGGAATACCGAATTGAGTAAGTGAAGAAATAGTTTCAGGAGAGGTTCCTGCGATGAGCGCACCAAAATGCAATGGGCGCTCGATTGTGTATTTGCCAGATTTGTAACGTGCAACTTTTAACGCCCGCTCCACGCTTGCAGTTGTGGCCGCACTTTCTCGAACATCAAGGTATTGGCCGGCAATTAATTCAACGCGCATCAAATCATTCAGCGGCAGTAATCGGCGCAATTGTTCATCAGATAAGCCGGACTCATTTATCAATTGGTCTGCCCAGATCAATGCAAAATCGCCCAGCAATATTGCTGCAGAAAGTCCAAATTGCACTTTGTCACCACGCATGGAATTTTCAAGGTGATAATTTTCAAAGTAACGATGGACAGCTGGCGCTCCACGGCGCATATCAGAGCCATCCATTAGATCGTCATGGATGAGGGCGCAGGCTTGGAGCAATTCCAGTGAGGTCGCCGCCTTCAACATATTTTTTAACGAAGTTCCATCATTTTGACCACCACCAGCGAGATATCCCGCGTAAGCAAAGAGCGGGCGAAACCTTTTTCCTGTGGTTAGAAACCTGGTGATTTCAGCACTAACTGGGCTCAGTTCTGGGGAAATCTCGGCCAAGTCGAGAGATACACGCTGGAGGAAATCTTTTAAGGTGGTTTCAATTTCTAAACGGGGGGCAGAGAACACATGGCAACGCTACCCTGCACCTCGTGGATAGCGCTCATCGGAATACGTTGATTGAACTCTCTTTTGAGTTTTTTCCGCCCAAGGACCAGCCAGGTGAAGATCGTTTATGGCAGGAGTTAACCCACCTCCGCTCCCTATCGCCAAGTTTTGTCTCGGTCACATACGGGGCAGGGGGATCGACCCGCGAACGCACTATTCGGATAACTGAAGAAATCGGAGAGCGAACAGGTCTAGAAACTGTTGCGCATTTAACTTGTGTGGGATCAACACAAGCTGAGCTTTCAGAGGTGCTTGATTCATACAAGAGAGCAGGCATTAATCAAGTATTGGCTTTGCGCGGAGATCCAGCAGGAGGACCGCTAGCTAAATGGGAACCAACGCCCGGCGGATTTGATCATGCCGATCAACTTGTAAAACTTGTTGCAGAAAAAGGATTGGGTGTTGGGGTAGCCGCATTTCCAGATCTACATCCGGCATCAAACGGAAATGTTGAATTAGATTTAGAAACACTGCTTCGGAAAGAAGAATTTGGCGCAACTTTTGCGATCTCACAATTCTTTTTTGAGATTTCATCTTGGGAAAGATTGGTTAGTAATTTAGAAAAAGCTGGATCAAAATTAAAATTGATTCCTGGAGTAATGCCAGTAACAAATGTCAAGCAACTTGTAAAATTTGCGCAGTTGTCAGGAACGCAGATTCCCGAAAAAACTCGAGCAAGATTTGAAGCAGTTGCAGATGACGAGGGTGCAGTTCGAGCGCTCGGTGTCGAGGTTGCAGCTGAACTGTGTACGCAACTATTGGCTCTTGGCAGCAAGTCATTGCATTTTTACACAATGAATACCGCAGAGGCGACAGTTAAAGTCTGTCAGAATTTAGATTTAGGTAATTAAGAAATGAATCACAGCGATTACTTGGATCGTTGGTCTTCTCTTCATGGCTATCCAGATGGGCAAGGCCCCACTGGAATCGCACGCGGTTATTTACTGATTAACTTTTACCTAGCAAAACCTTTTGTGGCACTTCGAATTCCAGCAGACGTTGTTTCGCTACTTGGCCTTCTTCTGGCCTGCCTTGCTTTACTTGGAAGAAACTCTTTATGGGCTCCACTTTTTATTTTACTTTCAGTTATCAGTGATGGATTAGATGGGGCTGTAGCAATTGCACGGGATCGAGCCACTAAATGGGGTGCAGTTTGGGATTCAACCCTCGATCGAATAGTGGAAGCGTTATGGGTGCTGACTGCCTACTTTGCTGGAGTACCAAGTTGGGCGCTATTAATAGCATGGTGTGCTGCTGCCACACAGGAGTATGCAAGAGCCAGACTTTCATCTCTTGTTGATAGTGAAATCGGTGTTGTAAGTATTTGTGAAAGACCGGTACGAGCAATCTTTATCGCTATCGCACTGGCACTGGGAATTTACAATTTAGATTTGCAAAATATCAGCATTTTCTTATGGATGGCTTTTCAGTTAGTAGCTCTGACTCAAGTGATTAAGTACTCCTATAAGAGATTAGAAAAGTCGAGCGCGAAATGAGTATTAAAATCGCGGTTATAAGTCTTATCCAAGAGACCAATACTTTTTCAGCAAAAAATGCCACTTACGAAGATTTTAAAATGCAAGGAATTTGGTATGGCCAAGAAGCTGATTTGAATTCCAGAGGTTCGAATACAGAGATCGCGGGAGCAATTTCATATCTGAGATCTCAATCATGTGAAGTTATTCCGATCATGCGCGCTTGGGCGATGTCTGGTGGCATCTTGGGGGATGACGATTTTAGGGCCTTATTTCAACCAGCGTTAGAAATGCTGGTATCACTTCCAGCCCTTGATGGCGTTATGTTAAATTTACATGGCGCATTGATCACTCAATCTCATGATTACGCGGATGCAGAAATCGTAGCCAGAGTTCGCGCTCTAATCGGTGAAGAGATTCCAATAGCGGTAACTCATGACCTTCATGCAAATGTCACAGGTGAGATTTTGGAGCATGCCGACATTTTGATTGGCTACCAAACGTATCCACACATCGATCAAGCAGATACCGGCGCAAAAGCAGCAAAGTTATTGTTGGATCTACTTGCAGTGGGTGCTCCAATTCAAACGGCTATTTCAAAAATTCCATTATTGATTCCAGCCGAGGTGCAAATTATTAAATCTGAACCAATGCTTCAGGTTCGAAATTTGGCTGATTCTTATTTATCTGATCGAGTTTTAGATATTTCATTATTCCCAGTACAACCTTGGATTGATGTACCTGAATTAGGTTTTGCCGTAACTGTTACTGGCACATTAGCCAAACTAGAGCTTTTGAAAATTGCTACAGAGATCAGCGATAAAATTTGGGAGATTAAAGAGCAGTTTGAAGTGGGCTTGGTAAAACCTGCTGACGCTATTGTCAGAATTAAAAAAGGTAATGAAAAAGGACGAAGCAAGTTTTCAATTTTATTGCAATCAAGTGATGCACCTCCGGGTGGCGCAGCCGGTGATAGTGCTGCACTGATAAGTGAGTTAGTAAAAGCTGGGCCAGATTTCAATGTCTACACAAACCTGGTGGATGCAAATGCCGTTGTAGCAGCAGGTAATGCAGGTATTGGTGGGGAAGTAGAGCTTTTAATTGGTGCCTCACTTGATCCAAGATGGTCTAAGCCAGTGTTTATATCTGGAAAAGTTTTGAATTTAGGATCTACTCCAATTTTGCTCAAGGGAATTGTCATGAATGGGCAAGAAGTGTCAATTGGTAATTGGGCAACAATAGATTGTGGACGTGGATTGATAGTTTTAGTTAGCACCGAACCAGCACCATCATTTGATCCAGCAACTTATGAAAGCGTGGGACTTCAAGTGAGTAAAGCGGATGCGGTGCACGTTAGATCATGCGCGCTTTTTAGAGCTGGCTATGTCGAATTATTTGATGAAGTTTTGATTCTAGATATTCCTGGACCTACTTCACCGGCACTAGCCAAGATTGATTATCGACGAGCCCAAAGGCCGTTGTTTCCTTTAGATCGTTGAGCGATTATTCCCGCAACGATTTCGCCACTTAAGCCAACAAGTGGCAAGCCGCCACCTGGATGCGCAGAGCCTCCAACTAGATAAAGTCCATCAATAGGTGATCGATTCTTGGCTCTCTTAAATGCCGCACGTGCACCATTACTTGAACGGCCGTAGATCGAGCCGCCAGGTGCGAGGTGGTTATTTTCAATCTCCAAGGGTGAACCGTATTCAAAAACTTCAATTCGTTCACGCTCTATAAAACCTTTACTAACTAAAAGGTCTACAAGGTGCTCGGCATATTTTTTAGCAACTCCCGGCGTACTCCAATCGAAGCCGTTTCCATTTTTGCTGTGTCTTGGGGCGTTAACTAAGACAAACAAACTTTCATGATTAGCTAAATCTTGGTTAGGTACCATTTGTTCATCTGCAGGGGAGCAGATGTAAAGGGTTGGGTCTGCAACTGGCTGGAAATCCTTAAAAACTGAATTAAATTCAGCATCATAGTTTTCTGGAAAAGAAATCGTGTGGTGGTTTAGATTTGAACGCTTACCTTTTAATCCAATAGTTAAATAAAACCCTGACAGTGATGCCTCACTTTGCAAAATCTTTCGCTTTTCTCTGCGAGCTATTGGAAGATCGCCAAGTAAAGTCCCGTAAGTTAATTCAGAATCTGCATTGCTTATTACGGTCTGTGATTCGATTACTCGACCATCAGTCAATTTAATTCCAGTAACTTTTCCATTACTAGTTAGGATCGAAGACACCGCGCAGTTATATTCAATTTGTGCGCCGCAATCCTTTGCACGTTCGGCAAGTGCTTCGCCTAACTTTCCAATTCCACCTCCAACGTGCCACGCCCCAAAGACCATTTCGACATACGGGATTGTCAGAAGAACTGCTGGCGCTTTGCGCGGGTCAGAGCCGGTATATGTTGCATATCGATCAATCAAAGTACGCAAACGTGGATCGTTAATCTTTTTATTCACCAAAGATCGCAATGAGCGCCATGGAGCGATCGTAAATAAATCTGCAAAAATTCTTGGTCTAGAAATCAACGAGGCGAGACTTCCAAGCTCTGATTCAACAAATGGTTCTCTAGAAACGGCCCACATTTTCTCGGCCCGCTTCATTAGGTTTTCCCATTCAGCGGCAGCGCTTGGTCCAAATGATTTCTCGATCGCAGCGGCTGTTCCAGCCCTAGAGGAGGATGGCAAAGTCAGTCTGGTTCCATCAGGAAAGTAGTAGTCAAAGGCTGGCTCTACTGGAGTTACTTTAAGCTCTTGGCCTAAATGCTTTCCACTTTTCAAAAATAAGTCACGGTAAACAGCAGGCAGAGTTAATAAAGATGGCCCAGTATCAAAAGAGTATCCATCAATATTTATGGTTCGACATTTTCCGCCGGGTTGAGAACTAGCTTCAAAAATTCTTACTTTATATCCAGCTTTAGCTAGTCGAGTAGCAGCAGCAAGGCCGCCCATTCCAGCTCCAATTACAACAATCTCACCACTTTGTTCGCTCACAAATTTCTACCTTTCCAAGAAAGGTTTCCACGCAAGTGTTGAATCCATGAAGTTATTAGTAGGTAAATAAAC
This sequence comes from uncultured Actinomycetes bacterium, assembly GCA_903902965.1. Taxonomy (GTDB): domain Bacteria; phylum Actinomycetota; class Actinomycetes; order Nanopelagicales; family Nanopelagicaceae; genus UBA3012. The sequence goes on from CAIUXE010000107.1 coordinate 23,796, forward strand.
AAGATTATTGAGATTGGGTGCAAAAATGAAGAAAGTAAATTACCACGCGATAGTTTTGCAGCAATTATTCGAGATAAGACGATCAAAAGATATGAGAGTAAGCCAAAAAAGGAACCCTTTAGCATCTCAAAAACTGGGTAAATAAAAAATATAATTAGTAGAAAGGACAAAGCAATTGCATTTGGAATGTAGTTGAATGCCCGCCAAAGAGATTTTTGATATCCATTGCGAAGCTGCGGCCAATTTTGATACATCCGACAGGAAGCAATACTTGACCCATTGCTTACTCCACCTTTGAAGCTGGCACGTTTCAAACTTTTCGCCAACTCCATGTCATCTATCACTTCACCTTTGATTGATTTATGACCGCCACTGGATATATATGCGGCCGTTTTCACTACAAAAAACTGGCCATTTGCGGCTGTTAAAGATGGCCTACTTGATCTTTGTGCCAACTTAATTGGCAATGTACTAAGCCAACTCCATTGCAATAATGGTTGAATTAAATACTCGCTCCAGCTTTTAGCAATCTGTCGCGGATAAGGAGAGATGAAATCAAGACCCTTTATCTCCATCTCTGAAATTGCACTGGCGATAGCATCTTTACTAACCCTGATATCAGCATCTAAAAATACTAAAAATTTTGTATCAGAATGAGCAACAGCCAATTGATGACAAGCGTAATTTTTACCAAGCCATTCAGAGGGGAGTGGTTTACCCTCCATAAATTCAATATGGGCGTATTGGTTAACGAAGGTTCGGACAGCCTCGGCAGTTAAATCAGTCGAATTGTCATCAAGGACTGCGACTGAGAAATCGCTCAACAAAATCTGTTCACTTAGGTCAGACAACAAGTTCTTAATGTTATCTTCTTCGTCTCTTGCTGGAATCAAGATGGCTACTTTCGAATCTACGACTCTTGATTTAGCTGGCCTGAGATAAAAGTAATTATTGATGCTGTTTGCCAACAGGAAGAACGAAAAAATTAATATAATTAAGTTCAAGGACGTGCAAACCATTGAGATATCAAATATGGAACGACAACGACTCCAAGTGCCACCCCACCGATAAGAGAAATTCCAGGACGAGAAAAGAAAAAGAGATTAGCGATAATTCCAGAAATCCAAGTCCAAGTTAAGAAAATATCAGCGACGGTAGTTTCAGATCCAGCGCGTCTGCGTTGGCGTGGAAGCACTAAGTGCAGTAAAGACATAAGCACGATTCCAGATAGAAGCCAACCGAGCGCATTAGAAGCTGGAATTTCTGGCATAAATGGAATGTATGGATTCGGGTTTGCCCAACTCCATCTGCCATCGCGAACCATTTGTGGGTCTAAGAACAAATCCCAAGCCATTAGACCAAATCCACCAATTACCGCACTCCATCGGGGATTAATTCGACGAGCGGCGATTAACAAAGGGTGAGCAAGCATTGTCCATGCAAATGGAACTATTAGAGGAACGCCAGCTATAGCCCAACCAAGTGATTGGTCATATTTGTAATATCCAAAAGGCCAACCTGAATGCAGCCCTATTTGTTCAATGGTAAATGCAAAAGTCAAAGTGATTAGTAAATAATTTGTGACGTATTTTCTTCCATAAGTTAAAAGTGCATGAAGTGCCATGGCCAAACTTGAAGATAGAACAGTAGCGAAAGTTATAACTCGAAGAGCATTTCCGTTAAGTAACGGATAAGAAATTTGGATAATTATCGCAGCAGCAAGTGCCGACCAAACCACTACAGATTGGAAAGTGCTTGGCCCGCTTCTACTGCGCGGAGGCTGTATGTAATTTCTAATGGCCACATGCGTATTCTGCCTTAAATCGCCCAGATTCTATTAAGTGAAATCGACCCCATTTAAGGTGCCAGAAATCTCGCGAACTCCAAACCGTGCGAAAAGTTCTTCTGAATACCAATTCAGCTCAGCAGTTTTGGCTATAGCGCTCTTATGGGCACTACCCTCGTAAGCGAAAGTTCGCAAGGCCGCACCATCTCGCCAAATTGAAAAAGTCCCTTGTAGACCAATTGGTGCCTCACCAATTCCAATCGCCGCTAGTAATCCAGATTGATTATGCAAATCTTGAGTTACGGGAGGCACTGCACGCCAAAACTGAAAATTCATCCACCACTTAATTCGCGCCCTAGTAATGGCTGCGACTTTCCCTTCCCATTTTATGGGAGTCGGTTCACCAAAAGGTTTACCTTTTGCCCATAGACCATGAGATGAAAGTGGTTGCAAAGTTATTTTTAATTGCTCACTAGAACGCCGATTCCACTTTCTCGCTAATCTTGATTTATCAAAATTATTAGCAGAGTCTTGATCTGAAAAAACTAGTAATGCAGCCCACTGATTCAGATCTGCATCGGAGGGCGTAAAACTTACTCCTCGACCAGTTCCTAAAGATTTTGCAAAAGACACACCTGGGAATCTTCTAAATTGAAATGGATTGATTGCCATTTGCACAAAAACCCACGGTAAGGATCGACTTGAAGTTTTCCAGATATATAGAACTGGAATCATTTAACTAAACTTACTGTTTCATTAATTATTTTTACAACCTTGCTTGGCTCATCCCACATTGGAGCATGTCCAACTTTTTCCAGCACAATCCATTTAGCATGCGCTGGGGCTAATGAGCGTTCCTGACAGGTTCGAGATGGAAGCACAAAGTCACTGTCGCCAAAAACAATTGTGGTTGGAATGCGATCAGAAATCATCGAATCAAATCTTCGATTTAGCGTTGCATCCCAAGCGGGGTAGTAACCATCAGATTCAGACATAGCTGTCACTGCATCTAGCAGTGTTTGATAATCCATTTCTTCCCAGTGCGGTGAAATTCGTGAAAATCCTAATCGTCGAGCTGCCAAACTTTTTAGAGCAGTTGGTGCAATTCCGCTTGAAGCTTTTGCCATCCGTTTACTTAAGTCAGTTCCGGGTATCCGATGCAAAAATGGTGTCAACCAAAGTCCTGCGGGAGCCAATCCAGTTACCGATGCAATCAAATCTGGTTTCGCAGCAGCTAATTCAAGTGCGATCCAACCGCCAAGTGAATTTCCAATCAAGTGCACTGGAGGTAAATCAAGTTGATTGATTAAATCTGCAATTGCATGAGCCATTGAGGCTGGATCCATCGCTATTTCAGGATCTAGTGGATTTCCACCATGACCTGGGAGATCAAGCAATAAAATTGAGCCATAACTTTCTAGTTCAGGAAGAAGTGGCTTCCACGCATTTGAAGCTGATCCCATTCCATGGATTAAGACAAATACCGGCCCATTGGACTCCTTGAGTTGGTACTTGATTGGCATGGAGCCATTCTCTCAGGAGTAGGCCTGAGCGGCATACCGAGTTAGGGGAGCAGGCCATCTTTCTGGGCCTGCCGATAAAGATCCGTTTTTGTAGGCAGGTTTACCCCAACTTTTATGTACTTTTTCCTGGCTCTTTGAATGTACTCAGATGCGGTGCTCCGAGACAAATTCATCGATCTTGCGACAGCATCTAATTTA
>CAIUXE010000108.1 GCA_903902965.1 uncultured Actinomycetes bacterium
GTCTTACCGACGCCACCTTTTAAACTCAGGACACTTACAACTGGGACTTTGCTCATGAGCGCAATCCTCTCCTAATTAACCCAGTTGGATCAACCGGAAAGAAGGGGAATTGTGGGATTAAACCGTCCCGTAAAGCCGATCTCCAGCATCACCTAAGCCAGGAACGATGTAGCCGTGTTCATTTAGGCGCTCATCTAGGGCACCCATGACCACAGTAACTGGGGCACCATCGAGGGCTTTTTCAAGTGCAGCCACACCTTCGGGGGCAGCCAAGATACAGATGATGGTGATGTCAGTTGCACCTTTATCTAGTAAAAACCTAGTTGCTGCAATCAGAGTTCCGCCAGTGGCAAGCATTGGATCAAGGATGTAGCACTGTCTACCTGTTAAATCTTCTGGCAAGCGGTTTGCATATGTTGTAGCTTGTAAAGTTTTTTCATCGCGGACCATTCCAAGAAAACCAACTTCAGCAGACGGAATTAATCTGGTCATACCTTCAAGCATTCCCAGACCTGCACGCAAAATCGGAACCACAATAGGACGTGGTTTGGATAAATGGGCGCCGACTGTTTTCGCAACTGGCGTTTCGATTGTTACTTTATCTGTGCGGATTTCACGAGTAGCTTCATATGCTAATAGCGTTACTAACTCTTCAGTTAAATATCTGAAAGTAGGAGAATCTGTTTTTTTATCGCGTAAAAGTGTCAATTTGTGAGTAATCAGTGGATGATTGGCTACATGAACTCGCATGCGTTGAGCCTATCCCTTATATCCATACTTGCACCAGAGGCGGCGCAGTGAAAGCACCACAAAATGATTTCACTATCGCAATGGAAGAAGCTTTGTCGATTGCACAATCGGTATGGGATAAATCAAATGATGTTCCTATTGGAGCAGTTGTTCTTAATGGTGCCGGCGAAGTTATTGGCGAAGGTGGGAATGAGCGCGAATTAAAAGGTGATCCGACGGCGCATGCAGAGATTATTGCTTTGCGAAATGCGGCTGAAAAGATTGGAAGTTGGCGTTTAGAAGAGTGCACACTTGTTGTGACTCTGGAGCCTTGTGCAATGTGCGCAGGTGCAATTTTGCAATCACGAATTCCAAGAGTTGTATTTGGTGCTTGGGATGTAAAAGCCGGTGCAGTGGGCTCACTTTGGGATTTATTACGAGATCGACGTTCGCTTCATCAAGTTGAAGTAATTTCAGGAGTGCTCGAGCACCGCTCGCAAGAGTTACTCAAAAAATTTTTTGAAGGTGTGCGGTAAAACTCAGGTATCTTTGGTCTCGGTGGCGTGTCTGAGCGGCCAAAAGAGCACGCCTCGAAAGCGTGTGTGGGGGAAACTCCACCGTGGGTTCAAATCCCACCGCCACCGCCAAACGTTACAAAATTATTTGGTAGGCAGGATTAAGAATTGTTAGCGATCCATCATCATCGCCAACCATTCCTTCCGCTTGCAACGTGGCACCAACTTCAAGTCCCATAAGTTCGCGTCGTCCTAAGAATTGCAAAGTTACTCCGCCGCTCTCATCCCAAATTTCAACTTCTAGAAGAGGTGCTGCACTCTGTGGTGCAACTCGTATAGCAGTTACCCGACCAACTACCTGTGCTCTTTTTCTCCAAATCAAATCACCTATTTTTACTGAATCTTTCGCAGAATGGCTAATAGGTTCAAAGGAAATAGGTGTTGCTAAAGGTTTACGTTCTCTATCTTCGACTTTTACTTCTTTTGTAGAGGCAATTTGAGCTGAAACAGGATTGCCATCAATAATTTTTTCTACGTCAAAAGGAATAATTGTGGCAACTACACGTGGAAGTTGCGAGATAGCGCGAGCAATATCTTCAGCGGTTTGATCATGAAGTAACCGACCAAGTAATTGTGAATATGATCGACGTGGCAGAAGTAAAGTTAATTCGACTTCATCTGATTGCGTTGCTCTTATTGAATACTCTATGGCGGCATTTGGAAGTCGGCGATCTGGACAATCAATAAGTTCAAGTGCGATTCCATCAAGAGCATTGGTTTCTGCCCATGTTGCTTTTATTTTTTCTGCTCGCAAATCATCAATTACAAAATGAACTGCTGTTAAATTTCGGGGTTTGAGCGAACGTGCGTATCTAACTGCACCGATAGTTGCAATATCTACACTGTCAATCAAAACAGCTACATCATGACGTGCAATATTCGAATTACCTTCACTCCCGGTATTTAGAGAAAGAGCTTTTTGCTCATCACGATAACGTCGATTTAAACGCAACAAAATCATCACAAGAGGTGGAGCTGAAAGCACGATTATCCATGCACCTTCAGTAAATTTCACAATTGCAAAAATTATTACGATAATTAATGAAATGACTCCAGTTAAACCATTTAAACCGAACTTTAACTTCCAGTTTCCATCTTTAAATTTCTTCGCACGTTTAGCCATGGCAAAACCCGAGAGGGTGAATCCGGTAAATACACCCAAAGCATAAAAAGCAACTAAATGTTCAACTGAGGCTTTTGTAGCTAATACTAAAAATGCTCCACTAATAGCGAGAAATAGAATTCCATTTGAAAAAGCTAATCTGTGTCCACGCTTTGAAAGCCAATTAGGGAGAAATCCATCGGTAGCAACAAAGTTCACTAAGTATGGGAATGAACTAAAAGCAGTATTAGCACCTGCAAAAAGAATTAACATGGTTGAAAATTGAACAAAGATAAAAAATGGTACGGAAGGTCCACTTTGGCCAAGAGCAGCTTTTGCGACTTGCGAAATGACTGTAGGTGCACCATTCTCATAAGGAACGGCATGAGTCTGGTAAGAAAACCATGAAACGCCCAGAACGAGTGAGCCAAGAATCGTGCTCATAATCATCAGGGTCCGTTTGGCATTTTTAGCTTCTGGAGTTTTGAAAACAGCGACGCTATCTGAAATTGCTTCTAGCCCAGTTAGAGATGAACCACCATTTGCAAAAGCACGCAATAAAATAAAAATTGCACCGGCAGTTAGTAATCCTTGGTCTTGTCCAATAGGAACAGCTCCTGGAACATTTACGTCGTATTGTGGAAGGTTTCCAGAGAAGTAACGCACAAGGCCAGTAATAAATACGATCGCCATAGAGCCAACAAAAAGATAAGTAGGAAGTGCAAAAACTTTACCGGCTTCTTGTACGCCTCGAAGATTGCCAAAAGTAAGTAGCAAAATAATTAATAGCGTCATTTGAACTTTGTAAGGCATTAATTCTGGGATTGCAGAGATGATTGCAGCAACACCTGCAGCACTTTGAATTGCAACAGTTACTATGTAATCAAGCATTAATGCCACAGCAGCTGTTTGTCCGGCAACTGGCCCAAAATTATCCCGTGAAACTATGTAAGCACCGCCAACTTTTGTGTAAACGGTAATTACGTCTCGGTAAGTCATTGTGATAACAGCGAGAATTATTAAAACTATTGCCGTCATTGGCATCAAAATTCCAAATGCGGCTAATCCAAATGCAGGTAGCAAAGCAATTAATATTTGCTCACTTCCGTATGCTGATGATGAAATACAGTCAGAAGATAAAATTCCTAGCGCATATCTTTTTGATAAACGTTGATGACTAAGTGTGTGCCGGTTTAGCGGGCGACCCAATAGCCAACATTTAATTCGATAGCGAAGCGGATCTTTAGCGTGGGTATGACCGGCAAGCGCCACTGGTTTGGGAGCATCATCTCGCCAAGAGGTTGCCATATTTAGAAACCCGCCTCCGGTTTGATCTACCCGCTGAAATCGGGCGGGGCTTTCATCACCCCATGTAATAAATGGTACCGATCTGCGGAGGATAAGAGATTTGAACTCTTGAAGGGTTTCCCCTTACACGCTTTCCAAGCGTGCGCACTCGGCCGCTATGCGAATCCTCCTGGCACAAGCTCCCCAATCGGGAAGCCATGGGCAACGATACTTAAGAAAAGAGCACTTCCTATCCTCCGTATGCTTATCCCTAGATCTCCCGCATGGCGTTACCGTGCTGAACTCCCCCAGGGCTGGAAGGCAGCAAGGGTAGGTACGCTCTGATGGGTGTGCGGGGGGTCCTAATACTTCCTAACAAGTTAAGGTCTGCAACGTGTCATTAGCTCTTTATCGCAAATACCGGCCAGCTCAATTCAGTGAAGTGATCGGTCAAGATCACGTCACTGTGCCGCTCGGCAATGCGTTGACTTCCGGAAAAATTCATCACGCATATTTATTTTCAGGACCACGCGGTTGCGGAAAAACTTCAAGCGCACGAATTATGGCGAGAAGTTTAAATTGCGAAAAAGGACCAACACCAAACCCATGTGGTGTTTGTCAGTCATGCGTTGATCTTGCGCCTATGGGTCCAGGCTCTCTTGATGTAATTGAGTTAGATGCCGCAACACATGGATTAGTAGATGATGCGCGCGATTTACGCGACAAAGCTTTCTATGCACCTGTGCACAGTCATTACAAAATTTACATAATTGATGAGGCACACCAACTTGGGCCTGGCGCTGCAAATGCATTATTAAAAGTTGTAGAAGAACCACCTCCACACGTTTTATTTATTTTTGCAACTACCGAACCAGATAAATTAATTTCCACAATTCGTTCGCGTACACATCATTATCCATTTCGTTTAGTACCACCTGCTTTACTAACCACACATTTGGAATCAATTTGTAAATCAGAAGGCGTGCCAGTTTCAAAAGGAGTTTTGCCATTAGTTGTTCGCGCAAGTGGAGGTTCCGTGCGCGACGCACTTTCGATTCTCGGGCAGTTGCTCGCTGGAGCTGGTAGCGATGGCGTTACTTACGAGATTGCATTGCACTTACTTGGTTTTACTGATGGAGCTTTACTTGATGATGCGATAGATGCAATTGCAGCGCGTGATGGTGCCGCATTATTTCAAAGCATTGATCGTGTCATTGAAGCCGGACATGATCCAAGAAGATTTGCTCAGGATTTGTTGGAAAGAATTAGAGATTTACTTGTACTTGCATCGGTGCCAGACAGCGCGCATTCAATTTTTAAACAAATGCCCACGGATCAATTAGATCGAATGCAAGCTCAAGCAACACGAATTGGTTCGGCAAATTTGACCCATTCAGCCCAAGTCGTAAGTGAAGGGCTCACGCAAATGCGTGGCGCTACTGCTCCGCGATTGACTTTGGAATTTACTGCCGCACGCATACTTTTACCCGAAAATAGCGATGCAGGTGTAATTGCACGTATCGAACGGTTAGAGCGGGTTGGTTCGGTTGCTTCACTTCCTGCAAGTACGCCTACACCAGCAAAAACTGCTCAACCGGTGAAAGCAGAAGCTGCGAAAGCAGAAATTAAGCCGATCGCAAAAGTAGAAGCAGCCCCTGAAAAACAAGTTCCTGCTGCGGCTCCGAAAAAATCTGTTGCAGCAGAACCAGTTTCTGGAATGGATTTAGTGGGATTAAGAAGATTATGGCCAGAAGTAATTGAAAATGTTAAGGGGCGCCGCCGCCTAACTTGGTCGCTATTAAGTGCCAGTGCACAAATTTCCGCAATTGATGATCGAGCAATAAGTATTGCGATGGTAAACGTTGGCGCGCGCGATTCATTTTTAAGATCCAATAGCGATGTGATCTTGCATGATGCATTTGTTGAGATCACCGGCGTGGATCGCACAATCGAGGTAATTATCGATCCATCAATAGATCCTGGTTCTGTTGCCAAAGAAGTTGCAGAAAGCGCGGAAACAATTGAAAACTCCGAAGATGTAAATGAATTACAAGGAGCTGCTTTACTTGCACGTGAGTTAGGTGCAAAAGTTATCGGCGAGTATCCAAGTAAGTGATGCACATAGGACATAGGGTTTAACTATGTATGAAGGTGCGATTCAAAATCTGATTGACGAGCTCGGGCGCTTGCCTGGCGTTGGTCCAAAGAGTGCGCAAAGAATTGCATTCCATATTTTACAAACCGAAAATACAGATATCTCTCGGTTAGTTGAATCAATCAGAGAAGTTAAAGAGAAAGTTATTTTTTGTGCCACTTGTGGCAATGTTGCCGAAGAAGAGCAGTGTCGTATCTGCCGAGATCCACGCCGTGACCCAACTGCAATTTGCGTAGTTGAAGAGAGTAAAGATGTTCAAGCAATTGAAAAGACCCGCGAATTTCGCGGCAAGTATCACGTGCTTGGTGGAGCAATAAGTCCGATCGAAGGCATTGGCCCAGAAAATTTGCGGATTCGCGAATTGATGGTTCGCCTGGCTGATGGAGTAGTAACTGAAGTTATTTTGGCGACCGATCCAAACCTCGAAGGCGAAGCAACCGCCACCTATTTGGCGCGACTACTTAAGCCGATTGGATTAACAGTCACTCGACTAGCCAGTGGCCTGCCGGTGGGTGGAGACTTGGAATATGCGGATGAAGTCACCCTTGGTCGAGCATTTGAGGGACGCCGAAAGTTAGATTTCTAAAAAGTTTCATATATTGAGATTTTAGGCGTCTTAAATAATGAGATATATTCGCTTGAAGGTAAATGACTCTGCCATTGTTAGTACATGGGTTTAATAGTTCAAAAATATGGGGGCTCCTCGGTAGCTGATGCTGCTGGAATGAAGCGGGTAGCTGCCCGGATTGTGGCCAGTAAGCGAGCCGGTCATGATGTGGTCGTCGTAGTTAGCGCAATGGGCGACACAACGGATGAGTTAATTGATTTAGCAAAACAAATTACTCCAATGCCCACCGGACGCGAATTAGATATGTTGCTGACATCTGGTGAGCGAATTTCTATGGCGTTACTTGCAATGGCGATTGGAAATTTAGGAGCAGAGGCTCGTTCCTTTACGGGAAGTCAAGCAGGAGTAATTACTGATTCAGTTCATGGACGTGCCCGAATTATTGATGTAACACCAGGGCGAATTGTTGATGCACTAAAAGAAGGTGCAATTGCAATTGTTGCTGGCTTCCAAGGAATTAGCCAAGATACAAAAGATGTAACAACACTTGGACGTGGTGGATCGGATACAACTGCAGTAGCGCTCGCCGCTGCACTAGAAGCCGATGTGTGTGAGATCTACACAGATGTTGACGGTGTCTTTTCTGCAGATCCACGCATTGTGCCTAGTGCCCGTAAATTAAAAAGCATTACATACGACGAGATGTTAGAGATGGCCGCAAGTGGTGCAAAAGTTTTGCATCTGCGTTGTGTTGAGTATGCACGTAGATTTGATTTACCAATTCATGTGCGTTCATCTTTTAGTAGCAACGAAGGAACTTGGGTAGTTAAAGACCGACCAGAAGGAGATAGCGATATGGAACAAGCAATCATCTCAGGAATTGCTCACGATCGAAGTGAAGCGAAGGTGACAATCGTTGGGGTACCAGATCGCACTGGAGTGGCTGCTCGTATTTTTCAAGCCATCGCTGATGTAGATATCAACATCGACATGATTGTTCAAAATGTTTCTGCCGCTGCTACTGGCTTAACTGACATTTCATTTACATTGCCAAAGAGTGAAGGTCAAAATGCAATAGCTGTGTTGCAAAGAATTCAAGGTGAAGTTGGTTTTGCTTCAATTCAATACGATGATCAAGTTGGAAAAATTTCACTAATTGGTGCCGGCATGCGTTCACATCCAGGCGTAACTGCAACATTCTTTGCAGCTATGGCTGATGCAGGAGTAAATATTGAGATGATCGCAACTTCTGAAATTCGTATTTCAATTGTTTGTCGTGAAGGTGATTTAGACAAGGCTGTGCGTTCTGCTCATACCGCTTTTGGACTTGATGATGATCAAGAAGCGGTTGTTTATGGGGGTACCGGACGATGAAACCTACACTTGCAGTTGTTGGCGCAACCGGAGCAGTCGGCACAGTGATGTTAGATATTTTGAGTAAGCGTGAAAATGTATGGGGAGAAATTAGATTAATTGCATCGGCTCGAAGTGCTGGCAAAAAACTAAGTTGTCGCGGAGAAGAACTCACAGTCGTAGCGTTAACTCCTGAAGCCTTTGATGGCGTTGATGTAGCAATGTTTGATGTTCCAGATGAAGTCTCTGCTGAATGGGGACCAATCGCTGCATCACGTGGAGCTGTTGTTGTAGATAACTCTGGAGCATTTCGGATGGATCCTGAAGTTCCTCTAGTGGTACCTGAAGTAAATCCAGAGCAAACTAAAAATCGATCTAAAGGAATTATTTCAAATCCAAATTGCACAACTCTTTCAATGATTGTGGCAATTGGTGCACTCAATAAAGAGTATGGCGTAAAAGAATTAGTTGTAGCTTCTTATCAAGCAGCATCAGGAGCTGGTCAATCTGGTATTGATACTCTGCATTCACAAATATCTGAAGTCGCTGGAAAAGATTTAGGTTCGATCACCTCAGATGTTCGCGAAAATCTAAAAGACAATGGACCATTCCCGGCACCTCTTGCACTGAATGTAATTCCTTGGGCCGGATCTCTCAAAGAAGCCGGTTATACATCTGAGGAATTGAAAGTGCGTAATGAGTCACGCAAAATTTTAGGAATGAATAATCTAAAAGTTTCAACAACTTGTGTACGTGTACCAGTAATTACAACCCACTCACTTGCTGTTCATGCGATTTTTGAAAAAACTGTTACTCGTGAAGGGGCACAAAAAATTCTGGCAAATGCACCTGGAGTTAAATTAGTTGACGAGCCAGAAAAACACATATTCCCAACTCCTATTGATGTAGTTGGTACTGACCCAACTTGGGTTGGCCGAGTGCGAGCCAGCCTTGATGATGCTCATGCCCTAGATTTATTTTTATGTGGAGATAATTTGCGTAAAGGCGCAGCACTAAACACAGCACAGATTGCGGAATTAGTAGCGAAAGAGTTCACCACCTAAATTTCGCTGTTAGGCTGATCTCATGAGCATCCTGGTGGCTGGCGCGACTGGCCTTGCTGGATCTGGAATTATGCGCGGCCTACAGAGAGCTGGAAAAAAGGCAATCGGAATAAGCTCTAAAGATGTGAATTTGTTGGATCGCAAAAAGACTTTTGAATACATTCAAGATTTAAAACCCAGTTTAATTATAGATGCGGCAGCACGTGTTGGTGGCATTGGGGCCAATAGTAATTTTCCTGTTGAATTTTTGTCTCATAATCTACAAATTCAATGTAATTTAATGGATGCA
>CAIUXE010000109.1 GCA_903902965.1 uncultured Actinomycetes bacterium
CATTGCAACGACTGCACGTAAAAGTTGACCGAATTGAAGTTGAAGTAATCCATGAAGGCAATCCGAGTCTCGGAAAACGTGGGCACACCGTCATCATCACCTCTCATGGTGCAGGTCCATTACTCCGGGCCGAAGCTGCCGCCTTTAATGACCTGGCCGCTTTCGATGAAGCGATCCGAAAAGTCGAATTGCAGCTGCGGAAAAGACATGAGCGCTCGACCGAACATAAACGGGAGAGCGTCCGGCTCATCCCAGTCGACCCTGATCTGATTTAACCCTTCCCCAGTTACGCTTTAGCCATGAGTCACGCTCACCGGCCTTGGGGCTATCAGCCGCCAGAGGAAGGTCACTCCCCTGACTGGAAGTTGCACCCGCAGACTGAGGCGATTCGAGCCGGTACAGAGCGAAGTGGTTTTGGTGAGACCAGCGAGGCGATGTATTTAACAAGCGGTTTTACTTACGACAATGCAGAACAAGCCGAACATGCTTTTATCGATGAAGTCGATCACTATGTTTATAGCCGTTTTGCAAATCCAACTGTTGCTATGTTTGAGAAAAGACTTGCTGCAATCGAAGGTGCGGAGTTTTGCGTTGCAACCGCAAGTGGCATGGCGGCAATGTTTGCCTCTGTTGCTTCAATAGCAAGTGCTGGCGATCGGGTTGTAGCGAGTGCATCAATGTTTTCTTCTTGTCATGTTGTGCTTACTGAAATTTTGCCGCGTTGGGGGATAACAGTTGAATTAGTAAAAGGTAATGATGAAAAAACTTGGGCGGCTGCACTTACTCAACCAACTAAAGCCGTTTTTATCGAAACTCCAAGCAATCCACTTCTTGAAATTGTTGATATAAAGATGGTCAGCGATTTGGCACATAAAGCTGGAGCGATTGTGATTGTAGATAACGTGATGGCATCTCCAGTGTTACAAAAACCGCTAGAACTCGGCGCAGATGTAGTTATGTACTCAGCTACTAAACATATTGACGGCCAAGGCCGAGTGCTTGGTGGGGCAGTCCTTGGAAACTTTGAATACATTTATGAACATTTTCTGCCTTTCTTCCGTCATACCGGTCCAGCAATTAGTCCTTTCAATGCTTGGGTATTGCTTAAATCTCTAGAAACAATGGAGATGCGCGTACAACGGATGAATTCGAATGCACAAGAAATTGCCGAGTATTTAGATTCGCATGAAAATATTAATTGGGTTAGGTACCCAGGAATTGGATCACATCCGCAATTCAAAATTGCAAGAAGCCAGATGAGTGGCGGTGGCACAACAATTAGTTTTGAAATTAAAGGCGATCAAAAACGTACTTTTGAAATCATGAATAAATTACATGTAATTGATATTTCAAATAATCTTGGAGATAGTAAAAGTTTGATTACTCATCCTGCATCAACCACCCATCGCCGGCTTTCACCTGAAGTTCGTGCTGAAATGGGTATTACAGAATCAGTTCTAAGGTTGTCAGTTGGCCTTGAACATCCAAGTGATTTATTGCGCGATATAGATCAAGCTTTTACTTCCTGATAATTACTTCTTCGGTACTCCATTAGGGGTACCACTCCTAAAACGTAATTACTCAAAATGATTTGTTGATATTTAGAAATTTAAACAAAGAGTCATTTTCCATTAGGTAGCCTTATTTTGTGGATTATCCAGTGATCATTCAAGGCGGCATGGGTGTTGGTGTTTCCTCCTGGCAATTGGCTCGTGCGGTTTCGCAAGCCGGCCATCTTGGTGTTATTTCAGGAACTGCACTTGATAATGTTTTAGCTAGGCGGTTACAAGACGGTGATCAAGATGGAAATATCAGAAGAGCATTGCGTCATTTTCCAAATCAAGAGATGGCACAACGTACGTTGGATCGATTTTTAAAGATTGATGGCAGAGGCCAGGCAGAGCCTTACACGGCGGCGGCCAAATTAACTATCCGTCCTAGTAGCGCAACTCAAGAACTTTCTATAGTGGCAAATTTTGTTGAAGTTTGGCTGACCAAGGAAGGCCATAGTGGAGTTATTGGAATTAATTATCTAGAGAAGATTCAAATGGCGACTCCGAGTGCCGCATATGGAGCGATGCTTGCTGGCGTTGATTACATCTTGATGGGTGCTGGTATTCCAGCCCTAATCCCAAAGTTGCTTAATGATTTATCAATCCACAAACTTTGTAATCTTAAAATTGATGTTGCTGGTGCATCCAAGGAGTATCACTCCATATTTGATCCACAGTTAATTATGGGAGAGTTATTGCCACCGCTCAAACGCCCAATATTTTTAGCGATTATCTCTTCACATATTCTGGCCAGTTATCTGAATCGAGATGACTTAACAAAACCTGATGGTTTTATTCTAGAAAGTTCCACCGCCGGCGGTCATAATGCTCCGCCTCGAGATCTTAAAAATGCTGGTGAAAGTAATGAATTAATTTATGGCCCACGTGATGAGATAGATCTAGAGAAAGTTGCAAAAACTGGACTGCCGTATTGGCTAGCTGGTGGGAGATCAACTCCTAAGCAACTTCAAGATGCGATTTCTAAAGGCGCAGTGGGAATTCAGGTTGGCACTCTTTTTTCACTTGCTCAAGAATCCGGATACACCAATGTGATTCGAAATGAGATTATTTCCGAGCTAAAAAGTGGTCACGCATCGATAAAAACAGATGGGGCTGCTTCACCTACTGGATTCCCTTTTAAGGTTTTGGAACTCGAAGGTTCTATATCTGATGCAGAAGTTTTTGCCGATCGGCCGCGCCTCTGCGATTTAGGTTACCTACGCACTCCCTATGAGAGAGCTCCTGGCGTACTTGGCTACCGCTGTGCTGGGGAACCAGTTGATGTATACATCAAAAAAGGTGGCAACAAAGATGAAGCTGAATACCGTAAATGCCTGTGTAATTCTTTAATGGCAAATATAGGTATTGGACAAGAACGTGGAGATGGATATGTAGAACCAATCCTAATTACCGTTGGTTCTGATTTAGTAGGCGTAAATGAAATGAGTTCTCGACACCCTCATGGCTGGAGCGCATTGGATGTACTCCAGTATTTAGAAGGTTAGGAAGGTACTCTTCAATAGTGATCAACTTTAATGAGTTAAAAAACTCAAAAGGTTGGCTGGTGATCCTTCTAACGATTTTAGGTCTAATAGCGGGAACTTTTACTTACATTAATAGAGCCACTTCAGAGCAGGTTTACATTAAAAATTGTGGGTTAGTTGATTTCAAACCTGAATCATTGACCGCGTATTGCGCTGATGCAGGAATAGTAATTACTAATTTGGAGTGGATTACGTGGGGATCCACAGAAGGTACTGCAACTGGAACTTACCAGGCCAACGATTGCAAACCAGATTGCGCATCTGGCAAATGGAAATCAGCAAAAGTTGAAGTGAGAGCCACAAATCCTGAACAAATAGGTGCAAAAACAGTATTAACTAAATTAACTTTTCGTACAGAAAATGAAAAATACCTTCCACTATCTAATATCTCGCATGATAGTTGGGAACTTCCCTAACAATTTTTTTACTTAGTGCGATATCCAGCTGGACATTTTGGTGCAGTCCCAGAGACCTTCCGCGTTAATTTACCTTTAGAACAAGTAATCGTTTTGACAACTTTTTTAACAGCGGCTTTCTTAACTGGGGCAGCAACATTAGAAGTAGTAGTCACTGCTGGCTCAATAACTTTGTCTTGAGTTAACTTAACTTGAATTGTTGGTTGTGAATAATGAAAACCATTAGCAGATAACCTGATAAACCCATTACTTTCATTTAAGACACTAGTTTCTACGGTTGTCTTCTCTGATGTACTTACAACTGAGATTGAGGCTTTAAGCGGTGCTTTAGAAAAACCGTACATACATCGGGCTACTTGTGAATTCATAACTAAGTCATAACTGCCAAGTAAATCTTCACCTGTAGAAGTTAAATGTGGCGCAGCTACTTTGTAATCTAAAGATTGCGAATCGGTGTTAAACACCGGAGGTCCAGATGAATACATGGATGCATTTGTGGTTACTAATCCAGCAATGCCACTCTCAAGTTTTGTGCATCTTTCAACATCGCCCTTAGCATCACCATCAATTGTTGATATAGCCCAAGCAGAAGGCATCGCAACAGCACGATCCCCGAGCAGTGGTAACCAACTTTTTAACTCTGCCAAAGTGTCATCAGTAAAAACCGAATTTGTGTCATTTAATACTGAGATCTTCGCCAAATCTCCATTTACTGGCCCAAAATAACTGGCGCCATATCTTGGTGTTTTAGAATATCGAAGTTTCAAATCTTCTGGCAGTGAAGCGGTATCAACCCAGCCAAAAACCGTTGGAACTTTTATCGGGTTAGCAATTACTGAAAAATTCATCAACCCATCTTTAATCTCACTGGTGATTTCAGGGGTTTTAAACCGTCCATGCCACCAACCTGTTAAAGAATTTTTGAATTTGGCACTAAACCCGAAAGCGAATCCTTCCGGAAATGCTTGAATTTTTAAACACTTAGTAGTTGTGGCAAATTGGCAACCAGGATCAATACCGTCTCCGTTAGTCTCGCCGTAAGAGGTGTACCTCGGAGCATTTATGGAAACTCTGCTGGGATAAAAATTACCTGAAGTGATTGTTACTGGAAAAATGCCAGCCCTCGTTCGATTAAACTCATAATTATGAACGGCATTTCCATTTCCTTGCATTTCAACTTTTAGCATGTACTTGTCTCCACCAGCGTGCGGAGCCTCAGGTACAGAAAAAATTAATGGTGACCCACCCGTCGGTAATCCTTTTGTCGAATCCCCTGCGAAATCATAATTATCTAGACTTTCAATCGGCCCTTCATAAATTACTTTTAACTCTTTACCCACTGCATTCCTAGCAAACATATTACTTACGCACTCACTTGTAATTTTTTCATTGCATAGTTGCAAGTTGGCACTAATTTTTTGAGTTACTGTTTTTGCACAAAGCGGATCTGCATAAGATTTACAAGCCGTAATACTTTCTACCTTGTCTTGAGTCCCATCTAATGAAATTAAGAAGGAAGAAAATCGCAATAGCTCGGCAGATTGCTGGACTAAAATTCCATATTGGCCAGGCTTTGTAGAATCTGCACCTTCCCATTGTTCATCAATTGTCTGCGCAACTTCAGCCGTTGCGGTTGTTTGTAACGAAATCAGCAGGCTCGCAGTGAGTAGGGCTATCGCTAGCTTTTTTAGGCTCACAATCGCTCACCTCTTCACTGCATCAGTTCAGCTACTTAATGAATAAGGCTACTTTAAAGGTCGAGATTGGGCTGGTGGCGGGTGAAGGATTTGAACCTTCGAAGGCAGAGCCGGGGGATTTACAGTCCCCTCCCATTGGCCGCTCGGGCAACCCGCCAGGGGATGAGAGCGGGCCAAGATTACCACCGCTGCCAGTGCTCAAAACCCCCTCTAAAAACCCCTATTCGCTACTACTGACGCACCCGTATCGTTTACCACTAAACAACTAGGGGGCACAAAAATGATTAGAAAAGCGTTCATGATGAGACTTCAACCCGGCGGTCTTGCGATGTACAAAAAATATCATGACGAGGTTTGGCCTGAATTAGTTGCTGAAATTGAACGTCAAGGTATTGCAAAGATAACTATTTTTGAAAATGATCCAATTCTTTTTATGTACTCAGAAATTAATGATCTCGAATCATGGAATCGCTTATGGCACTCTGAGATTCATGAAAAGTGGGGCGAAATCATGAATCCCTATATGGAGTTTAATTTAGAGGGATTAGTAGATGCCAAAGAGGTACGAGAGATTTTTCACTTACAAACGAAAGCTTGATTACCAATCTCTACTACAGTTAACAAGGCTCGTAAATATATTTTTGCCATGTGACTAACGAGGTAATGAATTTTAAAAAATTTTTAACTTTAAATTCACCGAAGTGGCAACTGAATTACATTTCTTTTTAATCTCTATTACATCTCCTGAGGTTTCAATGCACCCAAGAAAGCCATTAAGTTGGCATTAACTAAGGAGAAGTGTGAACTCTTTAAAAATTAAGATCTCGGCAGTAGTTGCCGTGGCGGCTTTTGCAACAAATACGGCTCCTGCTTTTGCCGCCGATGTTCCAGTTTATATGGAAGGTGTTGCATCTGGTGCTACTTTACAAGTTTTAACAACCGCTGGAGACAAAATTGGCGGATATCAAGTGATGGGAATTCCGGATGGTTTGGGAGTATTAAAATCAGGAAACACACTTAAGATTTATAACAACCTTGAATTAAGCGCGTCAAACGTGGTTGCCGCTGCTCGTAAAACGGCAAATGGTGCAGCATCTGGCGCAACAGTAAGTGAATCAATTCTTGATCTTGCTACAGGAAAAGTAACTGCAGA
>CAIUXE010000110.1 GCA_903902965.1 uncultured Actinomycetes bacterium
ATGCTTTCTTGACCTTCGCGATACGGTGCAAGTTCTGCTTCCCATTCGGCACCTAAGGCCTTAGCAAACTCCTCTTCAAAATCTAATCCGCGTTTATAACAACTTTCTAAAATGGCACCGATCTGATTTTCAGAGATTAAGACGTCGCCATTTTTTCCAACCGTTGCATGATGTAAACCAAGTGATGGAGTTCCTAAGTATCTAGCGCCATCGCTATCTCGTCCACCCATTTCGCAAACATCAAACCTCAAGTAATTCCAACCGGCGAGCGCTGTTGCAATCTCACCTGCCCGGCCAGAGGGTGCACTAAAACGTAAACGTGTTTGAAAACTTCCAGGAGTTAAAGGTTGGGCGCTCCAGGTTATTTGTAACTTGCAATCCAATGCGCGCTCTAACGACCATTCGACATGAGAAAGCAATGCTTTGGGTGCTGCAAATATTTCTATCCAGCCCGAAACGAAATGCTGATTTAATTTAGCGCGTGCATTATTTGCACTTGCCATGATT
Organism: uncultured Actinomycetes bacterium; assembly: GCA_903902965.1. Taxonomy (GTDB): domain Bacteria; phylum Actinomycetota; class Actinomycetes; order Nanopelagicales; family Nanopelagicaceae; genus UBA3012. The sequence goes on from CAIUXE010000110.1 coordinate 508, forward strand.
CCTCCTGGCCTTGCATGCGGTGCACTTGCCTCTCAGGTGCGACCTTCCCCAGTCCACCTACGAGATTCCTACCGCTTTAACTACTGACCAGTATTTATTTAGGAGGGGGCAAATGATGCTCCTTTTGCAGCAAAATAACCAGATCAGCCAAATTCACAACTTTCGCTGAGCCTGAAAAGCAAAGATCGAGATCTAGACAGACCCTAAACCTCAGGTAGACTTCTGGGCAGTCCAACGCTTGGCAGTACCCGTTTCTTGGCTCGGCCGGTTAATCCCCGGAAGACGGCTTTGTTCGGTATCGCTGTGAAAGAGAAAGACTGGCGCCTGTGGATTTCACAGGAGTCCCCACATACCGAAGGATAAAGCTCAATGGCAACAGGAACAGTTAAGTGGTTCAACTCAGAAAAGGGATTTGGTTTCATTGCAGTTGATGGTGGCGGAGCAGATGTTTTCGTTCACTACTCAACCATTCAAGGAAACGGTTACAAGTCACTTAATGAAGGTCAGGCAGTTACTTTTGACATCGTCCAGGGACCAAAAGGTCCACAGGCAGATCAAGTAGTGCCTAGCTAATTAACCGCTAGTTTCTTGCAAGAAGAGCTTTGGATTTATCCAAGGCTCTTCTTCTTTTTTGCAACAGCATTAACTGGAGATAAATTTTCTCCCACTTTCCAAGCATCTAAATAAGGCCACGGATAAACTGTTCCGCGTCTGATCTTCCAATCCCCCGCTTTTGTAGGCCAAGAAATTCCAAAATGTAAATGTGGAGATGTTCCACGTGCAGAACCAGTAGATCCAACTTTTCCTAACACATCTCCGGCTAATACATTCACACCTGGCACGATTCCATCTGCAACACTAATTAAATGTGAACCGTAATAACGCACACCATCGATACCAATAATTGATACTGATAATCCGCCACGGTCTTGACCTCTATTGGTTTTGCTACTCCATACATCTTTAAAATTTACATCTTCAACTACTCCATCAATTGGTGCAACAAAATCGCAACCTTTTTTGGCCAAAATGTCAGTAGCTGGATAACCATGATGAGAATGTGCATATTTCACCGTGCAATTAGCAACAGGGAATATGTAGGTGAAATCTTCTGCCTTTGCTGAAACGGTGCCCAGCCCGAGCAAGGCGAAGGTGAGGAAAATCGAGATTGATTTGCGCATAATTAGTAAGTATTCCTGCTCGCAAGTACATATCTATGGAGGTGAACCTCTAAGATTTAGCGTGGGGGCGGTAGCTCAGTTGGTTAGAGCCCCGGAATCGCAGTTTCGCGATCGAGCTCACTAAAGATGGAAGTTCCTAAAACCTTCTCGGTGCCGAGCAGATCAAAGAGGCAGAATTCGATATCGCGCAGATTGGCGGTGTAATGGCTCCTGGCG
>CAIUXE010000111.1 GCA_903902965.1 uncultured Actinomycetes bacterium
AAGACACTCTTTCCCTACACGACGCTCTTCCGATCTATCCGGCCTGCGTTGCGGAAGAGTCGATTGAAGACATGAATGCTGCGAATGCCTCAGCAACGGTCTTTCCAGCTGCAATAGCGGCACCTTGTGCATCTACAAAGGAGTCAATATTGAAACGAACTGGAGTTACGTTTGGACGGATCAACAATGAAGAGTCATAGAAGACCTTTGCAGCGTTGTCGCCATCAACGTAGTAGCCAGCCTTTGCACGATCTGCAGCCCAAAGTTTGGCTGAAGGTGGGAATGCAGGGTAGGTAACCATGTCTGCTGAAACAACAAACTTCTTGTCCATGGTGCTGTACATAATCATTTCTGCAGCGATCTTTGCGTTAGCAGGAGAGCTGTGTGATGAGATCATGTAAACGCCGCCACCCCATGCGCCAGACCAGTTTTTGGTCTCGCCAGGCCATTTAGGTGTTGGTGCAATGTTGATACGGCCAGCTGGAACACCAAATGAACCGGCAGGCTTAACTACATAATCGCCCCACCATGATGGTCCAATGTTCATGAGCATCTTGCCAGCTTGGTTATCTTTCTGAGCATCTGCAGAGAAAGATCCTTCTTTCTTGAGTGCTCCAGCTGTCAATAGTTCTTGAACCATTGTTACAGCACGGGTGCACTTTGGATCCTTCGCATCGGAGATGATCTTGTTGCCTTTTGCAGTTGCCATTGGGCAACCACTTGGCCATAGCCATCCCTGATAAATCTCGCCATTGCCCAAGTGACCAACGTTGTAACCTGGGTGGTCTTTAGCCATGGCAAGTGCGATGGTCTTGAACTCTTCCATGGTTGTTGGAACTTTGTAACCAAATTGGTCCATCAACTTCTGGTCATAGTACAAAACGGTGTGTGCGAGGTCGTTCTTTACGCAGTACATCTTTCCGTCAATTTTGCACCAGTCATTAGCTGTTCCGAATGATTTCCAGTAACTTGCTGGGAAAAGCGGAGTTAGATCGCGGGCATAACCAAACTGCTTTGATTGCTGTAGAGCAACAAGGTTTGGAGCACCATCGAAGTACATATCTGGCCAACCCTTTTTAACACGGTTGAACAACTGCACCTTTGAAATCAAAGTAGCGTTTAGCTCAACTTTGATGTCATATTGTGGGTGAGCTTTTGCGTACTGATCATTTCCTGGCTTACGGACTGAGTCAGTCCAGATAAGCAATTTTGGCTTAGCGGCTGCTTGTACCTGTGCTGGAACCAAAATTGATGCTCCAACAACAGATGCTGCGACCACAGCAAATAGTTTCTTCTTCATTAATACCCCTTCTAGGTATCGAATCCAAAAATCGTCGGTCCTGCGACCCACAACCTTCAGAATTGGTGAACCCAATCTATTGCGAATTAATGGCGTTTATAAGAGGTTAAGAAGGGATATAAGTGGATTGTTGCCAAACTGTTATCAAAGATTTCCCCCTAATTTGGACAAAAAGGAGCAGGATCAGAAGAGCGCTTTTAGCCCATTTGAGCGGGGCAAGCAGGAGTTTTAGTAGGAATCTACCTAAGAGAATACCCAAGAGAATGAGGTGCCTGTGAAAATCACCGACGTTAAAGTAGTGCTAATCCCCTACCCAGGAGCCAGCCCCGCATTCAAGTGGCGCGAAGGGCTAAATGTAAATAATGGCTTTGGATCATCTCCCGCCGGCACCGCTGGATACCTGCTTATTGAAACCGACGAAGGTTTCACGGGTATCGCCGCCGTAGGCAATGGTGTGATTTTGGAAGATTACGTAAATCGCCGGTTGCGACAAATGTTGTTAGGTAAAGATCCTCTTGATCGCGAATATTTCTACGAACAGATTTGGGAGATTGATCGAATCGAAAGATTTCCGGCATGGATGCTTGGAATAGTTGATGTCGCACTTTGGGATATTGCTGGGAAGCAAGCAAACCTTCCAATTTATAAATTGATGGGCGGATATCGGGAATCAATTCCTGCTTATGCATCAACAGCTACATATGAAACGATCGAAGAGTTTCTTGATGTCGCGGATAAAGTGCAAGCACTTGGCTATAAATCAATCAAACTGCACGCATGGGGCGATGCGAAAAAAGATGCTGAATTATCACTAGCGCTGCGTGCTCATGTTGGTGATGAAATGCCACTGATGTACGACGGTTCGGCCGGTTTTGATTTGATGGATGCAGTTTATTTAGGAGATGCACTAACAGAAGCGAATTACCTTTGGTATGAAGAGCCGATGCGAGAGTTCAGTGTCACCGCATATAAATGGTTAGGTGAGCGAGTAAAAATTCCATTACTTCTTGGCGAAGTTGCCGAAGGTGCACATTTTGCTGCCGGAGATTTCTTGGCAACAGGTGTGGCTTCAGCTTTGCGCACGAGTACCGGGTTACGTGGTGGATTTACCGGAGCTATGCGAATTGCACATCTTGCTGATGCATATCATTTAAGAGCAGAAGTGCACGGAGGCGGCTTAACCGCAGCACACCTTTGCATGGCGATTAAAAACACCACCGCTTATGAATCTTTCATCTCATCCACCGCGATCGACCGGCCAGAAGCTCGGTTTGTCGAAATTGATAGCGATGGAATGGTCCATGCGCCTAAAGGTGTCGGAGTTGGCTATGAGGAAGAGTGGAAACTCTTTGGCCTACCCGAGCAATTAGCGAAACACATCACGCTCTAGCAATTTAGGACAATTCGTACTACTTTGCTCGTAATAATTACTTAACTGAATCAGCCAACTCGGGAACTTTAGGAGTGAAAATGAAAATAACAAATATCGAAGTTATCTTGGTAGATCGCCCAGCAGTTAATCCTCCATTTGTGTGGCGTAAAAATATTCCTGGGTCCGACGGGGCATCTGTTGGTGGCTGGTTAGTAATTGAAACCGATGCTGGCATCACCGGCTTTGCCACTGCGGCACGTGGTGTGATTTTGAAAGATTATGTTGACCGTCGTTTCCGTTCAGAAATGATTGGACAAGATCCACTTATGCGCGAACACCTTTGGGAGCGCGTTTGGGAATTAGATCGCATTGAAAGATTTGCTCCAAATATGGCGCACGTAATTGATGTGGCTCTTTGGGATATCGCCGCTAAGGCAGCAAACCTTCCAGTTTATAAATTGCTCGGTGGATACCGCGAATCAATTCCTGCTTACGCATCAACAGTTACTTACTCATCAATTCCAGAGTTTCTTGATATCGCCTCACAATGTTTAGATCGTGGATACAAAGCAATTAAGTTACATGCTTTCGGTGATGCTAAAAAAGATGCTGAGTTGTCATTAAAACTTCGCGCACATGTTGGTCCAGATATTGCACTTATGTATGACGGTTCAGCCGGCTTTGATTTAATGGATGCGGTTTACCTTGGACATGCATTAGATGAGGCTGGATTCCTTTGGTATGAAGAGCCAATGCGCGAGTTTTCAGTGACTGCATATAAGTGGTTAGGTGAGCGAGTACGGATTCCATTACTACTTGGCGAAGTAACCGAAGGTGCGCATATGAGCGCTGGAGATTTTGTGGCAACAGGTGTTGCAAGCGCACTTCGTGTTTCAACATTTTTGCGTGGTGGCTTCACTGGTGCGATGCGTATCGCCCACTTAGCTGACACTTTCCACCTTCGTGCTGAAGTTCATGGATTTGGATTGGAACAAGCACATCTTTGTATGGCGATTAAGAACAACACTTATTACGAATCCTTAATCAAAGATAATCCATTTACTGAATTGGGCCAAGATGTCCCAGTTGATAAAAATGGAATGATCCATGCTCCAAAGGGTCCAGGAATTGGATACGAATCTTTGTGGGCTGAAAAGGGCGCTCCTAAAGAGTTGGCAAAGTTCCTAAAAGGCTAAAGTAATTAACTCCACTACTAATTCAAATTAATTCTAATTCGAAGTAAGGAAGTAAGTACGCGAATGGCAAAGATCACTGGTTTTAAAACTTTGGATGTGCGTTTTCCTACTTCGCGTGGATTAGATGGTTCGGATGCAATGAATAAAGATCCTGATTATTCTGCGGCGTATCTAACATTAGAAACAGATACGCCGGGACTTGAAGGAAATGGATTTGTTTTCACACTCGGACGCGGAAACGATCTTGCATGTGACGCGATAGATTTAATTGCGCAAACTTTAATTGGCCGCGATCTTGGTCAACTCTCTAAAGCAATGGGCGCACTTGCCCAAGAGTTAGTTAGAGATAGCCAAGTGCGTTGGCTTGGACCTGAAAAAGGCGTAACGCATATGGCAACAGGCGCAGTTCTTACTGCAGTCTGGGATTTAATTTCCAAAATTGCTGGAAAACCACTTTGGAAATTGCTTTCAGATATGTCACCTGAAGAGATTGTCGAATTAGTTGATTGGCGCTATCTAACTGATGCACTGACTCCGGCTGAAGCTTTAGAGATGCTGAAGAAAGTTCAACCAAATCGTGCAGCTAATGAAGCCAAGATGCTTGCTGAAGGTTTGCCCGCATATACAACTACACCAGGCTGGCTTGGTTACACCGACGAAAAAATGGTGCGTTTATCCAAAGAGGCAGTCGCAGATGGATTCACGTTAATTAAATTGAAATGTGGCGCATCTTTAGAAGATGACAAGCGTCGATTAAGACTTGCTCGCGAAGCAGTTGGTCCAAATGTGAAACTTGCAGTTGATGCAAATCAGGTATGGGATGTTCAGGAAGCAATTGATTGGATCAATGCTCTTGGTGATGTAAATCTTCATTGGGTTGAAGAACCAACAAATCCAGATGACGTAGTAGGTCACGCTGCAATTGCCAAAGGTATCGCTCCGGTAAAAGTTGCAACCGGTGAAGCTTGTGCGAACCGAGTGATGTTTAAACAATTCTTGCAATTAAAAGGGTTGTCTTACATGCAGATCGACTCAGCACGTGTCGGCGGCGTAAATGAGAATGTGGCAAATGTTTTACTGGCCGCAAAATTCGGCATTCCAGTATGTCCCCACGCAGGTGGAGTTGGGTTATGTGAAATGGTCCAACATTTTGCAATGTTTGATGCAGTTGCAGTTTCTGGCCACCACGACGATCGAATAATGGAGTACATGGATCACCTCCACGAACACATGTCGGTCCCAACGGATGTACGCAATGGAAGGTACTTCCCGCCATCAAAGCCGGGTGCTGGTGCTGAGATGCTGAAAGCTAGTTTGGCAGATTTCACCTACCCAACTGGTCCGCAGTGGAAAGATTTTGTTTAACCCAAGTAATGCAAACTAAATAAGAGAGTAAAGTACTGAAAGAATAAGAGCTCGAAGATACCAAGACCAGAACTACCGCTAGAGAGGCGTAAAAATGTCAGCACGTGAGTTTGAAGGATTAACAGCAGTTGTCACCGGAGCCGGATCTGGTATTGGACTTGCTACTGCAACGTTGCTGCACTCTAGAGGCGCAACTGTCTACGGTCTTGATTTAAATAAAGGTGAGATGGAAGCAACCGGAGTTGCGACTTGGATTGAGTGCGACGTTAGCGACACCCCCTCTGTAGAAAAAGCATTTGCTGAAGTTGCTAAGAAAACTTCCGTTATCGACGTTCTTATTAATAATGCGGCAATTGGATCAATCGGCACAATCGAAAGTGAATCTGACGCAAATTGGGAAAAAGTTTTCAACATCAATGTTTATGGATTAGCTCGCGTTTCACGCACTGCTCTTCCTTCAATGCGCAAAAGCAAAAGTGGTGCAATCGTAAATGTTTGCTCAGTAGCCGCTACTGCTGGAATTCCAAACCGGGCAATTTATAGCGCATCAAAAGGTGCGGTGTTAACTCTTACTCTCGCAATGGCTTGCGATTTAATTAATGACAAAATTCGCGTTAACTGCGTAAATCCAGGAACTGCGGATACTCCATGGGTACAACGCTTACTTGCCCAAGCTGCCGATCCTGTTGCTGAACGTGCACGTCTGGAAGCTCGTCAACCTTCTGGTCGTTTGGTTACCTCAGAAGAGATCGCTAGCTCGATCGCATTTTTGGCAAGCCCAATGCAAAGCGCCATCACCGGCACAGCATTAGGTATCGACGGTGGAATGCAAGGTTTACGGATTCCTAAATAACTCACGTAGGCCAGTAAGGTTGCTTAAACTCGTTTGAAAGGGGCCATTCGTGAGTAATTACAGTGTTAGTCCACGTCATATTCCACGACATAGCGCCCTATCTGATGACACTTTTGATCATATCCGTGAGTTAATTTTGCATTATGAAATTACACCTGGCGAGCACATCAGTATTGATGGATTAAGTAGAGCCATTGGCGTTTCCCAAACTCCAATTCGTGAAGCACTTGCCCGCCTTGAATCTGAAGGTTTAGTAATTAAAGAAGCTCTTAAAGGTTATGCCGCCACCCCATTGATTACTAAAAAAGAGTTTGATGATCTATTTCAATTTAGATTATTGATCGAACCTTGGGGAGCTGCTCAAGCTGCCGAAAATATCAATGAGGCAGGCCGCGAAGCATTGCAACGAGAATTGACACTTGCCGATGAGGCGACCATGCAAGAGGATTCTTTTGTCGCAATTACCGAGCATGATGCACGTTTTCACAATTTAGTTGCCAGACTATCTGGGAATAACTCAGTGATGATGGCTTATGAGCGAACACACTGCCATCTACATCTATACCGGCTCTATTTTTCTGAAAAAAGTAACAAAAATCAGCGAGACAAAAACTCGGTAGATGAAAATGCGGTAACTGATCTTTTCCGACATTACTATTCTGCAGATACTGGACATTTATCAATTGCTGAGCATAAGGAAGTCACTGCTGCAATTATTGCCAAAGATCCGGTTCGAGCAAGTGCAGCACTACACGCACACATTGCGGGCTCGCGTGAGTTCTTGATTAAGACTATGGATGTACTCGGTCGGCCTTAACTAATAATCTAATTAGTGACGGTTTAAGAGCTTCACATGGTTCGGAGTTAACTCCTCCAAAGTGGAAACCCCGAGTAATTTCATATTTCTAATCATCTGAGTTTGCATAATTTCTAGTGCCCGCTCAACTCCATCTTGTCCCCCGGCCATCAATCCATACAAATAAGCACGGCCGACATATGTAAATTTCGCACCTAAAGCAACGGCCGCAAGAACATCAGCTCCGTGCATGATTCCAGTATCAATATGTATTTCGTAATCTTTAGCAAACTCTTTCCTGATGTCAGCTAAAAGATGGAGCGGGGCTGCGGCTCTATCTAATTGACGTCCTCCGTGATTTGAAAGCAACACTGCATCAGCGCCTAGTTCAGCAGATTTTTTAGCATCCTCTAAATTTTGGACGCCTTTTACAATCAAGTTGCCTTTCCACTGTTCACGAACCCACTTCAAATCTTCAAAAGTCATAGTTGGGTCAAACATGTAATCAAGCAATTCTCCAACAGTGCCAGGCCAATTTGATAGGGATGCAAATTGAATTGCCGGTGTAGTTAGGAAGTTGATCCACCAAGCTGGCCGAGGCAAAGCATCAATTACTGTTTTCGCACTCAAACGTGGTGGAACTGTTAAACCATTTCGGTAATCTCTAATTCGTTGCCCAGATGCAGGTACGTCCACAGTTAGCAACAAGTTTTTTACACCAGCTTTTTGCGCTCTCTCAACTAGAGCCATACTGCCTTCGCGGTCTTTCCACATATATAACTGGAACCAGTTGCTGCCATTTGGTGCTGCAGCACACACATCTTCGATAGTTGTTGTCCCAAGAGTAGAAAGAGAAAATGGAATTCCAAATTTTTCGGCGGCGCGGGCGCCGGCGATCTCACCTTCGGTTTGCATCATGCGCGCAAAACCTGTTGGTGCGATTCCCATTGGCATCGAAAACTTTTGCCCTAAGACTTCACAAGTTAGATCTGCTTTTGAAACATCTTTAAGAATACTCGGATTAAATTCAATATCTTGATATGCCTGACGAGCGCGAGCAAGGCTAACTTCCGATTCGGCAGAACCATCTGTGTAATCAAATGGACCAGTTGGTGTTCGTTTTTTGGCGATATCGCGCAAATCCCAGATTGTGTACGCGGCAGCAAGGCGGGCCTTTTTGCGTTTCAAAGTTGGCACAGTGAAAACCAATAGTGGCTTTAGGTCACGCCATTTAGGGAACTGTCGTTTTACATTTTTGGTTTTACTCTTGCTTAAACTCTTATCGCTCATGCCTTAATACTATTAGAAGAGCTGGATTTTGCTAACCCTCGATCATCCTAAAATCTATATTCTTTGGCGGCCTGGCACTTTGTCGGACCTGTGTCCTGATGTGGTCATCAACAACAACCCCCAGTTGCTGCGCCGCCAATATGGCCTGATACTCGAACCAGATCGCCACTAATGTGGATTCGCCTTCTCGAATTTGGGCAAAAGTGCGCGTAAAGATCTTTTCTAAAAACTCAAAGTGACCTAATTGCAATGCTGCTTTCGCCGCTGCTAAATCTATCCGCTCGCTTGGAACTCTAATTAAGATAAATTCAGTATAACTTCTCCAAAGTTGCTCGTATTTTTCTGCAGTAATAAGTAACTGTAGATACTCTTCATAAAAAGCATCATGCAACTCTGTAGAAAATTTATTAACCGCTTCTTGATAAAGCTCCAAAGCTTCAAATAAATTCCCGGCGTCTCTTTGAGCTATCGCTAAATTTCGTAGCGCCCATGGCGATGAATTAAGTTCGAGAGATTTATTCCACTCCTTGATCGCACTTTCTGGTTTTCCAACTTCGAAATAATAGTTTCCAATATGGAGTGCACTCAACCAATTTTGGCGACTACTCTCTAAAAGTGAAATCCATTCTTTTTGAACCATCCATGATGTTGGAACCTCGGTTACATCACGGCTTGGGTAAGTGCCAGTTTCAAGTAGTTCAATCCAATCCTCCACTTGCTCCCTTTTAGCAGATTCGAAAAGTAAACCAGCTGGGATTTTCTCTCCCGATTTTTCTCTTCGCCTTTGTTCAAGTGCGCCCCAGCTACTTCCATGGAACAGAATCTCAAATGGGGTTTTAGTAGCCAGTTTTTCAAATCGTAGATTTTCACTCTCGAGTAAATCTATTGGGACAACTTTTTCAATTTGATCTGATATTTTTTCTTGCGCAGCTGACCATTCTGCATTGAGTAGTTGTTGGTTCTCTGACTTTTCAAAATTACCAAAAAATTGCGTAAAGGAAATCATTGAATTTCCAGGCATCTGATAGCCATGAAGTTGGGTTGGAGCCAGACCCGCCTGAAGTTCTAAATACGGTGAAAAATTTAAGGAGGAAGCATCTGATAGGAATTCCTGCCAGCCCCGACCACCAACATGATTGCCCCAGCAAAACATCTTCTTGTAGCGCAATCCCGCTGTACTGCGCTCATAAAAAACTTGACCATCTTCGTAAAGAATTGATTCCCAAGGAGAGCTCATAGATTTGGGGTTTTGAAAGAAATACTCATTAGCAAATGGAAAATTCTGCGGGAAAGAAAGGTCAACATCTGGCACGGTTGGCAGAAAAGGTAATTTCCCAGTTCCATATCCCGCAAAACCTTGATCCACAAAAATAACATCATCGGTACTGCCAAAAACTCGGGCTTTTGGAGTTTCGCGTACTGCAATGTTTGTCCACCAATACATTGGTGTCATTTCGGATCGATCATTAATTATCCGGACGTGGACTCTTAAATTCTTCGCACCTGAGGGTAAGTGACAATCAATAGCCCAGTAGAAATTTCGAGTTCTTTCATAATCATAAATTCGAATAAATTCACTACCCTCTGCATCAATTAACTTGGCAATATGTACAGGAGAACAGGTTCCAAATGTGTGGCCGTATTGCCCAATATTCCATTCAATTCCACCTGAAAACCAAGCGTTTAAAATTGAAAGGTTGGCGAATTGCAGAATTGGATTAGTAAAAAGCAGTTCTCGTTGATTCTCTTTATCAAATAGTGAGTATAAACGTCCGCCAAATTCAGGCAAGAATGTTGCCTGTAAATTTTCATTTTCAAGAACCACAGTAGTAATTTCTGTTGCTTTTAATTCTCGGGCGTATCTATCCTGCCAGCGGTGTGGCAGATATATTTCACCCGTTTCATATCCAACTAAATTACTTTGTTCAGCAGAAAAATCATTTAGAAACTTTACCGAGCGGTCCCTATTTTGATTTCTGAACATCGGAAGTGGATTTTCGCCCCCGATTTGCGCTGCCTGCATCGATATTTTGGAGGTAAAAGCTTCACTATGTGAAATTTTTAACTCATTTCGTAGCGAGCAAGCATTCCAGTTCCAATTGCTGCACGTCGTACTCGCTCACGTGCAGTCGCTTCAACCGCACCTTGCAAATGAGCACCAGATGGGTAAAGCCCAGGAGCATTACGAACAGTAAATTTCAAATAAATAGGGGCAGCAACACGAACTAAATCTGGAACTTCGTAATGACGAACCGCTCCCCCAAAATCGTCAGCGGCTTCTACATATACATCCACAGGGATATCAACTTGCGAACGGATAGCTGAAATTTGAGCCAACGATAAATCTGTAGTCAAGTTCAAAGTAGAAGCACCAAGATCTTCATACAGCGCAGCAGTCGCTGGATTATTGCAAGGGAGCGCTACTGAGGTTTTTAAGACTAGATCCGCAGGTAAATCTCCACTGCGTTTAGCTTTGCCTAAAACATTAAGCAATCCGATATCACCAACTAATACCGATTTAACTCCTAGTTTCACACCGTGTAGCACATCTTCAACGGCGAAACGAAGTTGATCAGCGCCACGTAGTGATGGATGAACTGTTGCGCTTGATGTACCGATAGTTGCACGACCAATATCCCAAGAGGAACGTGGTCCAACAAATAGACAAACTTCGGCTTTAGCTTTTTCGCCCAACTCTAAAAATTCTTTAATCTCTGGATCTGTCAGCATCATGATTCCACTACCTTGGCTAGCGCGGTGGAAAGCTAATTTATGCTTTGCTGCTTCTTCAATAACAACGCGCATTGCCGCTGGTCCTTCAACAGAGGGAATCTCTACCTTCCAGCGACTTCCATCAGAAAATCTTTTTGCACTCTCAGGAAGATTATCCGCATCAGCACTTACAACCTTTTGATTACTTAATAATGAAATACCAGCATGCATTGGACCTTTTGGGTCGCGACTACTTTTCCACTCTGACATTTATTACTCCCCTTTTTTTCAATTTATAAAATTTAATTAAGCAAACCGTGCGTGAAGTCCACCATCAACCATTAAATCTGCACCATTTATAAATGATGCATCATCAGATAAAACGAATGAAACAACTTTTGCAATTTCCGAAGGATTTCCCATGCGTGCCATAGGTTGCACCGCTTCAGCATCAGCTTTGCGATCCGGGTAAAGGTCGAAATAAGAGTCAACCAAAGCTGTCAAGGTATATCCCGGAGAAACTGTGTTGGTCCGGATATTTCGGGGTCCCTCATCAAGAGCCAAGTTGCGAGCTAAGCCAATTAATCCACCTTTTGCAGCAGAGTATGGGAAATAATTTGGTGCAGTCATCCGGCCATGAATCGATGAGATAAAAACAATTGATCCTTTTTTGGCTTTGCGCATCTCAGGTAAACATAATTTTGAAATGTACCAACTTGATTTTAAATCAAGTGCAAAAAATGATTCCCACTCTTCATCTGTGTAAGTGACTGGATCTGCGTACGAATTTCGCCCGGCGTTAGAACAGGCTGCTGTTACTGGGCCAAATTTTGCAACAGCTACATCAAATGCTGCTTTAAATGGCTCGAATTTTGAAACATCAGCTTTAACAAATAGCACTTCATTACCTTCGGAATTCAATTTAGCGGCTAGTGCTTCACCACGTTCTGCATCAATATCAAAAAATGAAACTCGAGCACCCTCAGCCGCAGCATCTACAACAATAGCTGCACCGATTCCTTGAGATCCACCAGTTACCAGAACGTGATGACCTTTTAATGACATTGATGAGTTGGATGAATTTGATGAACTCATACTGACCGCGCTCCTATTCCGCCATCTACAGCCCAATCTGATCCATTTACAAAAGAGGCAGCATCTGAAAGTAAGAAAGTAACTACCTTAGCGATTTCAATTGGCTGACCTACACGTCCCATTGATTGCACTGAAAGTGCATGCTCATATCTTCCTTCTTCTTCGGCATACCAAGCCTCTGATAGTGGAGTCATGATGTAACCAGGAGAAACCGCATTACAGCGAATATTGTTTGGACCCTCATCAATCCCTAAATTTCGAGTTAATCCAAGAACTGCAGATTTAGCGGCTCCGTAAGGAAAGTAATTTGGAGCAGTAAGGCGACCATGAATCGACGCGATATTTACAATGGCACCTTTTTTCGCTTTTCGCATTGCCGGCAAAGTTAACTTTGCAGTGTGCCAAATTGATTTCATATCAATTGCAAAAAAAACATCCCACTCTTCATCAGTCATCGTTACTGGATCAGCACTTGATCCGACGCCAGCATTATTTACCACGCCAGTAAAATCACCTTGTTTGGCTACTAACTTTTTGAGCGCTTGTTCTACATCAGCAAAGTTACCTACATCGGCACGTTCAAATTCGACTTTGTGACCGGCAGCTCTTAATTCACCAAGGTATTTTTCAGAAGCTGCAACATCGATATCTACGAATGAGACACGTGCCCCAGCTTGTGCTGCATCGAGCACAATTGCAGCGCCAATTCCTTTTGCTCCGCCAGTTACTAAAATATGGTCATTTGGTAATTTCATGATCAGGAGTTTATCTCTCTTACTTGCGCAACAACAGCCAAGAATGCAGCCACATTTTCGGGAATTGCAGTCAGGCCACCTTTTAGAAGAGGGCCACCGAGTCCAACCATATTTGCCCCAGCAGCAAACCAATCAGGTACCGCTGCCACGCTCAATCCACCGGTGGGACACCAAAGATTTCCAGGGAATGGATCACGCAATGCTTTTAGGTGCGCTGGTCCATATGAAGATGCTGGAAATAATTTCAGCACATCGGCACCAGCAGCGAGTGCAGCAGCGACATCACTTGGAGTCGCAACTCCAGGAATTGAAATCAAGCCAGCTTTTTTTGTGGCTGCAATAACTTCAGGATTTGTATTTGGGGAAACCACAAAAGTTGCACCAGCTTTTGCTGCGTTTGCTACATCTGCAGTTGTCAGAACCGTTCCTACTCCAACGCAAACATTGTCACGTGCTGCCAGTGAGGCAATAACATCAAAAGCCCCTGGTGTTGTGAGTGTAATTTCAATTGAAGTTAATCCAGCGCCAACAATTGCATCAGCAGCCTCCTGACAACTAGCTTGATCAGCAGTACGGACAATCGCTACAGCGCCGCTTTTCAATAATGTATCGACAACACTCATTGGACTCCTCCGGTTAGTTGGGAAATTATCGCTGGATCAGTTCTACCTTTCACACCTGTTGGCAATCCCGCCCAATCGCCAAATTGGCTTGCTACACGTGCACCAGAAACGCTCCCCTGTTTTATTGCATCTATTGCGTTCAAACCACTTAGCAAGCCTGAGATGACTCCGCCTGTAAATGCATCACCTGATCCAACTGGATCAACAGCTTTAACTTTCGGTGGAGTGATTTCCCCGAACTCACCATTAATAAGGTATTTAATTTTTTGGTCACCTTTTGTCATGATTGCAATTTTGCATCCACGTTCAGCAACTAATTCCAAGGCACGTTTTGGATCTTTCTCACCGAAGATCGCGACGTACTCATCTTCTCCACCAATTAGCAGATCAACATCATGGGCTAAAGGCTCAAGAACAACTCTTGCTTGAGCTTCGCTCCATAGTTTTCTTCTGATATTCAAATCTAAACTGCAAGAAATTTTTGCCTCTCTGGCTTTTGTTAATGCAAAATCAACGGCATCTGCGGCTGATGTAGAAATTGCACAAGTAATCCCAGTTGTATGAACCCATTTAGATGAGTGCAACATTCCTAAATTAATATCAGATGGCGAAATAGTTGTAGCTGCTGCGCCTTTTCTTAAATATGTAGCTTCAACAGGGCGGGTAGTGCCAGGATTTCTGATCATAGTGCCACTAAATTCTGGCACTCGCTTAACTTCAGAGACATCCACGCCTTCAGCGATGAAGTCATCAAGAATTGCCGTGCCTAACTCATCTTGTCCTAGGTGAGTATAAAAATGTGCATGCAGACCAAGTCTTGAAACTGCTACGGCAACATTTCCTTCAGCGCCGGCTGTACTTCTGCGGTACAACTTCGCATCAATCACTGAATCTGTGTCCTCGGATAGAAACAACGCCATAGCTTCGCCAAAGGTATATAGATCAGGCATTACGCTCCAAAGAGTGTGGTCTTTTGACCACGCACTCCGGGAGTTGCGATGAATGTCATTCCTGATTCCTTTGGTTCGCCCACTTCACTTTCTTCGCGAGCACTAGTGATGATTAATTGATCCAAATTTTCACCAGCAAATACACACGAAGTAATTCTCGGGGTAGGACAATTTATTTCATCTAGTTGCTTGCCGTTTTCACCATCAAAGCAACGCACTGCAGAACCGGTCCAAAATGCGACCCAAAGATTTCCATTTGCATCAACTGACATTCCATCTGGCATTCCCATGCTCTCTGGGAAATTTATAAATGGGCGACGGTTGATCACATCCCTTTCCACTACATCTAATTTATCAACTCTTTGTAAAGTCGTATCAATGTAAAACATAGTTCTTCCATCAGGAGTCCAATCAAGACCATTGCTGATTGTCACGTCACCGAAAATCCGACGCATATGTTTTCCATCTCCGCGCATCTGATAAAGAGCAGCAGCGTTATTTTCAAATTTATAACCCATCGTTCCCAAAAATAAATCTCCGGCAGGAGAAATTTTCCCATCATTCCAACGAACTACTTGAGTCGCGCTAAAACCATCAGCATCAATCCGTGTTGGCAATTTATGCAAAGTTCCATCTGCATCGCGTAGGTGTGGTCCATTTGCTGTACCAATTACATCTCCGCCACTCTTGCGCGGGATTGCAAAACCAACATGCTCAGGTGTCTGATATTCCGAAATTTCTCCAGTGATTAAATGTCGGGTGCGGACCAGCTTGCCCATGATGTCGACCCATTGAATCTGCTCATTTTTAACTCCGGTGGCGGTTGGGCCCTCACCGAGAATATTTCGTCGCTCATCAAAGACAGTTGCCTGCATTTTGCCCCCATTTATGGATATCTTTGAGCGGTACTCTACGGCGAGTACCCCTAATTTGAGTACCCCTAGATAACGGCAGAAAGGCAGGCAAGCCCCAATGTCATCGGCCCCAAACCACGACAACCAGAAATTGGTTGATCG